>JADGPE010000067.1 GCA_017882605.1 Thermoleophilia bacterium | reverse complement strand
AGCCGAGGCCGTCCGCGAGACGTGGCGAGGCCTCGAGGAGCTGAACCTGGCGCCGCAACTGGCGCTCGAGGCGCTCTTCGTGCAGCTCGCCCGCGAGCTCGCCGGGTCCTGAGCCGGGCCATTCCGCCATCTGTCGAACAGGGAAGCCGACGGGGAGACTCGAACTCCCGACCCCTTCATTACGAGTGAAGTGCTCTACCAGCTGAGCTACGTCGGCACTGCTCCGGGGAGCGCGCCCAGTGTAGCCGGGAGGGCGTTCATTCTTGTTGCCGCAGGAGCGAGGCTAGGGTGCGCGCATGGAGGTTGGGCTCGACGGCCGGGTGGCCTTGATCACGGGCGGGAGCACTGGGATCGGACTCGCGACGGCGAAGGCGATGGTCGAGAGCAGGGCGACCGTCGTGACGGTCAGCCGCGGCGACGCTCCTCAGGTCGGTGAGGCTCTGCATCTCGCCGCGGATCTCGGCGAGCCCGGGGAGCCGCAGCGGGTGGTCGAGGAGGCACAGGCCCAGCTGGGAAGCGTCGACGTGCTCGTCAACAACGTCGGGCTCGCGGTCGTCCGCCGGCTCGAGGATGTGACGGACGAGGAGTGGGATCTATCGCTTCGGCTGAACCTCCTGAGCACGATTCGCGCGACGAGCGCGGCGCTGCGCGCAATGCGCGAGCTGCGCCGGGGCTCGATCGTGAACGTCGCGTCGACCGCCGGTCGCCGCCCGAGCCGGAACATGCCCGACTATTCGGTTGCCAAGGCCGCGCTGCTCGCCTACTCGCGCCAGGTCGCAGAGACGTACGCCTCGGACGGCATCCGGTGCAATTCCGTTATCCCCGGCCCCACACTGACACCGGCGTGGACCGGACCGGGAGGGCTCGCGGAACAGCAGGGAGACCGCGAGGCCGTCCTGGCGGCGGCCGCAGCCGCGCGGCCGCTCGGGAGGTTCGCGACAGCCGAGGAGATCGCGAACGTGATCGTGTTCCTGGCCTCCGATCGCGCGTCCTACGTCACGGGCGCCGAGTGGAGCGTCAGCGGCGGCTCGGTCCCCTAGATGGCCGCCAGGGCGTCCGTCGCGCTCGTCGGAGGAGCCGGGAACGACACGAACGGGGAGGTTGCGGCGGCCTGGCGGGCGGCCGGCATTGCAGCGACCTCGATCGACCCGCACGAGGCGGTCGAGCGGGTCGAGCCGGGCGAGCTCGTGATCGGCCGCATCGACGTCCGGCCGACGCTCGACGGCGTCGAGGCGGGACTGCTGGAGCTCGTCCAGCTGCGCTGCCGCGGGATCGTGGTCCTGAACCGCGCGGCCGCGCTCCTGGCGGCGCACGACAAGCTCCGTACGAGCCGGCTCCTGCTGCTCGCCGGCGTGCGCCATCCGCCGGGTCGTCAGGTCGCGCCGGGCGCTGCGGGTGTCCTGCCGGAGCTGCCCGTGGTCGTGAAGCCACGCTTCGGGAGCTGGGGCAGAGACGTCTTTCGCTGCGAGTCGGCGTCCGACTACTTCGAGACGCTTTCGGAGATCGCGGGGCGAGGATGGTTCATCCGCCAAGGGACGTTCGTGCAGCGGCTCCTGCCGGCCTGCGGCTACGACCTGCGCGTGCTCGTCGCGGGAGGCCGCGTCATCGGTGCGGCACGCCGTGTTCCGCAGCCGGGAGAGTGGCGGACGAACATCACGCTCGGCGCGGACGTCGTTCCTGCGATCCCACCGCCGGCGGCACGCGAGCTCGCGGTCGCCGCGGTCTCGGCGCTCGGGCTCGACTTCGCAGGCGTCGATCTGTTGCCCGTGGACGACGCAGTCGGCTACACCGTCCTCGAGGTGAACGGCGCCGTCGAGTTCGACGACGTCTACTCCCAGCCCGGCCACGACGTCTATCGCGACCTGGCGATCGCGCTCGATGTCGTCGAGCCGGGCTAGCCCTCGAGCGCGGCGTCGACCGTGTCGTGGACGGGCAGGTGGCGGTCGAGGCCGCTCACCTGCAGCGCCCGCCGGGTGCCGAGCTGTGGCGCGGCGAGGCGAAATCCGTCGGGACCGAGCTGCGACCGGGCCTCGACGAGCACGCCGAGCGCGGTCGAATCGACGAACTCCACCTCGGCCAGGTCGATCACGACGCGGCGCGGGCTCGAGGCGATCGCCTCCGCAAGCGCGGCGCGGATCTCCCCGGCGTTGTAGAGATCCAGCTCCCCGGCCAGCACGACCACGATCGCGCCGTGCCGCGACTCGATGCCCCGGACGGGCGGCTCGCGCGGCCCCGAAACCGAGTCGTTCCCCATGACCGGCGATTGAACCAGCATTCGCGCTCGAGCCGCAAGGCTGGCCGGGCAGGGGGCACCGGGTATGATCGAGCGACGATGCATGCGCGGCTCCTTCCCCGGCGAGGGTTGGCGGCGTTCGCGCTCCTCGTCGTCGTCGCCGAGGTCGCCGGACGCAGCCTGACGGCCCGTGTCGACCGGATCTTCCACGTCGAGCCGCTTGCCCCGACCGGGGCGAGCTACTACCCATTCGTGCTCGTCGCGCTGAAGATCGTGGCGGCGCTCGCCTGCGCCGCGCTGCTCGCCCGGGGCACGCGCGCCTGGGCGGCCGCCGACGCCGGCGAACGGTTGCTCGCGGCCGTCGGCCACGGCCCTCAGCGTCGGGCGCCTCGCTTCCGCCCGGGCCTCTCGCCGCGCATCTGGCTCGCCGCCTTCGCCGCCACCTCGCTCGTCTACCTCGTTCATGCCGACGCCGAAGAGGCGGCCGCGGGCCGTTGGCCGCTGCTCGCACCCTGGCTGCACACCTACGCCCTTCCGGTCTTCGCCGTCCTCGCGGTCGCCGTGGCCGCGCTCTGGCGCGTCGCCGGCTGGCTCTACGACGTCGAGGACTATGCAGCGAGCACGATCGCCACGGCCCGCCGCATTCTCAGCGCCGCGTTCGGGGCGCTCGGCCTGCTCCATCCGCGTGCCGTCGACGCCGACGCGGCGCCGCGGTATCGCTTCGGGCTCTCCTTCGAGTCACGTCCGCCTCCGCTGCCCGTCTGACCCGCGGACGGCCCAGAGGCCGCGGGCGCCCGACGTCCCTAGGACCCGGAGGATGACATGGAAACACCGTTCGTCTCTCGCCTGCCGGCGACCATCGCCCGCACGACCCGAATGCGAATCGTCTCGGGGATCGGCCCCACCGTCGTGGCCGCCGGTCTCGTCTGGGCGATCTTGCAGCCCTACCGTGTCACGCTGCTCCATCCGCGCGGCCAGGGTGTCTGGTGGCTCCTGATCGAGCCGCCGCTGCTCGTCGTCGTCGTGGGCATCGTCTTCGCGTTGCTCGTCGCGCGGCCGCTTCTGTCCGACCTGGAGGAGCGCGATGCTTCCGCACGCTGAGATGGTGCACTGGGCCTTCGCAGCAGGCATCCTGCTGGTCGGGCTCTGCCTCCTCTGCGAGGCGATCGTCGGCGAAGAGGTCTGGCAGATGCGCGCCTGGCGCAAGTACCTCTGGCCCGGCCTTGCCTTCTCGCTCGGCGTGCTGCTCTGGCCCGTGATGGCGTTCTTCACGAACTCGTCGATCCATATGTACGCGCACGGGTCGTGGGCCGAGGTGCTGATGCTCGCCGGGGGAACCGAGCTCGGGCTCGTGCACGGCCGGCTTCGTTCGCCGCTCTGGCGACTGAGCTGGCCACTCGCGTTCGTCGTCACCGGGACGGCGTTCATCGTCCACGAGCAGAACCCATGGTTCTTCGCGCGCTCGGCGTTCCTGCATCACCTGCTCGGCTGGACGTTCATCGTCGCAGCCGTCTTTCCGCTGCTGCTCGTCTGGCGGCCGCGTTCCGCAGTTCTCCAGTCGTGCTTCGCGCTGATGATCGTGACCGTGTCGGTGATGCTCTTCTCCGACCGCGACGTGGCGCCGATCTTCGGCCACCTGTCGTCACTCGCAGGGACGCCGCACCGATGAGGCGCCTCTCATCGATCGTGCTTGCAGCCCTCGTGTTTCCGGCGGCGGCCTCCGCGCACGCGACGCTGCAGTCGACCACGCCGAAGTTCGGGACGGAGCAGCAGCGGGCACCGGCGCTCATCCGCCTGCACTTCGACCAGAAGGTGAAGATCCTGCCCGGCGCGATCAGAGTGCTGAACGGTGTCGGCCGCAACTTCGCTGGTCCGTCGCGTGCCGACGGCACCGACGTCGTCGCGTCGGTGCGTCCTCTGAAGCTCGGCTCGTACACCGTTCGCTGGCGGGCCGTGTCCGCCGACTCACATGTCGTGTCCGGCGTCTGGACCTTCGGCGTGCGCGTCCCGGCGCCGTCGGTGAACGACGCCTACGGAGCCGGCGGGCCGACAGGCGGTGAGCACGTCGTGCGCTGGCTGTGGTTCCTCGGGATCGCCCTCGCGATCGGTGCGCTCGGCCTGCGGCTGATCGTGCTGCGCGGCCTCGAGGTGCCGCGCGAGCTCGACCGCAAGATCGCCGTCGCAGCCGGGCTCGGAGCGGTCGTCGCGCTCCAGTCGGGGATTGCGGCGTTCTCGCTCCGGGCAGAAGATGCGCTCCAGCTGCCGTTCGGCAAGTTCCTCTACGGCGACCTGTCGCCGATGACGGCCACGCGCTTCGGAACGGCGTTCGTGACGATGACGCTCGGCTTCGCTCTCGTGCTCGCACTCGTCTACCTCGCATGGCTGCTCGACCGTGTGGCGTACCTCGTGCCCGCGTTCGGTCTCTCGCTGCTACTGGCAGGCGGCCTGTCGTTCTCGGGGCACGACGCGGTCGATCCGGGCTCGTCGTGGAAGACCGAGCTCGCCGACTGGGTGCACATCTCCGCGGCGTCGCTCTGGATCGGGGCGCTCGCGACGATGGCTGCGCTGCTCTGGTTCGGCGCACCGCAGCTTCGGCGACAGGCGTTCCTGCGCTTCGCGCGGCTCGCGCCGGTGCTGATCGCGCTCGTCCTCTCCGCGGGGATCTATCTCAGCATCGTCCGGCTCCCGCGGCTGCACGATCTGTGGACCGAGAGCTACGGCCAGGTGCTGCTCGTGAAGATCGGTCTCGTCTGCGTGGCGCTTCTCTGGGGGGCGTTCCACCACTTCGTCGTGCGGCCCGCGCTCGACCGGGCCGACGCCGGGTTCCTGTCGCGGATCGGCAGGAGCCTCGCCGGCGAGAGCCTCGTCGGGATCAGCGTGCTGCTCGCGGCGGCGATCCTCGTCGACTCACGTCCCCCTGCGAGGCCGATCGGACATTCAGATCGGTCGACCCTGATCGGAGGATCTGCAGCGACACTCACCCCGTGAAGACTCTCGTTGCGATGCTGGCGGCCGCGCTCGTCGCGGTGCCGACCATGAAGGTCGCCGCCGGCGAGCCGACGTACGGCCTCGCTTCGAGCGGGGGCAGCGTCTGGGCCGGCGGTCTCGGCAGCGGCAACGTGCTGCGCATCGATCCCGCGACCGGGAAGGTGCTGCAACGCATCTCGATTGGTGCGCGCGTCTTCAACCTCGCGACGGCGCCGGGTGCGGTGTGGGGGATCGCCAATCTGACGAATACCGCCACCCGCATCGACACGCGTACCGGAAAGGTGACCGCGTCGGTGCCCGTCGGCAACGGGCCGTACGACGTCGAGTGGGGCTTCGGCTCCGCGTGGGTCTCCAACGCGCTCGACGGCACGGTCTCCCGCATCACCGGCAAGAAGGTCGCGAAGACGATCAAGGTCGGTGTCGAGCCGAACGGCCTCTCCGCGATCGGGCGCTACCTGTGGGTGACCGATCACACCGCGGGCAAGCTGCTCCGGCTCGACCCGCGCACGAACCGCGTCACGGGCACGGTGCCGCTCTCGGGGGCCGACTGGGTCACCGGTTTCGGCGGCGCGCTCTACGTCTCCCAGGAGACGAACGTCGTCGCGCGGGTCGATCCGCGCACGCTGAAGGTGACCGGCCGCGCCAGGGTGCATCGCAATCCGCTCGGCTCGGCGATCGTCGCGAAGAAGCTGTGGGTGCCGTGCATCGACTCGAACGACGTCGTTGTCGTCGACCCGTCGACGATGAAGGTCGTGAAGACGATCAGCGGCGGACCGGGGCCGATCGTGGTGCTGCCCATCGCAGGGCACGTGTGGGTCTCGCACACGACCGGCACGGCGATCTGGCGTTTGTAGATACTCCCCGCGTGGAGCTGACCGGCTATCGGGACCGCTTCCCGATCCTCGCGTCGACGACGTACCTGATCAACCACTCGCTCGGGGCGATGCCGGCGGAGGCCGAACGTCGGGTGCAGCAATTCGTGCGCGAGTGGGCGACGCGCGGCGCGCGGGCCTGGGGTGAAGGCTGGTGGCGCTCCGTCTTCACGACCGGCGACCTGATCGGCGGGATCATCGGCGCGCCGCCCGGCTCGACCGTCATGCACCAGAACGTGACCGTCGCAGAGGCGATCGTCCTCTCCTGCTTCGACCTGAAGCCGCCGCGCAACCGGATCGTCTTCGAAGACGGTCTGTTCCCGTCGGTGCGTTACGTGCAGCAGGCCTGGGCGCGCTTCGGTGCCGAGGTCGTCGTCTGTCCCGACGCCGAGGCGGTGATCGACGCGATCGACGAGCGTACGCTGCTCGTTCCCGTTTCGCACGTGCTCTACAAGTCGGCGGAGATCCAGCCGATCGAGCGGATCGTCGAGCGCGCGCACACGTTCGGTGCGCACGTCTGTCT
The DNA here is from genome assembly GCA_017882605.1 of Thermoleophilia bacterium. Lineage (GTDB taxonomy): Bacteria > Actinomycetota > Thermoleophilia > Gaiellales > Gaiellaceae > PALSA-600. The sequence continues at coordinate 2,808 of JADGPE010000067.1, read as the reverse complement.
CGACGCCTACCAGTCGGCGGGGGCGGTGCCGCTCGACGTGACGCAGCTCGGGATCGCGTTCTGCGTGGGCGGCTCGGTGAAGTGGCTCTGCGGCGGGCCCGGTGCAGGCTGGCTCTACGTGCGCCCCGATCTCGCCGACACGCTCGAGCCGGCGTTCGCCGGCTGGCAGGGACACGCGCGGCCGTTTGCGTTCGAGACGGAGATGGAGCCTGCGCCCGGCGCGGCACGGTTCCTCACCGGCACGCCGAACGTGGCCGCGAACTACGCGGCGAGTGCGGGCTACGAGATCATCGCGGAGATCGGCGTCGACCGGATCCGCGCGAACTCCATGCGGCAGACCGCGCTGCTCGTCGAGCTGGTCGACGCGGCCGGCTTCGAGCTCACCTCACCGCGTGAGCCGGAGCAGCGCGGCGGATCGGTGGTCTTCCGTGTGCCCGACTTCCAGGCGGTGCACGCCGAGCTCGCTGCGCGTGAGATCATCTGCGACACGCGCCCGGAGGCCGGCCTTCGCTTCGGGCCGCACTTCTTCACGACCGACGACGAGCTGCGCTTCGCGGTCGACCAGGTGAGCGAGATCCTCGTCTCCGGCGTGCACCTCGAACGGGCGCACGCCGCGGCGGGGTACTAGAGCACGATTCCGAGCGCCAGCGTGATCAGGCCGCTGGCGATGAAGACGGCGCCCGGCGCGAGCGTCGGGTCTTCCGGATGCGCCTGCATGCCGAAGGTCCCGAACGCCTGGGTCAGCCACCAGCCGTCGTGCGTCGCCTTCTTGCCGGACATGACCCCCTGGCCGCCCGCGGCGAGCAAGAGCAGCAAGACGCCCATCAGCATGAGGACGATCCGGAACGTGTGGAACATGTCGCCGCCGCTGATCACGGCGCGAATCTCGGCGATCAGGATCGCGATCAGCACGGCGACGGCAATGCGCCCCACGAGGCGCACCAGCTCGCGCACGATCCACATGCGATCAGTCTAGGAGCGCGCGCAGACGGCCGGCGGTTGCCGGCGCCGTCGGCTCGTCCTCGTGCCGCACGTAGACGTAGGCCGGGTCTCGGATCGTCGCCGCGAGCTCGCGCAGTTCGTCGTCCGAGTACGGCGGTTCGCGCAGCCGCAGGTAGCGGAACGGCTCGGAGCCGGGGTCGTTGACGCGCAGAACCTCGTCGATGCCCGTCCACGACTCGTCGCGCAGGTCCCAGGCGAGGCGGATCTCACCAGGCACCGATCCCTGCACGAACGAGAGCGTGCCGTCGTCGCGCGGCCCCTCGTACACGATGCGTACCGGCCCCAGCCGGTCGCCGAGCGCGAGCACGCGTTCCAGGAAGGTCGTGACGCGGTCGAGCCGGACGAGCGAGAACTTGACGGCGAACTCGAAGCCGTCCGGCACGGCGTCGGCCCAGCGCCGGAACTGGTCGGCACTCGGTAGCCGGTAGCCCGTCGAGTTGAGCTCGACGGTGTCGAACCGCTGTGCGTAGAAGCGGAGGAACTCCGCCGGCTGCAGTTCGGCCGGGTAGAAGCCGGGTCGCCAGGACGGATACGACCAGCCCGACGTGCCGATCTTGATCGCCACGGCCAAACCGTACGTGTCCTGGGGACAGTCCCCGGGACATGTCCGAATCGACCACGACTCGGCGGTACGCTACGTCCGGGGAGCGAGTTAGGGTTCGCTTCCCTTGACCGTGACAGAGGTGATCCCCGACAACACCATCCGGGTCCTCGACCACGGTTTCGTGCGCCTCGACGACGCGATGGCCGACGACCTCTCGGTGGTCAACGGCGCCCGCGTCAGCTTTGCCCGCCGTAAGACGGAGATGGAGGAGTCGGACGAAGGGCTGATCCGCTTCCTGATGCGCGACCGGCACGGCTCGCCGTTCGAGCACAACGCCTTCCGCTTCCACATCCGCTGCCCGATCTTCGTCGCGCGGGAATGGTTTCGACACCGTATCGGCAGCTTCAACGAGTTCAGCATGAGATATGCGAAGGCGACCGATGACTTCTACGTGCCGGAGCCCGAAGACGTCCGGACGCAGGTGGGGAAGCCCGGGGCCTACAGCTTCGAGCAGGTCTCGCCCGAGCTCGCCGAGGAGACCCGCGAGGAGCTGGAAGCGGTCTACCGGGAGGCCTACGCCGCCTACGCCCGGCTCGTCGAGAAGGGCGTCGCCCGCGAGCTCGCCCGCTCGGTGATCCCGGTCGGGGCCTACACCCAGTTCTACTGGACGGTCAACGCGAGGGCATTGATGAACTTCGTCTCGCTGCGCAACGCCGAGTTCGCCCAGCTCGAGATCCGGCGCTACGCCGAGGCGGTGGAGGCCCTCTTTGCGCAGAAGATGCCTGTCACCCACGCGGCATTCGTTGCAAACGAGCGGACTGCACCTTAATATGACCCAGGGGCCCGTCCTAACATCTTTGTAACAGTCTGTTACTAAGTTCTGGGTTGCCCAGCAGGACAGAGGGAATGGTGTGCCCGTTCCCGGCGTTGAAAAGGTTGACGGATGACGCGCAAACCGCGCGCCCGTCTTCCTCGAAGACCGAAGGAGTTCGTTGACCGAAATCAGCATGACCGCGGCTGTCGCCGAAGCGCTCGAGGCGCTGCTCCAGCTCCGTACCGACCACGGGTCGATCACCCGTGCGGACGTTGCGGACGCCATCCTCACCCACGACCTCGACGAGGCCGAGGCCGAGGCGCTCACCCAGGAGCTCGCCGTCCACGACGTCGCTCCCGACGCGGAGGACGAGGACGAGCTCGAGCTCGACCTGTCGATCGGCACCAGCCTCTACACAACCGATTCGTTCCAGATGTTCCTCAACGAA
>JADGPE010000066.1 GCA_017882605.1 Thermoleophilia bacterium | reverse complement strand
CCCCGGCTTGATCAGGTGGCGCACGTGCTCGGTCGCAGCGGCGCAGATCGCGTTCGCGAGACGCATGCGCTCGACCTCCTGCGCCGTCTTGATCGAGCGCGCCGGGACGAGCACCGGCATCGCGTCGTCCGCGCCGGGCCACGCGTCGAACCAGCTCTTCGTGAACGTCGTCGGCTCGCCGACCATGCGATCGGTCGCCTGCGTGCCCATCGACAGCTCGAGGCCGACCTTCTCGTACTCCGAGGACGCCGCGAGCGCGGCGTCGAGCGTGCGCGCGGGCACCGGTCGCGGATCGTTCGGCGCGTAGCCCTGCACGAGCCGCACGTCCTTCGTCCACGACATCCGCTCCGCGTCCTCCGCAGAGGCTTCGAGACAGATCAGCACGGGCTCCCCCTCGCGCGGGAAGACGCAAGCGTCGTACCCCTTCATCCCCCAGAAGTTCGTCAGGTAGAGGACGTTGTCCGGCGCGCGCACGACCAGCGCGTCGAGCTCGCGTTCCGCCATCAGCGCGCGGACGCGCTCGAGCTTCGCGTCGTCCCGTTCCCAGGTCACGCGTCGCCCCAGGGGCGAATCCGCGGAGGCGCAGGCTCGCCGTGGCCCTCCTGCCACGAGATGACGGGGTTGCGCAGCACGCCGATCCGCTCGATCTCCGCCTCGACCACGTCGCCGGGCTTGAGGTAGAGCAGCGCCCGCTCCTCCGGCGACTTGAAGCCCGCCACACCGGCGACCGTGCCCGTCGAGAGCACGTCACCCGCCGAGTACCCGAGCGCCGAGAAGTTGGAGAGGATCTCCGGGATCGTCACGCTCATGCGGCTCGAGTGCGACTCCTGCCGTTGCTCGCCGTTCACGCGCAGCTCCATCGCGAGGTTGTGTGGGTCGGGAATCTCGTCGGCCGTGACGATCCACGGCCCGAGCGGACAGAACGTATCGATCGCCTTGCAGAAGCTGAAGACGCCAGACTTCATCTCCCCGCGCTGAATGTCGCGCGCGGTGATGTCGTTGAAGATCACGTAACCCGCGATGTAGTCCTGCGCCTCCTCCGGCGAGAACCACTTCCCTGCCTGCTTCAACACGACCGCGAGCTCGAGCTCGTAGTCGAGCTCCTCGGTCAGATGCTCCGGATAGATGATCGGCTCGTCGGGGCCGATGATCGCGTCGACGTTCTGGAAGAAGTTGATCCACGGTGCGATTGCATGCGCCCAGTTGACGTTCTTCGACTCCTCCTCGTGCTCCCGGAAGTTGCCGGCGGTGTGGAAGAACTTCTTGGGGATGATCGGCGCGCGCAGACGCACGTCTGCGCGTGCCGCGCGCTCGTCGGTGTCGTTCGCACCACCGCGCTCGAAGTACTCCCGCATCGTGGGAACGTCGAGGCGCACGACCTCCTCGCCCTCGATCCGCCCCACCCTCCCGTCGTCGTAGGTGACGAGCTTCACGCGCAGATCCTCTGCGCGACGAGCGCGTAGGTCTCAGCGGTCTTGACGAGGCCGTCGATGTCCAGGTTCTCGCCGAGCTCCACGTCCATCAGCCCGGTCGAGGTCCCGTAGTTGAGGGTCGGGATGCCGTAGCGCGTGAGGGCGGACGCGTCGCTGAACCAGCGCGTCACGTCGCGACTCGGTACCTCGCCGAAGACTTGCTCGTGTGCCGCGTCGACCGCTTGCACGAGTTCGTGGCCTTCCTCGATCTCCGCGCCGGGCGCAGTGACGTAGACCTCGCCCTCGATTCCGTAGTCGGGGAAGCGCGTTGCGAGCGAGCGCACGAAGTCGAGCACTTCGCGCCGCGCAACTCCCATCTCCTTCGTAGGCGGCACCCGAATGTCGAGGAACAGATCAGTGTGGTGCGGCGTGCGCGAGACGCGCCAACCGAAGCCGCCGCGTACAGCGCCGACGTTGACGATCGCGCTCGCACCTCGATAGGAGTTCGACACGTCGCTTTCCCACTCGGGGATCCATTCGAGCACGGCGTTCGTCACCTCGTGCATGCGCAGGATCGAGTTCTGGTCGCGCTTGCCCTCACTGAACGCCGTGTGGATGAAGTTGCCGTGCGTGCGAATGCGCAGCCAGAGAGCACCGAAGTGGCCGAGCACGACCTTGCCCTCGGTCGGTTCGCCGAGCAGGCACATGTCGGCGACGCCTCCGTGCGTGACCAGGTAGCGCGACCCTGCCGCATAGCCGCGGTATTGCGAGCCCTGCGCCTCGGCGTACTGGGTCTTCTCGATCTCGCCGCAGACGGCCGCGATCAGCACGTCGCCGCGCAACCGGACGCCTGCGTCCTGCAACGAGCGCACCGCTTCGACGTAGCAGGCGAGGGCGCCCTTCATGTTCGAGATCCCGAGCCCGTAGAGCCGGTTGTTCTTGACGAATGCGTTCGGCTGGAATCCCGGCACATTCTTCAGCCACGGCTCGCGCCCGGAGTACGACGTGTCCATGTGCCCGTTGAACATCAGCGTCTTCCCGCCGCCGGTGCCACGCCACGTCCCGAGCGCGTTCGCGCGACCCTCCTCGACCTGCTGCCACTGCACCTGCAGGCCCATCCGCTCGTAGAACGAGACCATCAGCTGCGCCATCTTCTGCTCGTCGCCGGTGAAGCTGTGGACGTCGATCATGGCGCTCGCAGTCTCGACGAGCCGGTTCTTGTTGATCCTCAAGGTTGCCCCCCACCTCCCCCGACCTGCCCCGACCGGCCACGACCGGTGTCAGACACCGACACGAAACCCTCACGATTCATCCACCGCCGCGGGATCACGCCTCGTCGCAAACCGGTGTCAGACACCGTCTCGAAACCGTCACGGTTCATCCAGAGCCGCATGGCTGGTCAGTCCCTGACGTGCGGGAGGACGCGCTCGCCGAACAGCCGGATCTGCTCGTGGCGATCGGCGCCCCAGAGCTCGAGCATCACATGCGTGCAGCCCGCATCCTTGTACTCCTCGATCGCGGCGATGCACTCCTCGGGCGTGCCGGCGATCGGCTTGCACTTGTCGAGAATCGCGTCGGTGACGAGCTCCTTCGCGGCGAGCCTGCCGCCGCGCTCCATCGCCTCGGCGACCGGCCGGATCTCATCCTGTTCGAGCCCGGCGAGGTCGAGCAGCGTGTCCGCGGAGCCCTGAATGTTCTGCACCTTGTTCGCGAGGTACATGCCGGCGATCTCACGCGCGCCGTCGCGCCCCCGGTCGCGATCGGTCGCATGAATTGAGGCGACGACGGTGCACCCGATGTCGATATCGGCCTGCACGTTGTCGCGGGTGTAGCGCACGAAAGCCGGTGTGGTGATCGACGGCGTCAGGCAGCCGTCGGCGATCTCTCCAGCGAGCGCCTGCATCTTCGGCGCCGTCGCCGCCACGTACACCGGCGGCACGTCGCGAGGCGTGTGGGCCTCTGCCTGCAGCGCGGGAATGTCGGCGCTCCAGGTGTCACCGTCGTACTCGAAGCGCTCACCGCCCAGCACACCCCGCACGATCTCGACGGCGTCGCGCATCGGGCCGAGCGTCTTCTTGGTCTGCATCTTCGTGTTGTTGAGAAAGATCTTCGACGTCCCGAAACCGACGATGAAGCGCCCCGGCCCCGCAGCCTCCTGCACGACCCGCGCGTCCATCGCAACCTGCACCGGGTGCCGCGTCGACGCGGCGATGATCCCCCAGCCGATCGTCAGCTGCTTCGTCTCACGGGCCATCAACGCGGACACGACCGTCGACGACCGCGCCTCCATGCCGTGCTTGCGCCACCACGGGTACGCCTCGGCGAGCCAGATCGTGTCGAGGCCCGCCTCGTCCATGACGCGCGCCGAAGCGAGCATCTCGTCGAGCGGCTCCATGGTGAGCTGCATGACGCCGATGCGGAACGGGACCGCCATCAAGCGGCTCCGCCCGCGACCGCGTCCTGCACCTGGCGGTCGAGTGCGGAGAGCACATGCTCCACCTGCTGGTTCACGATCGGCTGCAGCACGCGCTGCCCCATCGAGCCGACCGGGCCGGCGACCTTCACGTCGGCCGCCCACTTCATCGACGTGCCACTGTCGACGTCCGCGAGCTCGAACGAGGTGATCATCGAGAGCATCGCGCCGACGCCCTTGCCCTTGATGTTCAGCTGGGCGTACTCGGCCTCGCGTTCCTCGGTCTTGTCCATGTCGATCTTCATCTTCAGGCCGCCGAGCCCGAGTGGGATCTTCACATTCGCTGTCCACCGCTGCGCGTCGTGCACGTCGAAACTCTCGACCCCGGGCATCGTCTGCGCCATCGCGGCGGGATCGTTCAACACCCCCCACACGACGAGCCTCGGCGCCGCGAAGGTGCGCTCGCCGGAAACGTTCACGCGTCCACCACCGAAACGCGTCCGCCGGCCTCGGCCGGCGCCTGGAGCATCTCCCAGACACGGTGATAGGGATTGCAGCTGTCGCTGACGATCGCGTCGCCGTGACCGCGGAGTGCGTCCTGCACGGCGGCGCAGATCGCGTGGATGCCGGCGCCACCGCCCTCGCCCATGCCCTTCGTGCCGAGCGGCGTGAACGGCGACGGGCTCTCCGTGGCTGCGGTCTTGAGCGGCGGCATGTCGAGCGCGTGCGGCACGTGGTAGTCGTAGAAGTTGGGCGTCAGGAGGTTCCCGTCCTCGTCGTACGCGTAATGCTCGTGCGTCGCGGCGCCGAGCGCATGAGCGGTCGCTCCCATCACCTGTCCTTCGACGATCTGCGGGTTGATCCGCTTGCCGCAGTCGTCGACGGCGGCGTAGTCGACGATGTCGTATGCGCCCGTCTCTGGATCGATCTCGATCACCGCGACGTGGATCTGCGTCGCGTAGGTGAGCGTCAGATTCCCGAACTTGCGCTCGATGTCCGGAACCTCGAACGGAGGCCGGTAGACGTAGCGGCAGTTGAGCGTGACGCCGAGATCTTCGGGCAGCCCCGCGTTGTTGGCGTTGATGATCGCGCCGCACGCCATGAAGGGCAGGAACGCGTCCGGGTTGTCCTTGATGCGGACGCCGCCGTCAGCGAGCTCGAGCGCCTCCTCCGGCACGCCGCCGAAGACAGCGCCGGCGAGCTTCTTGATCTCCGCCGCGAGCAGGTCGGTCGCGCCCTTCACCGCGCTGAGGCCGGTGACCGCGAACTGCGAAGCGTAGGTCCCGGAGAAGCCGGCGTGCGAGTTCCAGTACGAGTCGTGACCGGCGCGCACGTGCACGTCGTCGACCGAGCACTTGAGGATGTCGGCGACGACTTGAGCCGCCGTTGTCTCATGGCCCTGGCCCTGCGGCGTCGTGCCGAGGGTGACGACGATCTCACCGAAGATGTCGAGCTTGACCGTCGCGACCTCGTTGTTCCCCGAGAACTGCAGCTCGGAGTTGATCATCCGCGACTGGCCGAAGTTGTTCGTTCCCGAGTCGAGCGTCGAGCCGATGCCGACGCCGAGGAGCTTTCCACGCGCAGTGGCTTCCAAACGTCGCTGGTCGATGTTCGCGTAGTCGATCAGCTCCAGGCCGATGTCGAGCATCCGCGCATAGTCGCCGGAGTCGTAGACGCAGCCGTTCGGCGTCTCGTAGGGCATGTCCTCGGTCTTGATGTAGTTGCGCTTGCGCATCTCGACCGGATCGATGTCGAGCTCTTTCGCGACGATGTCGATGACGCGCTCGGTGAACCAGAGGTGCTGCATCCGCGAGTAGCCGCGGTTCGGCGACACGGGCGCCTTGTTGGTCGCGACCTGCGTGAAATCGACGCGGATGTTGCGCCACTTGTACATCCCGGGCGTGACCTGCGCCCAGATGACGCCGCCCAGCGGCTCATAGCGCAGCCAGGCGCCCGCATCGTCGAGCGCCTTCGTCCGGAAGCCGAGCAGCGTGCCGTCGCTCTTGACCGCCACCTCGGTCTCGTGGAACCAGCGCTCGTTGCCGTGCGACATCGACATGTGGAAGTCGGTGCGCCACTCCGTCCACTGCACCGCCCTGCCGAGCTTGCGCGCGAGCAGGCAGCACGCGACGAGCTGCGGATGCGACGTGATCTTGTTGCCGAAGCCGCCGCCGATGTCCTGCGTCACGAAACGGAGCTTGTCGAGCCCCGTGCGCATGGCCGGCCCCATCATGATCGCGGCGAAGCCCGGGAACTGGTTGTTCGTGTGGATCGTCCACTGCCCGACGCCCCGGTTGTATTCGACGAGGGCCCCGTCGCACTCGAGCGGCGTCGAGTTGAAGCGATGGAAGTGGAGCTCGTCGATCGTCACGATCTTGTCGGCCTCCGCGAATGCCGCGTCGAGATCGCCCCACTCGTACGTGCCGTGCCACATCAGGTTGCCGCCGGCATCGTCGTGGATCGTCGGCACGCCGTCGTCCTGGGCGTGCCGGGCATCGGTGATCGCAGCCAGCGGCTCGTATTCGATCTCGACGAGCTCCGAAGCGTCGCGAGCACGCTCACGCGTCTCGGCAACGACCGCGACGACTGCCTCGCCGACGTAGCGCACCTTGCCGACTGCGAGCGCGTAGTCCTTGAGGTTCGCCCCCGGGACCGACGAGATCTGGAAGAACGGATCGGTGAGGGCCGCGACCTCTTCGCCGGTCAGTGTGCCGTAGACGCCCGGCATCTCCTCGGCCTGCGAGACGTCGATCGACGTGATGTGCGCATGCGCGTACGGCGAGCGCACGAAGTGGATGTAGCCCATCCCGTGCCGCTTGACGTCGTCGACGAAGACGCCCTGACCCTGGACGAGCCGGCGGTCCTCCTTGCGCGGGACGCTCTGGCCCTTCCAGTCCTGCGCCGGCGCCTCGACCTCGGTGGTTTCCGGCGCGGTCGTGGTGCTCATTCCGACGCCGCCTTCACGGCCTCGAAGATGTTCCAGTAACCGGTGCAGCGGCAGATGTTGCCCTGCAGCCCCTTCTTGATCTCGTCCTCGGACGGGTGCGGATTCGCGCGAAGCAGCGCGGTGGCGCTCATCAGCATCCCCGGCGTGCAGTAACCGCACTGCAGGGCGTGATGATCCTTGAAGGCTTGCTGCAGCTTGTTCAGCTCGTCGCCGTGCGCCAGCCCTTCGACCGTCTCGACGGTTGCGCCGTCCGCCTGTACGGCGAGCAGCATGCAGCTCTTCACGAGCGAGCCGTCGACGATCACCGAGCAGGCGCCGCAGTTGCCGGTGTCACACCCGATGTGGCTGCCCGTCAGGTCGAGGTCATCGCGGATGAAGTGGATGAGGAGCTTGCGCGCCTCGACCTCACGCTCGTACGTCGTGCCGTTGATCGTGACCTTGATCGACCTGGAGGTCGTGACCGTGCTCAATCTCAGCTCCTGGCTTGGTTGACTGCTCGGACTGCAAGGACCTCGGCGAGATGCTTGCGGTAACTGCTCGGGGCGTGGACGTCGGAGGGCGGGTCGAGATTCGCGTCTCGCACGGCTTCGCGCACAGCATCTTCGTCGACCGAGCCCGGGTGCAGGACGACGGGCACTGCATCGACACAGCCGAGCGCGATCGTCACGCCGCCGTTCACGGAAGCGGCCGCGCTCGCGATGCAGGTTCCCTCGACCCCGAGGGTCACCGCCGCGAAGCCGTCGGAGCGACCGGCCGGGACGGTGATCTTCGTCAGGACTTCGCCGACCCCGACGGCCGTCATGTAGACGCCGAGGAAGAACTCCGACGCGGGCACCGTCCGCTCGCCGCCCGCCCCCGCGATCGTCATCTGCGCGCCGAGCGCCGCCATCAGCGGCGGCAGGTGATTGGTCGGGTCGCTCGTGCAGAGGTTCCCGCCGATCGTGCCGCGATTGCGCACCTGCACGTCGGCGATCTGCGCGCACACCTCTCCGATGATCGGCCGCGCTCGCGCCTCGCTCGATTCCACGAGCTCGGTGTACGTCGCCATGGCCCCGATCTCGAGCGTGCCGTCGGCTCTCAGCTCGATGCCCTTCAGCTCCTCGATCCCGGCCAGATCGATCAGCGCGTCGGGCGAGCCTGCGCGTGCCTTCATCACGTTGATCAGCGTCTGGCCGCCTGCGAGCGCCCGGGCGCCGTCATCGGCCGCCAGCAACTCGATCGCTTCTCCAAGCGATCCCGGCCGCGCATATCCGACCTCACGAAGAAGCATCGTCAGTGAGTCTTATAAAATGTCAGGTGCCCTCAGCGCAAGTCGGAACCGCCTGAACCTGGTTCTCGCCGGAGGCGAAACCAGGTTCGTGTCTTGTGCGGCCCGTCTCAGACCTGAACCTGGTTCCGCTTCGCGGCAACCAGGTTCACGTCGCCAGGAGCCCCCGGTGGCGGGCGAGCGCGGCCAGCACAGCGTCGATGTCTCCCTCGGTGTTGTACGCGTGGGCGGAGATCCGCAGGTTGCCGTCGCGCTCCGAGGTGACGATGCCCTCATCCCCAAGCGCAGCAACGAGTTGCGGGGCATCCGTCGAGCGGATGCAGACGAGGGCGCCGCGCTGCTCCGGGTCGCGCGGCGTGACGACCACGCCGCCGAGCTCGTCGACCCCGCCGATCAGACGCTCGTTCAGGGCCGTCACGTGAGCGCGCGTTTCGGCGACCCCGATCTCCTCCATCAGCTCCAGGCCGGCGATGCCCGCGTAGATCGACGGGACCGGCGGCGTTCCCGACTGGAACCGCCGCGCCGTGGGCGACGGCGAGTAGTCGTTGATGTCCATCTCGAAGATGTTCTGGTCGGCGAACCAACCGGTCTGGGTCGGCACGAGCCGCTCGGAGAGACCCGGTCTCGTCCACATGAACCCGAGCCCGGCCGAGCCGAGCAGGTACTTCAGCACTCCGGCGGCGAGGACGTCGACGCCGAGCTCCCCCACGTCGAGCGGATACGTGCCGATCGCCTGGTAGGCGTCGAGCACGACGAGCGCGCCGCGCTCGCGTGCGATCTTCGCGATCTCCTCGACGGCGAGGCGTGAGCCGTTGCGGTAGCACACGGCTGCGATCGAGACGACTGCGGTCTGTTCGTCGATCACATCGTCGAACCGCTCGACCGGGATCTCCGCCCCGTCGGCGTGCACGTGAACGACCTCCGCCCCGCGCAGCTCCTGCGCATGCCAGATCTGGCCGATCGTCGGGAACTCGAAGTCGCTGATCACGACCTTCGGCCGTGCCTTGAAGTCGAGCGCGCTCGCGAAGGGGCTCACGCCGGCCGAGAGCGACGTCGTGACGGCGACGTCGTCGGGCTCGCCACCCACGAAGCGGGCGAACGTGGCGCGTGCGGTCTCGGCCCGCTCGACCCAGTATTCCCACGGCGCGCCGCGCTCGTCCCAGCCCGTCAGGTAATGGTCGTAGGCGGCGCGCACCGAGTCGGAGAGCGCCCCCTGGGAGCACGAGTTGATGTACGTGAGCCGCTCGAAGATCGGGAAGCGCGAGCGGCAGCCGGCGACGGACTCCGACGCCCTAACGGCCAAGGTAGGCCTTCCGGAGGTTCTCGTCCTCGCGCAGGTCGGCCGCCTTTCCTTCGAGGACGAGACGCCCGGTCGAGAGCACGTACCCGCGGTCGGCGATCGACAGCGAGACGTTCGCGTTCTGCTCGACGACGAGGATCGCGACTCCCGACTCGTGCACCTGCTTGATGATCTCGAAGTTGCGTTCGACGAGAATGGGTGCGAGGCCCATCGACGGCTCGTCCATCAGCAGCAGCTTCGGACGCGACATCAGCGCGCGGCCCATGGCGACCATCTGCTGCTC
>JADGPE010000065.1 GCA_017882605.1 Thermoleophilia bacterium | reverse complement strand
AAGTCGAGCGTCGACTGGGATCTCCTCGGCGAGCCGGAGCCAGGCCTCGGCGGCCGGCGGCTCTACCTGCCCCGCGGCAAGGTTCTCGGCGGGTCGGGCTCGATCAACGCGATGATCTACCTCCGCGGCAACCGTGCTGACTTCGACGATTGGGCCGGCGGCGGCGCGGAGGGCTGGAGCTACGACGGGGTGCTGCCCTACTTCAAGCGCTCGGAGGACAATGACCGGGGCGAGGATGAGTTTCACGGTGTCGGCGGGCCGATGAGCGTGTCCGACAGTCATTCGATGGCCCCGATGATCGAGACGCTGATCGAGGCGTGCGTGCTTGCGGGCCTCGAGCACAACTCCGACTTCAATGGTGCCCGCCAAGAGGGGGTCGGGCGCTTCCAGAGTACCCAGCGCGATGGGCGGCGCCACTCGACCGCGGCCGCCTTCCTGCACCCGGCTGAGGAGCGGCCGAACCTCGACGTGATCACCGATGCGCTGGCGCTGCGGATCCTGTTCGACGGCTCGCGCGCCGTAGGCGTCGAGGTGGCCCGGGGCAACGGAGTCGAGGAGATCCGCGCCGGGCGTGAGGTGATCCTCTCGGCCGGTGCCTACCAGTCGCCCGTCCTACTTATGCTCTCGGGCATCGGGCCGGCGGACGATCTCGAGCGCTTCGGGCTGGAGGTCCGGGAGAACCTGCCCGTGGGGCACAACCTCCAGGATCACTGCATGTGCCAGCTCAACTACGAGACCGATGGGCCGTCGCTCTTCGGCATCTTCACACCGGAGAACTTCGAGCTGTTCGAGAAGGAGGGTCGCGGGCCGCTGACCTCCGCCTACCCCGAAGCTGCCGCGTTCTTCCACACTCGACCGGGGCTGGATGCTCCGGACAGCCAGTTCCACCTCTCGGCCTCGATGTTCTACGACGAGGGGTTGGCCGCACCGCACGACAGCGGCTTCTGCTTCGGCCCGATCGTGCTCAAGCCGTCGAGCCGCGGGCGAGTGATGCTGCGCACCCCGATGCCGGACTCCAAGCCGCTCGTGCTCTGCAACTTCCTCACGACCGAGGAGGACAGGCGTTGCATGATCGCAGGAATGCGGAAGGCGCTGGAGGTCGCCGAGCAGGAGCCACTGAAGAAGGCCGTGCGCAAGCCCTTCACGGTTCCGGCCGGCGATTCGGACGAGGAGATCATGAACTTCGTGAGGCGCGCCTCGCAGACCGTTTACCACCCGACCTCGACGTGCGCGATCGGCTCGGTCGTAGATCCGCAGCTGCGCGTGTACGGCGTCGAGGGACTACGTGTCGCCGACGCGTCGGTGATGCCGACGATCACGCGCGCAAACACCAACGCCGCGACGATCATGATCGGCGAAAAGGCCGCGGATCTGATCAGCGGGCGCATACTCGAGAACACCTACGCGGAGGAGACCGTCTCATGAGCGCGACCGAACAGATCGTCGGGGAGCTCCTCGACAAGGACGACTGGACGGGGAAGATCTACAGCGACGGCTGGGTCGAGGCCTCGGAGACCGTCGAGACGTTGGAGCCTGCGACCGGCGAGGTGCTGGGCGTCGCCGGCGTCGCGGATGCGGCCACGGTCGCCAAGGCGGCGAAGTCGGCCGCGCGGGCCCAGCGCGAATGGGCTGCCGTGCCGATGGCCGAGCGGGTGGCGATCGTGAGCCGGGCCGGGGAGCTCCTGGAGCTCCACCGGGCCGAGATCACGACCTGGATGGTGCGCGAGTCCGGGTGCATTCCGCCCAAGGCCGACGTCGAGATCACGGCCTCGATCGGGCAGCTCGAACAGGCCGCCACCCTGACCGAGGACCTGCTCGAGCGCACGCTGCCGTCCCCGGTCCCCGGGCGGACCTCGACCGCGAGGCGTGTGCCCATCGGCGTCGTGGGCGTGATCGCGCCCTGGAACTTCCCGATCGTGCTTGCGATGCGATCGATCGGACCGGCGCTCGTGCTCGGGAATGCGATCGTGCTCAAGAGCGACCTGAACACGCCCGTGACCGGCGGTGTCGTGATCGCGCGCATCTTTGAGGAGGCCGGCCTACCTTCGGGTGTCCTGCACGCCTTCTCCGGCGGTCCCGAGATCGGGCAGGCGCTCGTCGAGGATCCGTCGATCCGGATGATCTCGTTCACCGGGTCGACCGCGACCGGCCGCATCGTCGGCGAGACTGCGGGGCGCACGCTGAAGCGCGTCGTCCTCGAGCTCGGAGGCAACAGCCCGCTGGTCGTTCTGGAGGATGCGGACATCGAGGCGGCGTCCTCGGCCGGCGCCTGGGGCTCGTTCCTGCATCAGGGACAGATCTGCCTGGCCGTGAGCCGGCATCTGGTGCACGAGTCGATCGTCGACGACTACGTGGCGGCGCTGTCGGCGCGGGCGGAGCACCTGCCCGTCGGCGACCCGGCGACCGGCAAGGTGGCACTCGGGCCGCTGATCAACGAGAAGCAGGCGGAGCGCGTGCAGAAGATCGTTGACGACACGGTCGCCGAAGGGGCTTCGCTCGTCGTCGGTGGTCACCGTGACGGCCTGTTCTTCCCTCCGACGGTCCTTCGCGGCGTGCGGCCCGAGATGGCCGCGTTCCGGAACGAGATCTTCGGTCCGGTCGCTGCGATCACGACGTTCAAGACCGACGACGAGGCCGTCGAGCTGGCGAATCAGACGGAGTACGGGCTCTCGGCCGCAGTTCAGTCGGGGAGCCGGGAGCGGGCAGCCGCCGTGGCCGCGCGCCTCGATGCCGGCATGGTCCACATCAACGACCAGACGGTCAACGAGGAGCCGCCCGCTCCGTTCGGCGGTTTCAAGTGCTCGTCGAACGGCGGCCACTTCGGCGGCGTCGGCCAGCTCGAGCTCTGGACCGAGTGGCAGTGGCTCACCTCCAGGGACAAAGCGGAGCCGTTCCCGTTCTAGGCGCCACGTGAAGGCTGCGGTTCTTCGCGAGTACCACCGGCCGCTCGAGCTCGTCGAGCGGCCGGTGCCCGAGCTCTCGCAGCCGACCGACGTGCTCGTGCGCATCGGCGGCGCCGGAGTCTGCGCGACCGACCTGCACGCGATCGAGGGGCTGATGGAACCGGCAGGCGTGACGCTGCCGCGCGTTCTCGGTCACGAGAATGCCGGCTGGGTCGCCGACGCCGGCGTGGGTGTCGCGACCGTTGCAAAGGGCGACGCCGTGCTCGTCTATCCGCCGTACAGCTGCGGCCTCTGCGTCGCATGTCGACGCGGCAACGACATGCACTGCGTGCGGCACGAGTTCACGGGACTGTCCGTCGACGGCGGCTTCGCCGACTACGTGCTCGTCTCCGAACGGTCGCTGTTGAAGCTGCCGGCGGGCGTCGAGCCTGCCGCGGTCGCTCCGCATGCCGACGCCGGCCTGACCGCCTACCACGCGGTGCGGCGCGTGGCGCACCTCGCCGTCCCCGGCTCGACGGCCGTCGTGCTCGGCGTCGGCGGGGTCGGCCACATCGCACTCCAGCTCGTTCGCGAGCTCGGCTCGAGCACCGTGATCGCGGTCGACACCGACGAGCGCCGCCGCCGGCTGGCTGCCGAGCTCGGCGCCGACGAGGTCGTCGATAGCGCCGACGGCGTGCGCGAGGCGACCGGTGGTCGCGGCGCCGACATCGTCTTCGACTTCGTCGGAACCGACCGGACGCACGCCGACTCGGCCGCGATGCTCGCGCGTGGCGGAACGTACTCGGTGATCGGCTACGGCGGCACGATTGCGATCCCGTCGGGAGCGCTCGTCGTCAACGAGCACGCGGTCGTCGGCAACCTCGTCGGCACCTGGGTCGATCTCTACGAGCTGCTGCAGCTGCATGCAGCCGGGAAGATCACGTTGAGGACCGAGGTGCACCCGCTTGAGGCGGTGAACGAGGTGCTCGCGAAGCTGCACGACGGCGAGGTCACCGGCCGCGCCGTGCTCGTCCCTTAGCCGGCCGGTCGAGCACGGCTTCTAAGGGATGGTGCCCGGGATGCCGATGGCCCCTGGGTGAACTCCATCCAGAGCGTCCGGGAGAACAAGCGCTTGATCGCCTACACCGCTGCTGCGATGTACGGCGGGGGTGTCGTGATCAATGGGATCGAGTCTCTGATTCCCGGCGGGCCGGCCGTCTCGCTGACGCCCGGCGCCGCTGCGCTCGGCGCGGTCGTGCTCCTGCTCACGGTCGGGCCGCGGCTGCCGCGTTGGGGCCTGGCCCCGCTGGGGCCGGTCGGAGCCCTGCTGATCGCCTATTCGCAGGTGACGACGCCCGGCCCTGGCGACGGGGCCGTCCTCTACATGTGGCCGGTGCTCTGGACGGCGTTCTTCTTCGGCCGTCGCGGTGCGGTCGCGATCGTCGCCTGCATCGGCGTGGCCCACGGCCTCGCCGTGCTCTCCCTCCCCGCTGACAGCCGCTTCCTCGCGCGCTGGATCGAGGTCATGTTCTCCGTCTCGATCGTGGCCGCCGTCGTGCAGGTGCTCGTGGCCAACAACGACAAGCTGCTCGCACGCCTGGTCGGGGAGGCACGTACCGACAAGCTCACCGGACTGCTCAACCGGCACGGCTTCGAGGAGCCGGCGGCGATCGAGCTCGCGCATGCGAGACGCGAGCACCGGTCGATTGCCGCGATCACGATCGACATCGACTACTTCAAGCGGGTCAACGACGAGTGGGGCCACGAGACGGGCGACCGGGTGCTCGCCCGTCTGGGCGCCGTGCTGACGGCTCACTGCAGAGAGATCGACGTTGTCGCTCGGGTCGGCGGCGAGGAGTTCGTGGTCTTGCTGCCGAGCAGCGACAGCGCCGACGCCCAGGAGTACATGCAGCGTGTCCGGCGCGCACTGGCAGTGCGCGATCTTCCCGGGCTTCCCGCTGTGCGCGTCAGCGCCGGTATTGCCGCCACGGTCGCTCCCGCGAACGTCGAGGAGCTCCTGGAGCGGGCCGACTCCGCGCTCTACGCCGCCAAGCGAGGGGGCCGCGACCGAGTGGTCGTCGCCGAGCAAGAGGCGCTCGAGCCTGCGCTCGCTCTCGGTTAGGCGCCCCGCGGGCTTTCGTCGGCGATCACGACGCGCACGAGATCGCGGATCGAGATGATCCCGACGGGGTTGCCGGCGTCGAGCACCGGCAGATGGCGGAAACCTCCGTGGATCATGATCGCTGCGGCTTGCCCCGCGCGCTCGGACGGCTCGACCGTCTCGGGGTCGCGCGTCATCCAGTCGCCGACGCTCGCGCTCTCGATGTTCCCGGCGGCGACGGCACGCAAGACGTCGCGTTCCGTCAGGATGCCCGCGAGCCGCCCGCCCGAGAAGACGAGCGCTGCGCCCACCGAACGCCCGTCCATCTGCCGTGCCGCGTCGGTCAGCGCCGTCGATGGCTCCACCGTCAACAGGCTGCTCGACATGATCTCCGCGACCGTCGTCATTTCCTGCCTCCTTGGTTGTCCTCACCAGCCTAGAGCCAGATCCGTGGCGAAACCACCGTTGGACGTCCCGTAAGCTTGCCCGGTGATCCGGCCTGCCGTGGAGCGCTACCTCCGGCTGGGGCTGCAGCTGGGCCGGCACGTCGACGGGATCGTCGACGCCTATTTCGGCCCGCCGGAGCTGGCGGCCGCCGTCGACGCGGAACCGCCGGTCGAGCCGAAGGCACTCGTCGCGGCGGCGGACGCGCTGTTCGACGAGCTCGAGGACGGCTGGCTGCGCGACCAGGTGGTCGGGCTGCGTACCTACGCGGGTGCCCTGGCCGGCGAGCCCGGTTCGTATGCCGACGAGGTGGAGGGCTGCTACGGCGTGCGGCCGGTCCACACCGACGAAGCCGTCTTCGTGGCGGCCCACGAGCGGCTCGAGGAGCTGCTCCCCGGCGACGGATCGCTGGCGGAGCGGTTCGAGCGGTGGGAAGGAGACGCTCGTGCTCGTGCCAACGCCGCAGTCGCTTGTCTCCGAGGGGGATTGCCACACTCGCACCGACCGTGCTGCTCGAGGGGGAAGGTCGCGCAGAGCTTGCCGCCGCCGTTCGCGACGCCGGCGTCGAGTTCGACCTCGCGCACGGCCTCGCCGTCCACGAGGCTCTCGCGCCGTGCCGGTGGGCGGAGGTCAACGCCGCGCTGATGCTGCACGAGGATGGAGCGAGCGAGGGCGAAGTGCGCGCCTATCTCGAACGCTGGGGCTTGATGAGCTCCCAGCTCAGCGCGCATATGATCCGCTTCCTCAACGAGCCCACATAGCGGACCTACGTGATGACCTATCCCGCCGGGCACGAGCTCTGCCGGGCCTACGTTGCGGGCGAACCCCAGTGCTTCCGCCGCCTGTTGACCGAGCAGGTGCGCGTCCGTGACCTGCTCGAGGCGCGCGACTGACCTCTGCGCGAAAACAAAGGACACTCTGTAGCGGCGCGGAAAGAGCCTGCGCCGTGCTCGTCGTCGCCAACCTGCATTACGTGATCCACTGGTCGACGCGCGGCGGCTACAACTTCGTCAGCGGGCCGCTTGCCGACATCACGCTGATCACGGCGTTCGGGAGCGGGCTCTACCTGTGGCTACGCAGGCACAACTGTCACGTCCATCGCTGCTGGCGCCTGGCCTGGCATGTCCATCCTGGGCACGGCCACCCCGTCTGCAAGAAGCACCATCCCGACGGGCACGGATTGCCGGCCACCTAGGTCAGGTCGAGCCGCATGAACACCGACACGTCGTGGGCGACAGCTTCGAACTCGCGGCCCGAGTAGGAGTCGCTCGGCACGAACCCGACGCTGCGGTAGAGGGCATGCGCGGAATGCATGAACGACGCGCTCTCGAGGTAGATCGTCTCGCAGCCCAGCTCCCGCGCATCGTCGATCAGCTGCTGGGCGATCCTCCGGCCGACACCCAGTCCTCGAGCGGCTGGGCGTACGAACATGCGCTTGATCTCGCCGACGGTCTCGCTCAGGAGCTTGAGCCCGCCGACGCCGACCGCTTCGCCGCCGACCTCGGCGACGTAGAGCCGCCCTCCGGATGCCAGCAGCTCGTGGAGCACGCCGGTCGGGTGGTTCGCCTCGGCCGGGATGACGATCCCGAGCTCGGCGCGGATCCTCCCGGACGCCCAGTCGCCGAACTCGCGCGCGAGCACGGCCGCGTCCGCGAGCTCGTCGGCCGACTCGATCCGTCTCAGGCTCACCTCCTCGCGGGCCACTGTTCTGCGTCGCCCGAGCCTCAGCCTGCGTCCGGCTCGCCCAGTTCTTCGCATTCCAGGCAGACCCAGTCGCCGATGCGTGCGGCTCGTGCGCTCAATGCCGCAGGGACCATTGTCACGCCACAAGCAGGGCAGATCGGGGGCTGTTCGTCGTCCACACCGAGAGTATGCAGCGTTCACGAATGCACCTTGAGGCCGGGAGTCGAGGGGCCGCCCGCGCGGCCCCTCGACTCGGGCTGATTACTCGATCGGGATCTCGAAGCGAGCGATGATGCCGGGGTCGCCTCCTCTTGCCAGTAGCTCGGGATCGGGATCGCGCGTCGCCACCCAGGCATATCCGTGTTCGGGGTAGGCGACGACGTCCGGGAAGCTCCCGGCACTGATCGCGAGGATCTGAACGGGTTCTTCGGTGGGGTTGCTGAACGTATGGAGTCCGGCACGTCCCTCGGGGCAGAAGACGAAGTCACCCGGGGCCAACTCCTTTTTGCCGTGTTGGTTCCGAAGCAGGGGACGACCGCTCAGCACGAAGAACATCTCTTCGGCTCCGAAGTGCATGTGTATGCGCGTCTCCGGCGCGCCTGGGGCGAGCTCGTACAGCGTTGCTCCCATCCTGGCGTCGTCCGGCCGCCAGAAGATTCGCCGGCGGGTCCCGTCTGCTTCGTTCTCTCCGTCCCAGGCGTCGGAGAAGAGGTTCTGACGATTCATTCGTGGTACCTCCGAGTCGTAGCGGTGGGCGCGCAGCCGCCCGAGGCCCGGCAGTCGGGCCCTCGCGACACTGCGCCGAACGCGCGGCTGCTCGCCGCGCCAAACCGCTACCTCGTTGCCGGATCCACGGGCACGATCATGCCTGCTCGAGAGCGCTCACGACGGCACAACGTTCGCGAAGGATCACCCGACCAAGCTGCGGACGTCCGTGCCGCCATCTGCGATCAGGGGCCTTAGCCGCGGACGTGCCGCCACCGAGTAGTCGAATCGTGATGCCGCGATGTGGTTAGCCCTTGATGATGTTGCGCACAGGGGAAACCTGCGGCTGGCCGGGATCGGCCCCGAGCTCGCCCATGATTGGCAACAAGGTGGCCCCGAAAGCCTCGAACGCCTCCTGAGACTCCCAGACGTCGAATACCTGGATCTGCCCCTCGTTCTCGAGTGCGACGTGGTAGAGCCGACCGGCGGGCGCCCCTGCGCCAGCTGCTTCCAGCCGGCTGACCACATCGTCGTACTGCGACGGAGTGAACGAGGTGGAGTTGAAATGGAAGCCGAGAGCCATGTCTTTGCTGTCCTTCCGCGTGGGTTTGAATCAGTGGACGCTCATCCTTTCATGGGCAGGATCGACGCCAAGGTTCATCCGCCTGCGCCAGCGTGCGGTAGTGGCGTCTGGGCGACGCGCGGACGTCGGTGCCGTCCAAGCGGGCGACGGGGGGTTGGTCAGGCTTCGACGAGCAGCACGAGTGTCTCCGGCAGTACCCCGTCATGCGCCATCGCCGCGGCGGCCGCTTCCGTCTCCATCGCGGCCGTGAGGGCGTCCATGTTCGCGACGTCCATCAGCACACCGACCCGTGTCGGGTTCTGTGGGTCGACGAACGTCCGGATGTTGGTGACGCCGAGAGGCCCGAAGAACTCCTCGCGTTTCGGCGAGGTGAGCCAGTGATCCTTGTCCTTCACGTCGTGATAGCCGAAAACGGTGGGCATCGCCGCTCCTTCGTGTCGAATGGCTGGGGCTCTGCGGGCCGGACGCGAAGAACATACGCCCCCGCAGCTCGACACGCCAATGAACGTGATGAAGGAGTCGCCTGCGCCGGTAATGCGGCATGTTCCCTTTGCTACTCGTGATGAGCCTTCTCACCGCGTTAGAGAAACCGACGCGGTCGCGGCTCGCTCTGCTCGGCGCCGTTGTTGCCGCCGGCGCGTACACCACTATTTCTTTCTGCTCGCCGCCGGGATCTGCGCCTGTTGGACGGCATGGCGGATGAGCGGCGCGACTCGGTCTGGGTGCTCGCCGCTTCAACATTCAAGCTGTCGTCTACTCGCAGTGCGGGTTCGGTATTGCGGTGAGTCCAAAGAGCGTTCTAGTGGCGTTGGCTCCCGTGCCGCCTCTACGGTGATATGGAGCGGCGAACTGCTGCGGCAACGATCCGTAGCGCGGTTGCGCGCCTCACAGCGACGTTCAATGCGAGGGTCAAACCCGACGGCACACTTCGCCTCCAGTAGACGGACCCGCACGCCCGGAACCTGGACTGGGCCAGCGGGCTTACGCCTGAGAGCTCAGGCCGCGGGAGTGTCGCGCAGCAGGTAGGCCGAGCGGAGGATGTCCGGCTCGTCCTTGAGGCGCTGCGCCGTGCCCTCGTAGTGGATCCGTCCGCCTTCGATCACGTACGCCTTCTCGGCCAGGCCGAGTGCCACGTGCGCGAACTGCTCGATCAGGAGGACGCCGGCGCCGGACTCGGCAACCCTGGCGAGCGTCGGGACGAGGCGCTTGACGATCACCGGGGCGAGGCCGAGCGAGAGCTCGTCGAC
>JADGPE010000038.1 GCA_017882605.1 Thermoleophilia bacterium | reverse complement strand
CTGCTTCGCCTGCTCGAACAGGTCGCGCACACGTGAGGCGCCGACACCGACGAACATCTCGACGAAGTCGGAACCCGAGATCGAGAAGAACGGCACGCCGGCTTCCCCGGCGACGGCGCGCGCGAGCAGCGTCTTGCCGGTGCCGGGAGGCCCGTAGAGCAGCACGCCCTTCGGGATGCGCGCGCCGAGGGCCTGGAACTTCTTCGGGTTCTCGAGGAACTCCTTGATCTCCTGCAGCTCCTCGACCGCTTCGTCGACGCCCGCGACATCCTTGAAGCCGATCTTCGGGGAGTCCGGTGCCATCCGCTTCGCGCGCGACTTGCCGAAGCTCATCACCTTCGAACCACCACCCTGCACCTGGTTCATCAGGAAGATCCAGAAGCCGATCAGCAGCAAGAAGGGCAGGAAGGACCCGATCAGCGCAGTCCAGGAAAAGCCGCCGGTCCCCTTCGAATCGAAGTTGATCCCCTGCTTGAGCAGGACGTTCTGGAACTGCACTTGCGACTGGTCGCTCGGGTAGTGGACGGTCGTCGACTTGCCGTTGACGAACTTGACCGAGATCGCCCGCTTGCTCGGGTTGAACTCGACCGTCTGGAAGGTCTGCGGCGAGCTCTGCGCCAGCGCCCACACATCCGAGTAGGTGCGCTTGACCGCGTTCGAATGCTTCGGGATCAGGGTCTGGCTGGCGAGCCAGACCAGCAGGACGATCACGATGAGCGGGAAAAACGCGCTGCGGAAGAAGCGATTCACGAAATGTCTTCGCTCAGGGTAGCCAAGTGGATGTTCTCGGGGTCAGCGGGATAACCCTTCCGTAACCGGACAGTTACGCCCCTTCGGGCATCAGATCGGCGTGCAGAACGCCGACATACGGCAAATTCCGGTAGCGCTCGGCGAAATCGAGGCCGTAGCCGATCACGAACTTGTTCGGGATCTCGAAGCCGACGTAGCGCACCGGGACATCGATCTCGCGCCGGTCGGGCTTCGTCAGGAGCGCGCAGATCTCCAGGCTGGCGGGCTCCCGGGACTCCAGGTTCCGCAAGAGATAGGAGAGGGTCAGCCCCGAGTCGATGATGTCCTCGACCACGAGGACGTGCCGGTCCTCGATGTTGATGTCCAGGTCCTTGAGGATCCGCACGACGCCTGACGAGTCGGTGGCGGCGCCGTAGCTCGAGATCGCCATGAAATCGATCTCGCACGGCACGGTCAGCGAGCGCATCAGGTCGGCCATGAAGAACACGGCGCCCTTGAGCACCCCGACAAGCAGCAGCTCCCGGCCGGCGTAGTCGGTGGAGAGCTCGTGTCCGAGCTCACGGATCCGTTCCTGCAGACGATCCTCGTCGATCAGGATCTCGCCCACTCCGCGTTCGAGCTCAGTCTGCGACACGAGTTGCGGTCACCCCCTCGGCCTCGACGATCCCCGGAACCGCGACGACCTCGTCGCCGCGCACGACGAGCGGCCAGCCTTCGCGATCGGAGCGCGGGATCTTTGCATCGACGAACACATCTTGAACCTTCTTCGAACGGCCCACGAGCCGGTCGCCGGGGCGCCAGCCCCGCACCTTGAGACCCGGCACGCGCGACTCGATCCGCCAGGCCCCCCACTCGACGGCGCCGTCGAGGTCACGAGGCCCCGATTCGAGCCAGACACGTTCGTATTCGCGCACGACCTGCAACCCGTCACCGAGGTCGAGCCGCTTCGAGCCGGCAGGAGACGCGAGCAGCTCGACGAGCTCAGGGGGCATCGTGCGCCGCTCGTCGAGGACGCGCAAGACGTTCTCGCGCGCCGCCGGGTGGATCCGTTCGAGGAGCGGCAGGATTTGCTGGCGAATCAGGCCGCGCAGCGTATCGGGGTTCGAGGAGTCGGTCCGCCAATCGAGACCGAGCCCCCGGCAGAATGCTTCCGTCTCCTCGCGCCAGACGCAGAGCAGCGGCCGCACGACGCCGTCGTCGCGCCGCACCTCGATCCCCTTCGTCGTGCCCCGGGCGGCGAGCCGGTAGAGGATCGTCTCGACCTGGTCTGAGAGCGTGTGGCCCGTCGCGCGGAGGGAACCCGCGCGAAACGAGTAGCGAACCTCACGCAGCTCGGCCTCGGTGGCGCACCGAGCAGCTCCCTGGACGATCTCCGCGTCGAATCGCTCGGCGCACCAGGCCGCGTCGGCATCGGATTCGCCGCCGCGCAAGCCATGGTCGACGTGGAGCGCCGACACGCGATACCCGAGCTCGCGGAGCGCGTGGTAGAGGCACGTCGAGTCGGCGCCGCCCGAGACGAGGCACACCACCTCACCTCCCGGCGCGATCAGATCGTGCCGGCGGACATGGCTCTCGATCCGCGCGAGCAATTCCAGGACGTCATTCAAGCATGCGCCTAGAACAGAATGCTGCGGTATTCGAGCGCCTTACGCATGCCGATCGCCTCGTAGAGAGCGATCGCGGGGGCGTTCTCGCTGCGGACGAAGAGCGTGACGGTGGGCGTCGTCTCGAGCAGGAGCCTGCAGAGGTCCCGGAGCGCGCGCGCGCCGTAGCCGCGGCCGCGCGCCTCGGGGTCGACCCACACCTGCTGAATCTGCACCGCCTGCGGGGTCCAGGCGGATGCCTCCGCCTTGAAGCGGACGACGTCGTCTTTCAGCCAGACCCAGGAACGCCCTTCGTCGATCTGCGCCGAGGTCCGCCAGCGGAAGCTGTCGGGCTCGCGCGCGAGCGGATCGATGCCGAGCTCGAGCTCGTGTGCCGCCGCGCACGCCGGGACGAGTCGATCGAGGTCGCGCGGGGTTGCGGCGCGAAGTCCAGTGTCGCCGGCCGGCGGCGGCTCATCGATCGCATAGACGGGCTGGTGGGGCCGGTCCTCGCGAGGCTCCGGGAAGGAGCCGCGGGCAGCGGCCCACAGCTCGGTCACCGCCCCGGACTCGCCGATGATCATCCGCGAGCGCACGCTGCCGGCTGCCCTGGCGAACGCTGCGCACCCGGTGCCCGAGGGGACGAGGTTTGCACCCGCGTGACAAAGCGCCCTCAGCGCGCCGTCGGCTCCGGGCACCGCGAGGAACCTCCCGAGCCCGCGCCGCGCCACGTCTTCGAGGAAGACACGCTCGACCGGGCTCTGCGCACAGAACGTGAGCACCTGGTCACGCGTCGGCTCGATCACATCCACTGTGCAAGTCTCCTACAGACGGCCTTGTATAGGCTGGCGCCCGTGCCGATTCACGTTCGTGCCGAGCCCGGAGAATACGCCGACGCGGTCCTGCTTCCCGGCGACCCACTGCGTGCCAGGTACATCGCCGAGACCTACCTCGACGACGTCGTCGAGCGGAACGCCGAGCGCGGCCTCCTCGGCTACACCGGGACGTTCAAGGGAAAGCCCGTCTCTGTGCAGGGGACGGGAATGGGCTGCCCCGGCGCGACGATCGTCTTCGAGGAGCTGATCCAGCTGGGCTGCAAGAAGCTGATCCGAGTCGGAACGTGCGGTGGGCTCCAGCCCCACCATCAACTCGGCGACCTGATCGTCGCGCTCACCGCCGTGCCCGCCGATTCCACGGCGATGCACCTGGTCGGGAACGAGCCTCATTGCCCGACCGCGTCGTGGTCGATCATCCACGGAGCCGTCCACGCGGCCAAGGAGGTCGGCCAGGAGCTCCACGTCGGCCCGATCGTGTCGAGTGACGTCTTCTACAACCCCGACGAGGGACAGTACGAGCGCTGGTCGAAGCGCGGCGTGCTCGCCGTCGAGATGGAAGCGTCCGCGCTCTTCACCGTCGGCGCGATTCGCAGCGTCGAGACGGGCTGCCTACTGACCGTCAGCGACATCGTGGTGGAGGGCGAGTTCAAGCGGATCACGGACGACGACCTTCGTGCGTCGGTCGATCGCATGACCAAGATCGCGCTCGACGTCGCGATCGCCCATTAGCACCGACACCGTCTTCCTGGTCAATCCCGCGTCGGGCGGCGGCGCCACGGGCAAGCGCTGGCCCGAGCTCGCCCACCGGGCCGCTCGCCTCGGGCTCGCGGGCGAGACGCGCTTCTCGGAACGCCCGGGGCACCTGACCGAGCTCGCGGCGACAGCCGTCGACGGCGGCGCGACGCTCGTCGTCGCCGTCGGGGGCGACGGAACGCTGAACGAGGTGGTGAACGGGATCGCCGGGCGCGACGTCGAGCTCGCGACGATCCCGATCGGCACCGGCATGGACTTCGTCCGCACCTACGGGATTCCAACCGCGTTCGACGACGCCGTTCAGGTCGCGCGTGACGGTCGGCCCCGCACGATCGACGCGGGCCTCGTCCGCTTCCGCACGTGGGGCGGCGACGACGCCGAGCGTTGGTTCGCGAACGTCGGCTCGGTGGGCATGAGCGGCGCCGTCGCGCAGCGCGCCAACGGCATGTCGAAGGCGCTCGGCGGGAAGGCGACCTTCTTCTACGCCCTGACCCGAGTGTTCCTCGAGTGGGAGAACACCGAGGTGACGGTGCGGCTCGACGACTCGGAACGCCGCGGTCGCATGCACGACGTGATCGTCGCGAACGGCGTCTGGCACGGCGGCGGCATGATGCTGGCGCCGGGCGCGCAGCCCGACGACGGGCTGTTCGATGTCGTGCTGATCGGCGACGTCGGCAAGCTCGACTTCCTGACCACCGCGCCGAAGATCTACAAGGGTAAGCACGTGCAACATCCCAAGGTCGAGGTGCTGCGAAGCGCTCGCGTCGACGTCGATGCAACGGAACACCTCCCGATCGAGGTCGAAGGTGAGCAGGTCGGCACGACTCCCGCGGCGTTCGAGATCGTGCCGGGCGCCCTGCGCGTGCGCGTCCCTATTCCTTCGTAGCGGTCTTCTTCACCGTCGACGAAGAGGTGGCGCGCTTGGCGCTCCCCTCGAGCTTTGCAATTCGCTTCTCGATCACGGCGATCCGCTTCTCCATCGCCTCGAGACCGCGGACCCGCTTCGAGAGGTCGTCGACGCGGTCCTTCAGCTGCATCGCGCCCTGGAGGACACGATTCGCGGGCGGGTACTGCGAGGCCTTGCCGAGCACCTCCTCACCGAGCGATGTGAGGCGGTCGATCGTGCTCTTTGCCATGACGTTCCTTTCCTGTTAGCGCAGCGGCTAACCGTGTAGGTGAGCTGGTAGCACCCGTGCACGTTCGACGGCGGGCGCGGCGAGCCTGCCGTGGATCGCCGCGCCGGTTCGAGCCGTACCCTTGCTCGCATGATCGTCGCGCACCTGGATCTCGACGCCTTCTTCGCCGCCGTCGAAGAGCTGGAACAGCCGGAGCTTCGCCGGCTGCCGCTGATCGTCGGCGGAGACCCGCACGGGCGGGGGGTCGTCGCGACCTGTAACTACGTCGCGCGTGGATTCGGGATCCACTCCGCGATGTCCGCGGCCGAGGCGCTCCGCCGTTGCCCGCACGCCGTGTTCGTGCGCCCACGACACTCGCTCTACAAGGACTACTCGCGGGAGGTCTGGTCGACTATCCGCGAGATCGTCCCGACCGTCGAGCAGGCGGGGATCGACGAGGGCTACCTCGACCTCGGCGAGGTGGCACCGGTGTTCGACGATGCGCGCGCGCTCGCGGAAGCCGTCCAGGCGGTCGTGCGGGCGCGCACACGGCTCTCGTGCTCGCTCGGCGTTGCGACGTCGAAGGTCGTCGCGAAGGTCGCCTCCGACCGGCACAAGCCCGGCGGGCTGACGGTCGTCCGCCCCGGCCGCGAGGCCGCGTTCCTCGCGCCCTTCCCGATCCGGATCCTCCCGGGCGTCGGCCCGCGTGCAGAGGAGCGCCTCGTCCGCCTCGGGATCGAGACGATCGGCGACATCGCCGCGCTCACCGACGACGACCTGCGGCAGGTCATGCGGGGCAAGGTCGGACGCGAGCTGCGCGACCGCGCGCGCGGCATCGACGGGCGGTCACTCGAGGTCTCGACCGAGCGCATCTCGATCTCGCTGGAGGAGACCTTCGCCCGCGACATCGCCGACCCCGAGCGCCTGCACGACGAGCTGCGGCGCATGTCGGATCAGCTGGGCGAGCATCTCCGGGGCCGCGGCCAGGTCGCCCGCACGGTCACGACCAAGGTCCGCTACCCGGACTTCGCGATCCGGACCCGTTCCACCTCGCTGGAGGTCGGCACCGACGACGCTGCGCGGATCGGCGAGCTCGCGTGTTCACTGCTCGACCGCGCCCTCCGCGACCGGCCGGGGCCGCTGCGGCTCGTCGGGGTCGGCCTCTCCGGCCTCGAGGAGCACGTGCAACTTTCCTTGCCCGCCCTCGTCTGAAGTGTTACCGGCCGTTAGCCGGATCTTCACCTTTTCGGTCAAGTAAGTCCAGGAGTTGCCGACTACTGTGAGAACACGATGACCATGCGGCAACCCACGAGCATCCACGAGCACGTCGCCAAGCGCGTTCACGTGCTCATGCAGCGGGCGGGCGTCCCGTACGAGATCGAGCAGCAGGTCTGCACCTCCTGCGCGCGCGTCCTCGGCGAGAAGCCCGTCAGACGCGCCGCCGCCTAGCGGCGCAACGCTGCGAACGCCTCGGCCGGCACCGCCGGCGTCGTCGGCATGACCGCCTCGAGCGGCTCGTAGGGAGCCCCGAGCGGCGGACGCGGGTCCCCTGCGCCCTTGTTCGGCCAGAACGAGCATGCCCGCTCGGCCTGAGCCGCGATCGAGAGCGACGGGTTGACGCCGAGGTTCGCGTTCACCGCCGCCCCGTCGACGACGTGCACGCCGGGGGCGTCGAGCAGCCGGTGGTAGCGGTCGACGACCGAGCCGACGCAGGCGCCGCCCAGGATGTGCGCCGTCGTGGGCGTGCCGAGCACGACCTCGTTGATCGAGCTCCCCGGGTCGCCGCCGACGAGCTCCGCGGCGATTCTCGCAGCCTCGTTCGCGACCGGGATCGTCCCCGGCACGTCGGAGTCGATCGTCGTCAGGCGGCCCCGCTTCGTCATCCGCACGCGCAGCGCATTCTCGCGCGACTGCATCACCAGCAGGATCACCGTGCGTTCCGACCAGCGCCGCAGCCACAGGCTGCGCGCGAACGCCGCCGGATGGCGGAGCGCGGCGCCGAGCCAGCGGGCAGGCCCGGCGTCGTCGACGAGGATCGTGCCGAGGAGGCCCATCAGGTTGGAGCCTTTGCCGTAGCGCACCGGCTGGATCTGCGTGTGCTCATCCGCCCGGATCATCGACGTGATCGCGACGCCCCGCGAGTAGTCCACGCGCGCGTTGCGGGCGGATGCGCCGACGATCACCTCGGAGTTCGTGCGCACCTCGTCGCCGAGGCGAGGCCCACCGAGCCCGGAACGGAAGAGGACGCCGAGCGTGCCCAGCACGCCTGCCGCGAGCACGACGTCCCGGGCGCGCACGTCACCCCGGCTCGTCTGCACGAGCCATGTCCCGGGGACAGTCCCCGGGACATGGCCTTCGCGGACGAGGCGCCGTACCCTCGTCTCGGCATGGATCTCCGCGCCGCTCCGCTCGGCGAGCCAGAGATAGTTGCGGTCGAGGGAGTTCTTGGCCCCGCGACGGCAGCCGGTCATGCACGCCCCGCGCAGGTCGCAGCCGTTGCGGAGCGGCCCAGCACCGCCGAAGTACGGGTCGACGCCGTCCTCGCCGAACCAGACCCCGACCGGCGTGTGCTCGAACGTGTCGGCGACGCCGAGTCGTGCCGCAACCCCGCGCATCACCTCGTCGGCCGGCGTGTCGCCGGGGAAGCGCGTCACGCCCAGCATCCGGCGGGCCTGGTCGTACCACGGCGCGAGGTCCTCGCCCCAATGCTCGTCCGGCCAGACGGAGGCCGGGGGCTCGTAGAGCGTGTTCGCATAGACGAGCGAGCCGCCGCCGACGCCGGCGCCCGACAGGACGAGCACGTCGCGCAGCGGCGTGACCCGTTGGATGCCGCGGCAGCCGAGCCGCGGCGCCCAGAGGTAGTCGCGGAGGTGCCAGCTCGTCTTCGGGAGGGCGTCCGGCTCGAACCGGCGTCCCTCCTCGAGCACCGCGACGCTGTAGCCCTTCTCGGCAAGGCGCAACGCGGCAACGGCGCCGCCGAAGCCGCTGCCTACGACGACGACGTCATAGTTCGCACGCACTGCTCGAGTATCCCTCCGGCGGAGCCGTGCAGGACGAGTGCAGCGCGCAGATCGTACGGCGTCGGCTCCCGGTTGACGATCGCGAGGCACCCGCCTCGGGCGAGGGTCTCCTCGGGGAGGCCCGCGACGGGCCACACCTCGAGCGACGAGCCGACGACGAGCAGGAGCGCGGCGTTCCGGGCGAGGTCCGACGCACGGTCGATCGCGGACGACGGCAGCAGCTCGCCGAACATGACGACGTCCGGCTTGAGCACGGTCCCGCAGTCCACGCAACGTGGCAATGGCAGGAGCTCGCGAATCCGCTCGCGTTCCTCACGGCGCCCGCAGGCCGTGCAGCTCGCCGTCGCAATCGAGCCGTGCACCTCGATCACGTCTCGCGAACCGGCGCTCGCATGCAGCCCGTCGACGTTCTGCGTGATCACCGCCCGCACCATCCCCCGCTCCTCGAGCTGCGCGAGCGCATGATGCGCCGGGTTCGGCTGCGCGCCCGCGAGCACGTCGAGCCGCCGGGCGTAGAACTCCCAGACCCGCGCCGGGTCGCGGCGGAAGCCGTCGATCGACGCGACCTCGTAGGGGTCGTATTCCGCCCAGATCCCGGAGGGGCTCCTGAAGTCCGGGATCCCACTCTCGGTCGAGACGCCGGCGCCGGTCAGCGCGACGCACGGCTGATTCTCGCTGATCAGTTCTGCGAGCATTGCGCCCTCGTGCATGGGTTCAGTTTCGCAACCGAGGTGCGTGTCCGCTTCGCGGAGACGGACGCGCAGGGCATCGCCCACAACTCGAACTACTTCGTGTGGTTCGAGGTTGCACGCGTCGACTTTCTGGAACGCCACGCAGGCGGCTACCAAAAGCTGCGCGACCTCGGCATCGAGGCGGTCGTACTGGAGACGCACATCCGCTATCTGGAGCCGGCCAGGTTCGACGACCGCCTCCTCGTGCACGCCCGCTGCCTCGATGTACGTGGGGCGCGCTTCCGTTACGAGTACGCGATCGAACGGTCCGGAGCGCTGATCGCCGACGGCTGGACGGCGCACGCGACGGTCGACGCCGGGACCTTCCGCCCCACGCGCGTCCCGACCTGGCTGCAGGAGGCGCTCGCTAGTGCGGAGTCGACCCGGTCGTCGTCGTAGCGGTGGTCGTCGTCGTAGCGGAGGTCGTGGTTGCAGCTTGCTTCGGCTTCGTCTTCTTCTTCTTCGGTCCGACGCGCACGATCTTCGGCATCGAGCGGTAGCTCGAATACCAGGCTTGGTCGGAGAGCAGCTTCCCGCTCGCGGTGTAGACCCTCCGTTCGACGGAGGTGGATTGGGCGGGCACCCCCGGATCGTCGACGACGACCTGCCCCGGCTTGAGCGTCGCATCGACGGTCTTCGTCACCGGCGGCGCCGCAACCGTGACGAGCGGGGTGCCCACCGTCTCGATCCTGCGGTGCTGCGGAGTGCCGTAGAGAGCGACGGTGAGGGACGACGGCCCGACAAACGTTCGTAGGAGCAGCCAGTGCCCCGTGTCGTTCAGGAACTTCAGATCGGTGTCGGGATAGTTGACGGTCGCGTCACGGCCGAGCGGATAGTGCGAGATGTACAGCGAGTGGTTCGTGCGCGCGGTGATCTGCAGGCCTGCCTCGTACGCGGCGTTGAAGACGGTGGTCGAAACCTGGCAAACGCCGCCGCCGAGACCGGTCTGCAACTCTCCGTTCACGATCACCGGCGCCTCGAGGAATCCCTTCCCCGCAGAGCGCTCTCCCGTCGTGCCGTTGAACGAGAAGGTCGCGCCCGGCGCGATCAGCTTGTTGTCGACGAGGTGGGCGACGAGCTGCACGTTGTGGATGCGGTTCGGGTCGCCCCCGTACAGGGTCTCGTAGCTGCCGACCGTCCCGGTGATGCCCATCGCCTGGGCGGCCGCAGTGGTGCGGGCAGGCAGTTGCCGCGAGAACGCGAGCGTCGCGACGCGATTCAGCGGGCGCTCGGCGGCGGCGAGCACGGCCGCGACGGAGCGAGGCACGTCCAGAGTGAGGCCGGGCTTCGACGGGATGACGCTGACCGCGCCGCCCGCGACCGCGAAGGACGCGTCCCTGGCCGGCAGGTCGAGCCTGCGCTCGAGGCGCGCGAAGAACGCGTCGGCTGCAGGTCCCACGAAGCGCATCGTGTCGAGGTCGAGCAGCTTCGCGAGCCGCCACCGCGGGACGCGCAGGCGGGTCGGGCCGGCGACGAGCCTCACCGGGGCGGAGATGATGCGCGACGCGCGCTCCTGCGTGGCGGCCAGCGAGGCGACCGTCACCCGCGGCGCGTCGACGCGAACGGGCAGCGCGACGGGCGCCCGCGAGAATGACGCAAGCGAGCTGACGAGCAGTTCGCGCGCGGCGGCCCGGTCGAGCTTGCGCCCCGTCTTGCCCGGCGCGATCGAGATGTGCAGCCCGTGCCGGACGAGCGCGGCCTCGCGGTGCGGCGTGTCGACGGCCTGGCCGAGCAGTCCGAGCTCGTAGTCGAGCGCCGCGCCGTAGGAGCGAATCGGAGGGGCGAGGTCCTGTGGGAACAGCTGGAGCTCGAGCCGCCGGTAGCCGCGCACGACGTCGAAGCCCCCGCCCTGGCGGGAAGCGGTGTCGATCGCGGCGCGCCAGTCGACCTCGACGCCCATGGAGCGCGGCGTGATCCGGAAGGTCCGGTTGCCCGCGACGAAGATCACCGGCACGCTCGCGAGGTGCGCCGAGCGCTCCTCGAGCTGCTTCCGGGCGGCCTTGGGGCTGAGCCCGCCCACGTCGATGCCTGCGATCCGGGTGCCCTCGGCGAGCCGGTCAGCGGAGCCGGCGAAGAAGAGCGGGACGCCGACCGCGAGCACTCCCGCAGCGAGTGCCAGGATCGCGATCCTGTTCCAGAAGCGGGAGCGGGCACCCGAATGCCCGCGGACGGCCGAAGACGAGGCAGCCACGGCCTGCGCCATGGTAGCGGCGGTCGCCGCCCGCCCCAGAGAGCCGGCTAGAAGACGAACAACTCGACGCCGCCCGAGACGTTGAGCTCGATGCCGGTGACGTACGAGGCGAGATCCGAGCAGAGGAACGCGATCGCGTTCGCGATGTCCTGCGGCTCTCCCGGGCGCTTGAACACGGTCCGGTTGGCGATCCGTTCGTTCATCGACGAATTCGCCATGTGAAACGCCTCCGTGCCGATGATCCCGGGCACGATCGCGTTCGCCGTGATCCCGTGGCGGCCGCCCTCCATGGCCAGCGTCTTCGTCAAGCCGAGAATGCCCGCCTTCGTCGTCGAGTACGACGCCTGACCGAAGCCGCCGAGCGTCCCTGCGACCGAAGCCATGTTCACGATGCGGCCCCATCGTCGTTCCTTCATCTGCGGCCAGACGGCTTGCGCACAGTTGAATGCGCCGCTCAAGTTGACCCGCAGGTCACGCTCCCAGAGCTCGAGGCGCTGGTCCGGGAACTGCCCGACGTGGTCCAGCGTGCCCGCGTTGTTGATCAGGATGTCGACGGAACCGAGCTCCTCGACCGCGCGCCCCACGGCGGCCGCCACCTGTTGACGATCGGTGACATCGCAGCGGACGGCGATCGCACGGCGGCCCATCTCGCGGATCTCCTCCGCAGCAGACTCGGTGCCGACGAGCCCCTGCGTGCGCGCCACGGTCGCGAGCGGCCCATAGGCGTCGGTCTCCTCGGTCAGCTCCGACTCCACGAGCAGGTCGGCGATCACGACATCCGCGCCGGCACGGGCCAGCGTCAGCGCATCGGCTCGGCCGAGGCCGCGCGAGCCTCCGGTGACGAAGGCGACGCGACCGGAAAGATCGATTTCGATTGCCATGCGCCGAATCTACCCGCGCGGCAGGAAGATTTCCTTGGCGATCACGAGCCGCTGGATCTGCGACGTGCCCTCGTAGATCTGGAAGAGCTTCGCGTCGCGCATCAGCTTCTCGACGGGGTACTCCTTCATATAGCCGTAGCCGCCGAAGACCTGCACAGCATCCGTGGTCACCTTCATCGCCGCGTCGGCGGCGAACCGCTTCGCGAACGACGAGTACAGGGTGGCCCGCTCGCCGCGATCGAGCATCCATGCGGCCTGCCAGGTCAGGAGGCGCGCCGCCTCGATCTCGGTCGCCATGTCGGCGATCATGAAGTTGACTCCTTGGTGCATCGCGATGGGAACGTCGAACGTGACGCGCTCCTTCGCGTACTCGACCGCCAGCTCATAGGCCGCCTGTGCAACGCCGACCGCGCCGATCGCGGTGCCCGGCCTCGTGAAGTCGAGCGTCTGCATCGCCAGCTTGAAGCCCTGGCCCTCGTCGCCGAGCCGGTTCGCAGCGGGGACGACGACGTCCTGGAGCGCGAAGGCCGACGTGTCCGTCGCGCGCTGCCCCATCTTGTCGAGGTGCTGCTCGATCGTCACGCCGGGAGTGTCCATCGGCACGATGAACGCGGAGATCCCGCGATGTCCCTTCGACACGTCCGTCTTCGCGAAGACGATCGTCCAGCCGGCGTAGCCCGCGTTCGTGATGAACGTCTTCGAGCCGTTCAGGACGTACTCGTCGCCGCGCCGTTCGGCCGTCGTCTTCAGGCGCGCGACGTCGGAGCCGGCTTCGGGCTCGGACAGGCCGAAGGAACAGAGGATCGGGGACTCGATGAGGGGCGGCAGCCACTTCGCCTTCTGTTCGTCCGTTCCCGCGATCACCACGGGGCCGGCGCCGAGGCTGTTTGCCCCGATCGACGTGCCGATGCCGGTGCAGCCCCAGTTGATCTCCTCCCCGACCAGCATGCCGTCGAACGTGTTCAACCCGAGGCCGCCGTACTCCGCGGGGATGTGCAGGTTCATCAGCCCGACCTCGTGCGCCTTCGCGATCACCTCGACCGGGTGGCGCATGTGCACGTCGTGCTCTGCGGCGACCGGCCGGATCTCCTTGGCGGCGAACTCGCGCGCGAGGGCGCGCAATTCCTTCTGCTCATCCGTCAGGGCGAACGAGACGCCGCCCGAGACGGCCTGCTCCGTGGCGGCCATGTCAGCGCTCCTGTGGCTCGAGAAGAGATGTTGATTGACGAGTCAATCAGGGTAGCTGGCCGCCCCTCGCCTCGCAAGCACCTCCGCATGGTCGACGATCGGCGGCGGGTAGTTCTCGTCGATGCGCACCCACCTGTCGACGTAGCCCGCAAGCCGCCTCGCCTGCAGGGTGGGATTGAAGATGCGGTGCCTGTTCTTGACCACCCAGAGCCAGTTGCCGCGGTTCGACGCGACGTCCGCGTCGAGGAGCAGCTCCTCGAAGTGCCGGGCGCCGAGGCGCCAGTCGAGCTCCAGGTCGTAGATCAGAAACGAGGCCGCCACCATGCGCACGCGGTTCGGCAGCCACCCCTCGCTGGCGAGCTGGCGCATGCCGGCGTCGACGAGCGGATAACCGGTTCTCCCTTCCCGCCAGGCCTCGAGGTGCTTGCCACCGGCCGGCGTCGGACCGAGGCGGAAGGCCTCGGGCGACGCATGGAGCAGCTGTGCGTAGAAGTCGCGCCAGCACAACTGGCGCACGAACTCCGGCTTGTGCTGCCCGCGCGTGACGCATTCGAGTGGCGAGAGCGCTCCGAAGTGCAGATAGGGGCTGAGGCGCGACCCGGTCTGCGCGTCGTTGCGCAGCCAGTTCTCGAGTGCGCGGCGCGCGTCGGTCTCGGGAGCCGCGACAGGCGGCACCTCGAGCCCGCGGCGCGGCTGCGCGCTCCACGCGCGGAAGTACGGCGTGAACACGCGGTAGGTCTTCAGGTCACCGAGCCCGACGACCGTCGTACCGGGGTAAAGCCGCAAGTCGAAGCGTTCGGAGAGGCGCCGCTCGCGATGCTTTGCGTACGGGCTCGCGTCTTCGGAGCAGTAGACGGCGTCCGGGTGGAACCGACCCACCTCCT
Organism: Thermoleophilia bacterium; assembly: GCA_017882605.1. Lineage (GTDB taxonomy): Bacteria > Actinomycetota > Thermoleophilia > Gaiellales > Gaiellaceae > PALSA-600. The sequence goes on along the minus strand of JADGPE010000038.1, from coordinate 11,679 downwards.
CGACGACGTCACCGCACACGACTTCGAGCCCAGGCAGGTCGGCGAGCAAGCCCTCGAGGAACGAGAGACGGCGCTCAGAGGCGCGAAAACCGGGATCGCGCACGAAGAGCGCGACGACCCGATCGGCTTCCCGATCTGCGGCGGCGAGGGCCGGGTTGTCGTGCAGCCGCAGGTCGCGCGTGAAGAGAACGACAGCGGTGTTCACCGCGGTAGTGTTGCCGCTATGGACTTCGACCTCACCGACGAACAGCGCCTGATCCAGGACACGGTCCGCACCTTCGTGGACGAACGTGTCCTGCCGGTGGCGATCCAGAACGACATCGACCACAAGCTCGACCTGGAGCTGATCGAGGGCATGGCCGAGCTCGGGATCCTCGGCATCGTCATCCCCGAGGAGTACGGCGGCGCAGGGCTGGACTTCGTGGCCGAGGCGCTCTCCTGCGAGGAGATCGAGCGCGGCGAGGCGGCGTTCCGAACGCTGATCTCGGTGCACGTCGGCCTGAACTCGCTCTCGCTGCTCAAGTACGGCACCGAGGAGCAGAAGCAGCGCTGGCTGACGCCGCAGGCCAAGGGCGAGAAGCTCGCGTGCTTCGGCCTGACCGAGCCCGGTGCAGGCTCCGACGTCGCGGCGATGCGCTCGACCGCGCGACGCGAAGGCGATGTGTTCGTCCTGAACGGCCAGAAGAACTGGATCTCGTACGCCTCGGTCGCCGACCATGCGCTCGTCTTCGCGAAGACCGACCCGGCGGCCGGCCACAAGGGAATCAGCGCGTTCGTCCTCGAGAAGGGGATGAAGGGCTTCACGACACAGGACACCGAGAACAAGCTCGGCATCTGGGCCGGCTCGACGGGCGAGCTCTTCTTCGAGAACCTCGAGGTGCCGGCGGAGAACCTGATCGGCGAGGAAGGGCAGGGCTTCGAGATCGCCATGCACTCGCTCGACCAGGGGCGGTTCACCGTCGCCGCCGGGGCCTGCGGGGTCGTACGCGCGTGCCTCGAGCGCTCCGTCGGCTACGCACGCGAGCGCGAGACCTTCGGCCAGGCGATCGGCAAGTACCAGTTCGTGCAGGACATGATCGCCAAGATGGTGCTCGGCTACGAGACCTCGAAGCTGCTCGTCATGCAGGCTGCGTGGATGAAGAACGAGGGGAAGCGCAACACGCGCGAGACCTCACTCGCGAAGTGGCATGCGACCGAGTCGGCGTTCGAGGCCGCCCATCTCGCAATCCAGGTGTTCGGCTCGTACGGCTACTCGGGCGAGTACGGCATCGAGCGGTACTTCCGCAACGCGCGCGCGCCGATCATCTACGAGGGCACCACGCAGATCCACAAGATGTTGCAGGCGGAGCACGCGCTCGGTTACCGGCGCCTGAACGGCCGCGGCGGCGAAGCCTCGCCGATCTGCTCGTGGGCGCCGGCGCTCGCGCCCGTGCACCAGACCGCTTAGGCGAGCTCGCCCCCCGACCAGCGCCAGGCGTCTCGCGTTGCGCAGAGACCGGCGCGCACCGGATTGTCGACGACATACGCGCATGCAGTCACGAGATGTTCCTCGTCTCGCACGACCTGCGCGTGAAACCGCTCCTGGAAGAGGTGGCCACGTCGATCGTGTCTCGCGTTGACCTCTGCGCGTAACGTCCGTTGAGGGTGTGCATGCCGCGCGTCATCGCTTCGCGCGCGCAAAGAAGGATCAGATGGAAGTGATTCGTCATCAGCGCGGGCAGAACGTGGCACGCGACGACGCTAGCGCGCAGACGCAGTTCCCGCATCGGCTCGCCGAGCCACGTCGCCGCCGGTCATGTCCTGGGGACAGTCCCCCGGACATGACCGTTACGGACTAGAGCTCTCCGTCCCAGTAGTCGACAGCGTCTGCGAGGCGGAAGAGCTTGCCGGGCGGCCAGGCGCCGACCTTCTCCGAGTCCGGGTACACCGACGTCGCGACGGGCAGGCGGTTCGACCAGATGCAGACGCGCACGGCCTCACCGGTGCGGTTCGTCACCTTGTGGGCGCCCGCTTCGCCGGTCGGGAAGAACGCGCAGTCCCAAGGCCCGAGCTCCTGCTCGCCGTCGGGCGTGCGCAGCGTCGGCCGGCCGGTGAGGACGACGAGCCACTCCTCCTCGGCGTTCTCGTAGTGGTACGGGCAGATGCTCTGACCCGGCGGCAGCTGGTAGACGGAGAGACCGAGCTGTTGGCCACCGACGAGCGGGCCCACCCGGGCATACGACGTGTGGTAGCCGTCGGGATCATCCGCGTCCTTCCCGACCTCGATGCCGAAGAGGTTGACCTCGCTCACGCCTCGCCCTCCCAGTACTCGACCGGCTCTCCAAGCCTGCCCCGGTGCACGAAGCCGGGCCCGGAGACCCTGACCTTGCCGCTCTCCGGATACACACAGGCGTCTCCGTAGGGCGCGTTGCTGCACGGCATCGCGAAGCGCGCGGTCGAGGTGCCTGCGTTGCGCATCGCGTGGGCGCCCGCCGCGCCCACCGGGAAGCAGGCGACGTCCCCGGGGCGCAGGATGCGCTCGCCGTCGGGCGTGCGCAGCGTCACCTCACCGGCGACGACGATCAGCCACTCCTCCTCGGTGAGCTCGAAGTGGTACGGCCAGGTCGCCTCCCCCGGCTCGAGCTCGTAGACGCTGCAGCCCGTGAGTGACGCGCCCAGGTCGCGCCCGAGCGAATCCGCGCCGAACTGATGCCCCTCCGGTCCCTCGTCGTAGGCGCCGAGCGGGTGTGTGAGCAGGTTGACTATCTTCGTCATGCCGCGAGCCCCGCGTGGGTGACGTCGACGACGGTCGACACCGCGCGCTCGACGTCTTCCGCCTCGCCCGGCAGCTGGCCGAGCACCCAGCCGGTCAGGATCTCCTCGAGTGACCCGTAGACGATCCAGGCCGCGAGCACCGGATCGCAGTCAGCGCGCACCTCACCCCGCGACTTCGCCGCGTCGATCATCCGGGTCAACCCGAGGAAGACCGCACGGATCTCGTCAACGCGTCCGCCCACGTCCGGACTGCGCCCGATCTCGCGCACGAGCACTCGAATCGCCTCCGGCGTGACCAGCCACGAGCCGAGATAGAAGCGCGCGAGCCGCCGGAGCTGTTCGCGGAGCGGCGCTCCGGACTCTTCGATGCGTTGCGTCTCGACGACGAGGACACCCCAGGTCTCGCGGAAGATCGTCTCGAGCACCTCCTCCTTCGAGCGAAAGTAGTGGTAGAGCAGGCCGTGTGCGACGCCCGCTTCTTCGGCGATGTCGCCCACACGCGACGAATGGAAACCTTTGCGCGCGAACACGCGGGCCGCCGCGTCCAGCAGCTCCCTGCGCCTGTCCATGGCCTGCTCCACCACCGCCTAGGGAGCATAATCGTCGCGCATGGGCTCGCTCTCCGGAGTCACCGTCGTGGACTTCACCCGCCAGCTCCCCGGCCCCTTCGCGAGCCGCGAACTGCTGCGCCTCGGCGCACGCGTCGTGAAGATTGAGCCGCCGGAGGGCGACCCGATGCCCGAGGGCTGGTACCACGCGCTGAACGACGGCAAGGAAATCGTCTCGTGGGATGCGCGCTCTGCCCCACCCCCAGCTGCGCTCGCCACGGCCGACGTCGTGCTCGAGGGATTTCGCCCCGGCGTCTGGGAGCGGCTCGGGGTCGACCTGCCGGAGACAACCGTTCTCTGCTCGATCACCGGCTACGGCGCCGGCGGGCCGCATGCGCAGGATGCAGGTCACGACCTGAACTACCTCGGCTACGCCGGCGTTCTGGCGGACACGGCGCCCACCGTGCCGCCGGTGCAGATCGCCGACCTGGCAGCCGGTGCGCAGGGTGCCGTGATCGAGGTGCTCGCTGCGCTGCTCGAACGCAAGCGCTCGGGACGGGGGGCGCGCATCGTGATCTCGATGACGCAAGCGTCACACCGCTTCGTCGCTCACCGGCTCTCCGGTGACCCCGGGCCGCGCCTGCTCACGGGCGGCGTCGCGTGCTACGGGATCTACGAGACCGCGGACGGCAGGCACCTGACGGTAGCCGCGCTCGAGCCGAAGTTCTGGCGCAATCTCTGCGCGTTGCTCAACCGTCCGGATCTGGTCGAGCGCGCGTTCGAACCGGAACTGCACGAGCTCGTCGAGCTCTTCCGCTCGCGGACGCTCGCAGATTGGCGAGCGTTGCTCGAAGGGAAGGACACGTGCGTGGGGCCTGTGCTGACGCTAGCCGAGGCGGCCGACGAGCTCGCGTGAACGCGGGCGGTACGGTTACCCGCTGATGCGCATTCTGCGCAGGTGCCCAGCGACCGCAAGCTGCTGAATACGTCCCTGCGCATGCCACGCGGCGAGCGCGAGCACGAACGTGGCGCCCACGATCATCAGCAGCGCCTGCGCTGCGATGCCGAACGCCACTGCGTCGTTCGCGTGCACGCCGGACGCGATCAGGATCGCGGCGCCGGCACCCGCCTGCATCGCGGCGCCGGCCGGCGCGACCGGCAGGACGGCGGCCGCCGACGCCGCGCACACGAAGGCAAGCGCGAGTGCGAAATCGACGCCGAAGCCGAGCGCAGCGAGCAGGACGAAGATCGCGAGGGCGCGCAGCACCCACGACGTCGCGACGGCGAACCACGCCCACACGGCCTCGCGCGGCGGGGTCGCATTGTCTCCGACCCACCGTGCGAGTTTGAAGCGCGAGAAGAGCTCGAGGCGCGCGAGCCGCGGCAGCGCCACGACCACCGCGGCGGCAGCGACTCCCGCGACGGCGACCACGACGAGGCCGAGCTGCATCCAGCCTCGCACGTGCGCGACCGCGATCGCCACCGACGCGAGCGGTGCCAGGGCGGCGCTGTCGAGGAGGCCGAGCACAAACAGCGAGAGCGCGACGGCGCCGATGCTCACCCGGCGGCGCCTACACCTGCGCACAACGGCCACACGAATCACTTCGTCGAGACGTCCCGGCAGTGCGATCCCGCCGACCGAGGCGGCACCGCCGGCAGCGGCGAGGGTGAGCACAGCAGGACGCTGCCCGCTCCGGAACAGCCGCTGCCAGCCCCAGGCCTTCGCAGCGTACGCCCCGAGCAGGATCACGCCTGCGAGACCGACGAGCCAGAAGTTCGCGTGCCGGAGCGGCCAGCCGGACCGCATGAAATGCCGCACGACGAGGGCCGTCACCACGAGAGCCGCGAGGACGAAGACGGTGTTGAGAAGGCGCTTCAGAAAGAGGGGCAACTACCGGGTCATCGGCAGCGGCGCCCTTACGTTGTATCCGACTTGTCCCTCACCTGGGGGAGCACGCGCTCCGAGATGCTCCCAAGGGCGCTCGTGATCTCGCTCGGGATCACCCAGACCTTGTTCGAATCTCCCTGGGCGATCTGCGGCAGAACCTGGAGATACTGGTAGGCGAGGAGCTGCGGATCGGGGTTTCCGTCGTGAATCGCCTTGAAGACTGTCTGGATCGCCTTTGCCTGGCCTTCGGCAGCCAGGATGGCGGCCTGGCGCTGGCCCTCGGCCTTCAGGATCGCGGCCTGCTTCTCACCTTCGGCGGTGAGGATCGCGGCCTGCTTGATCCCCTCCGCCTGCAGCACGGCGGCCCGCTTTTCCCGGTCGGCGCGCATCTGCTTCTCCATCGTGTCCTTGATCGAGGGCGGCGGATCGACGGACTTCAGCTCGACGCGGTGAACGCGGATTCCCCATTTGCCGGTCGCTTCGTCGAGGTTCCCGCGCAACTGATCGTTGATCGTCTCGCGAGAGGTGAGCGTCTGCTCGAGCGTCATCCCTCCGATCACGTTCCGCAGGGTCGTCACGGTGAGGAGATCGATCGCGTTCACCGGATTGGCGATCTCGTACGTCGCGGACTTCGGGTCGGTGATCTGAAAGTAGATGACCGTGTCGATGTTGACGACGAGGTTGTCCTCGGTGATCACCGGCTGCGGGTCGAACGAGACCGCCTGCTCGCGCAGGTCGAGGAGCGGCCTGACGCGGTCGATGAACGGGATGACGAGCGTGAGGCCCGGCGTCAGCGTGCGCGAATAGCGGCCCAGCCGCTCGACGACGCCGGCACGCGCCTGTGGGATCACGCGCACGGTCTTCGCGAGCAGCAGCAGCACGAAGAGCACGATCACGGCGAGGACGATCAGGATTGCCACAGGAACCCCCTATTCGGCGACCAGGGCGGTGACGCCCTCGATCTGGATGATGTCGACGGTCTGGCCCTCCGCGAAGACCTGTCCGTCCAAGTAGGAACGAGCTGACCATTCCTCTCCGCCGATCCGGACCCGTCCACCGAAAGCGTCGACACGGTGCGTCACGACCCCTTTGCGGCCGACGAGCGCATCGGTGCCGGTCCGGGACAGCGCGGGCAGCCGAACGTGGCGGCGCGCGACCGGCCGCAGGAATGCGAGCGACGCCACGGAGCAGACGATGAAGACGATGAGCGAGCCGATCGCGCCCGCTCCGAGCAGGGACGCGAGCGCGGCGGCGACGGCGGCGAGCGCGACCGGCCCGAGGAAGAAGAGCCCGGGCGTCAGTACCTCTCCGATCGCCAGGGCCACGGCCGCAACGACCCAGATGAGCCAGCTCACGATGCTGACTGTAGATGGTCGAGGCCGAGTGCGGCGGGCAGCGACCGGAGATCCGCCAACGCGTGCGGGCCCCCCGGGTAGCGGCGCTCGCGGTCGACGAGCACCGCGCGCATGCCGACCGCGAGCGCGCCCTCGACGTCGTCCTCGATGGTGTCTCCGACCATCACCGCCTCCCCGGCCGCGACGTCGAGCAGCTCGAGCATGCGCCGGAAGATCGTCTCGTGGGGCTTCGTCTTGCCGTGCGCCCCTGAGGTCAGAACCGCATCGACGGCCAGGCCGTGGTGCGCCACGAACACGTCGAGATCTCGCGCGGAATTCGAGAGCAGGCCGATTCTCAACCCGGCGGCGCGCAGCACGTCGAGCACGGGCAATGCGTCGTCGTACAGCTCGAAGTGGTGCGCGTGCGCCCACGCACTCTCCATCTCGACGGCTGCCGCATAGGTGTCACCGGCCCCACCCATGCCCTCGATGATCCGTTGAGTGAAGAGCACCCAGATCTCCTCGTCGTGATCGAGCTCCGGGTGCCTTTTCAAGGTGGTGAACGCAGCGCGCCGGGCGTCGTCGTAGCGCGCGGGATCCAGCTCGAGCCCGTGACGGCGCCCGAGACGCACGTATCCGTCAGGCCCGAGGTCAGGGCCCGGCCGGGCAAGCGTGAAGTCGACGTCGAAGACCACGGCTCTGAGCACGGGGCCGACGATAGCCTCCGGCGGTGACCGAGCCTCGCACTGGCACGCTCGCCGCGTTCGCGAGCCGCGACTTCCGCCTGCTCTGGGGCGGGCAGACGATCTCGTTCGTCGGCGACGCCGCGTTCATCGTCGCGCTCGGCTGGCGGGTCACCGACCTGACGGGCAAGGCGAGCTCGCTCGGCTTCGTGCTCGCGCTCGAGTCGCTCGCGATGCTGACCACGCTGCTCTGGGGCGGCGTGCTCGCCGACCGTTACTCCCGCCGCCTCCTGATGATCGCGTCCGACCTCGCGCGCGCGGCCGTCATGCTCGTGTTCTTCGCGGTCGACGCGACCGGGCATCTGAGCCTGGGCAGCGTGTTCGCGCTGGCGGTGTGCTTCGGCCTCGCCGACGGGTTCTTCCAGCCCGCGTTCGGCGGCATCGTCCCGCTCGTCGTCGAGCAGCCGATCCTGCCGTCGGCCAACTCGTGGATCGGCATTGCACGGCAGGGCAGCGCGATCGTCGGCCCCGCGATCGCCGCGACCCTCTATGGGACGGCGGGGCCGACGGTCGTCTGGGGGATCGACAGCGCGTCGTTCCTCGTCTCGGCCGGTGCGCTCTGGCTCGCGCGGCCGCGGGCGATTCAGCCGGGCGTCCAGCTCGGCATGCGCAAGGAGCTCGTGGCGGGGTTCCGCTACGTGATCAGCGTGCCGTGGATCTGGACGGGCATCTCCGCTGCGACGGTGATCCTGATGATCGCGATGTCGCCGTTCACCGCGTTGCTGCCGCGCGTCGTCCAGTCGCACTACCACCGTGGCGTCGGCTCGTACGGCCTGCTCTTCAGCGCCATGGCGGCGGGCATGGTTGCCGGGTCGCTGATCTGGGCGCGCTGGCACCCGCGCAAATGGCGGGTGGCGATCTGCTTCGGGGCGTTCGGCATCAACGACCTCGGGATCATCGTCGTCGCGCTCTCGCCGTGGTATCCGCTCGCGGTTTTCGCGGTCGCCTGGCGCGGACTGTGGATCGGGGTCGGCATCGCCGCGTGGCTGACGCTGATCAGCGAGCTCGTCCCGGAGCATCTGCTCTCGCGCGTCATGAGCCTGGACTTCTTCGGCTCGCTCGGTCTCACGCCCGTGGGCTACGTCCTTGCGGGCATCGCGGCGACCACGGTGGCGCCCACGACGATCCTGGCAGCCGGCGGCGCCCTGGGCGCAATCCTCTGGCTCGTCCCCCTTACCTGGAGCAAGGTCCGAACCGTCGCCTGAGGGCGCGCGGGGGAAACATGGTTTCCCCCGCGCCCAGTATCGGGGTGCGGAGATTTGAACTCCGGACCTCTCCGACCCGAACGGAGCGCGCTACCAGGCTGCGCCACACCCCGAGACGCCCGACAGGTTAGCGGCTAGGCGAAGAACTCCAGCGCCGCCCGCGCGCAGACCTCCGGGCGCTCGCCGATCAGCAGGTGACCGCAATCGGCGATCACGCGAAGCGGCGCGTGCAGGCGGCGCGCGTACTCGAACCCGTCGTCGAGCGGCACCTGCCGGTCACGGCCGCCCCAGAGCACGAGCACGGGGCATTGCACCCGTTCCAGGTCGCGCCGGGGGTCGTCGGCGACGAGTGCCAGCCCGGCGCCGATCGCGTCCGTGTGCATGAGCGGCCCGCGCAGGAAGCCGTGCACCGCACGCTCGGAGAGCAGATCCGGGTTCGACACCTCGAACGGCCCGAACACGATGCGGCGCAGCCGGCTCGAGCCGGCGATGCGGTGGACGCGACGGCCGGCGATCCGCCCAGGCTGGACGAGGCCCAGGAAGGCGATCGTGAGCTCGGCACGGCGGGTTGACGTGGAGATCCCGGCGGCGGCCGCGATCACGAGCCGCCGCACGAGCGCCGGCTGGCGCTCGGCGAGCCGCAGGGCGACCACCCCGCCGAGCGAGTGCCCCAGGACGTCGACGGGGCCGTCGAGGAGCGGGACGAGCGCGTCGGCGAAGCCGCGGAGCGTCGTCGCCGCGGGCAGCGGCGACGAGCCGCCGTGGCCGGGGAGATCCGGGACGATCAGGCGCCTGCCCTGCAGGTGCGGCTGCAGGGCAGTGAAGTTCCAGGCTGCGCCGCCGTAGCCGTGCACCAGGAGCAGCGGCGGCCCTTCGCCGCCCACGAAGGCCCGGATGCGGGCGCCGCGATGCTCGTAGATCCGCTCGGCGAGGCCGGGGAGAAGATCCGTCGCATCCGTCACGTGGATCGATTATGGTTCAACCACTGTGACTTCGACGGCGACAAGGCGGGGGGCATGAGGAGCCCCGCCCTGCGCCCAGACAAGCTGGAGATCCAAGCCCGCTAGCGCATCGTGCGCGGCGGGCTTTTTCGTGGAAGGAGCGGAATGGCCAACCACCTGACGCCCGACGAGCTTTCGAAAGAGGTCGGGATCGACCGGGACGAGGTGATCAGGATCTGCCTCGAGGAGCACGTGCCGATCTACCAGGGAAAGATCGACAAGACGCTCTTTGCGGCGGTGCAGAACTCCTCGGAACTGGCCGCGCACCTGCACTGATACGGGGCCGCAATTTGGCGTGGGTGCTCCTGGGGACAGGATGATGAGGCGGGGTCGGTCGAGCGGGCTATCTCCCGGCCCCGCCCATCAACGAGAAGGCCCGGCGCTCGCTATGGCGCGCGGTGGCGGCCTAGGCGTCGCCTGATCGGCGCGCCGCGTCAGCGCCCGGGCGTTCGGATCGCCGCCCGGCCCTCAGCCCTATGGCGCCTTCCTCATTGGCGTCTTGCACGCCACCACACCTTCAGTCGTGGCTTCACGATGAACCACCAGAGCGGCGTGCCAAGGCACCACGCGCCATACAAGAACACGAGCGCGGAGAAGGTGTGCTTATCAGGGCTCGTGCTCGCGACCTCGAGGTACACGCCGAGTCCGATGAGGGCCAGTCCGATGGCGACGTAGTAGTGGCCGCTCTCGGAGATGAACCGCTTCAACAAGGTTCCGAACGATAACGAGCCCAAGCGGCTCCTTTTGCGTGTGGATCGCTGCCCGGCCCCGGTTCGCCTGGGTGACCTTGCGCAAACGCGGTCGGGCACCGTTCGTGACGCCGGACGATTGCGACGCCAGTGTTGTTCCTGGCAGCGTTAGCGAACAACGAGCTTAGTACGCATGATGCCTGCGGCTCCGCAGTCCACGTAAACCAGCCAGCTTCCTGGCGTTGTGTTGGTTCCGATCATCCGCGTCCACGAGACCTTGCCCGCCACAGATCGCCGCGGGGTGAGGCCGTGCGCGTGGGACGATCCACTCTTGTAGAGCACCGTGATAGAGCAACGCGCGGCAGGCGAGACAGCCGCCACCAACGTTGCGTGCGCACCAGGATGCGCGGGTGTGGTGAGCGACAGCAGGCGAACCTTCGCCATGGCCGTTGACGGCACGATGAAAGCCAACGCGGCGACTAGAGAGACGATAAGTCTGCGCTGAGGCAGCTTTGCCCCGCTGAAAGTATGACGTGTCATGCCTCGGCCATCGGCAGCAGATCGCATACCCGCGATGCCCAAAAATGGGGAACTAATGCGAGCGCGGGCCGGGTCGGTGTCAGCGCACGGCGTTCGGATCGCCGCGGCCCAACTCCCGTCCGCTTGACCTGAGCGAAGCTGCCCGTCAATCTTGGCGAATGCCGGAGTTCGAGTACAAGACTGAGGTCTTGACCTCGATGGTCGGCCGCGACAAACTGCGGCTCGGCGACCTCGACGATGCCCTCAAGAAGTTCGGGAAAGACGGCTGGGAGCTGTGCTCATTGACGATGGACGCCGACCTCAAAGGCTCGCGGGACGGCCACTTGCTCATCTTCAAGCGCCCTAAGTAGACGGGCGGGCCGTGTCAGCGCCCGGGCGTTCGGATCGCCGCCCGGCCCATCAATGGCTGAGTTCGTAGTAGCGCGCGCGGGCTTTGTCGAAGAACTCGTGGTCGCGACTATGTTGATCAACGAGCCAATCAACGAAGGCGTCGCTGTATTGATACCCCCCGAATCGAGGAAGGTGCACGAAGTCGGGGCGCGTGTTCTCGTCGAGATTGTGGGCGCGTCGGACGCTCAGGAGGTCGCGGCTGTTGAACGTCACGCCGTCCGGCAGTCGTTCGCTCACGCGCGGCACCAACTCGGTCTGCCGGTGAGGGTGCGTCAGGTCCCAATCAACCGCGCGGTAAAGCGGCGCGTTCTCGTCGGTCGTGATGCGAATCGCGAGATCGCCTTCCATATCCTCCGTGCGCTCGATTGCGACGATCTCGCTGCCTTCGGGTGCGGTCACAACACGCCGGATTCCTTCGAGCCATTCCTGACGGACCGTCTCTAGTCGGCGCTCGATGAACTGACGCAAGTCCTCGCGCGTGGCGGGCTCGCTCTTAGCCCCGTGCCGAAAGAAAGGGCCTCGGCCGAAGGCCGACTTCTGCCGATCCGGTCGCCGAGGATCCGGATAAGTGCCCGGACTGACGAACG
>JADGPE010000037.1 GCA_017882605.1 Thermoleophilia bacterium | reverse complement strand
GGCGAACGGGACTCGAACCCGCGACCACCGGGACCACAACCCGGGGCTCTACCAACTGAGCTACCGCCACCGTGCGCCGCTCATCGTAGCGGCGTCTCGTCCAGGGACTCCGCAATGCGACGATCGAGTCGGGCGGCTACCGCGGCAGGACCGAGACCGTCACGTGCGCAGAGCGAGCCCTGGCGTTGACGAATACCGTCGCCTTGATGAACCGAACGCCGGCCGCGACACGCCAGCCGCAGGTCACCGCGCCGTGCGCGAAACGCCGGACGACCACGCGCAGCTTTTCGCCTCCGGCGAAGGCCGCGCAGCCGGCGCTCCCCTTGCGCAACGGCTGCATCGAAGGGGCGAGCACCGCACGCACGTGCAGGACGAGGCGACCTGTGGGCTGCGTCACGCGCAGCTTCTCCAGGACGAGCTTGCCCTGCGCCGCCGGCGGCGCCGGGGTCGCGGGCGGGCTCGAGCCGGAGTCGTCCGACATGCCGAAGTCCTGGGCCCACAGCGTGATCCCGCCGGTTGAGACGGACGCCCCGGCGCCCGTGACGACGTACGCGGGATTCTCGATGTTTGCGCGATGGCCCGGCGATTGCAGCCAGGCGGCGAGCACCGCCGCGGGCGTCGCGAAACCGGCGGCCACGTTCTCGCCCCAACTGCCCCGGTAGCCGCACGCGGCGATGCGGTCGGCCGCAGTTCGTGCGAGCGGTGGCGCCGGATCGTCGTGACCCATGTAGCCGTAGGTCGCCATGTGGCGTGCCTTCCAGACGGCGGACGCCGTGAGCGTCGGCGACACCTTCAGGGCAGGGAGGCCGAGAGTCGCCCGGTGCTGGTTGACGAGCCGGGTGACCTCGGTCGCGAACGCGGCGTTCGCCGGGCGGAAACTTGCACCGGGAGTGCAGTCGCCGACGGTCGCGGCGGGCGAACCGAGCGGAACGAACACGAAGGCCGCGGCGAGCGCCGCGAGCACTGCTGAGAGGGGCCGAACCACGAGCCGGACCACCGTACCAAGCCTCCGCGCGAGGTCCGCTTCGTCAGTATTCAGGCCAAAATCGACGCTCCCGATCAGCATGCGCCCGGGAGGATTCGAACCTCCGACCCGCGGCTTAGAAGGCCGCCGCTCTTCCACTGAGCTACGGGCGCGCCCCCTGAGCGTACCGCCGCGCCTGGCTCCTAGCCCGGGTCGGACTGAGGCAGATCCGCCCGGGGGGCAGACCCGCGGCGCGCCTCGAGCTGGTCGCGGACGATCACCTGCAGTGTCCCCGCGACCGGGATCGCCGCCAGCGCGCCGAGGATGCCGGCGAGCTCGGCTCCGACGAGCACGGAAATGAGCACGATGAGCGGCGAGAGCTGGACGGTGCGGCCGTAGATCACCGGCTGCAGCCAGTGGTTCTCGAGCTGCTGGTAGACGATCACGAAGACGACGACCACGATCCCGGCCGGGATCGAGTGCAGGAACGCGACGGCCGAGACGACGACGCCGGCCACGGTCGCCCCGGCGAGCGGGACCAGGTCGAGGAACGCCACGAGCAGGCCGAGCGCGACCGCGTAAGGCACGCCCATCACGAGCAGCACGATCGTCATCGAGGTGCCGGCGATCAGACTGATCAGGATGTTGCCGGTGATGTAGCCGCCGACGGTCTTCGAGATGTCGTGGCCCACCTTTCGCCAGCGAGGCTGCGAGTGCTCTGGGCAGAGCGAGTACGCACGCTCCACCCAGCTGCGGCCCTCGAGCAGCATGAAGAACGTCAGGAAGACGATCGTCACGGTCGCGGCGATGATCGTGATGATGCTTTTCGTCACCGCCACCGCGGCACCCGACAGCCCCAGCACCTTCTTGGCGCCGCCGGACTTGACTTGCTCCTGCAGTTTCTCGACGACGTGGTACTTGCGTTCGAGGAACCCGAGCCGGCCGCGCCCGTTGGTCAGGTCGTGCACGTATCCCGGCGTCGCCTGGACGAAGCCGTTGACCTCGTCGATCAGCTTCGGAACGAACGTCGCGCCGACGGCGACGACGACGATCAGGACCAACAGATAGGCGATCGCGATCGCCGGCCCGCGGCCGATTCGCCCCCGTCGCTCGATCCGGCTGACGAGTGGGTCGAGTGCAACTGCGAGGAAGAGTGCGATCACGACCCACGCGAGGACGTGGCGGGCGATCCACAGCACCTCGAGCGTGACCCCGACCGCCAGCACGATCAGCAGCACGCGCAGGATCGTGCGGGCGCGCAGGTCGACCACGCGTTCCGACGCCGGCGTCATCGCATCAGGATCGCCCGGCGATCGGACGTTGGTACGGTGCGCCGGTGAGCCTCCGCTCGGCACCGGTGACCGAACACGCGACGCTGCCCGCCGGCGGCACGATCACGGTCTGGGTCGGGATTCCCGACGACCCTTACATCAACGACAAGTCGGCGCTGAAGACCGTCGACGTCCAACTGCACGAGGGAGACGCTGTGCTCGCGTCGGTCTCGACCGTGCTCGAGCCCGGCCAGGCCAGCGAAGCGCTGGCGCTCGCGATCGAGGTGAAGGCGGCATTGGAGGCGGGCACGATCGGCCTGCACGCGCACGACCTCGAGCCGTTCGCGGACCGCCTGGGCTGAAGCTGGTCGACGACGCTAGAAGAGCTCGCGCTCGCACCACGCGAGCGCGACGTCAAGCTGACGCGCCTGCATGACGCGAACCGCCGGCGCCGTCTCGGGCGGCGGCAGGCCGACGACGGCGGCCCAGACACCGGAGATGAACGCCGCGTAGCCACCGCCGTCCGGCAGCACCTCCCACGGCTGCGGGCCGCCCTCGCACGCGAGGCTCGGGAGCCACGCTGCGAGGTCGAGGCGCGGATCCCCGAGCGAGGCCCAGTTCCAGTCGACGAGGACGACCTGCTCCCCGCGAAAGCACAGGTTGTCGCTACGCACGTCAAGGTGCAGCAACGAGTCGCCCGACGGATCGACGGCCGCGGCCGCCTCGACGATCACAGGCAGGCACCGGTCGAGCCACGCTCGATCGCGGAGCCCGGCCGAGAGGAACGGCTCCGGATCGTCCGCGACAGCGCGCCAGCGGTCGAAGAGGCTCGGGAAGCCCTCCCTCACCGAGTGCGTGTTCGGCGGGTGGGCACTGGCCGCGATCTCGGCGAGGGCGTCGACGACCGCAGCGACGCGCGCCTCGTCCCAGCGCGGCTCCCAGTCGGCGTCGCTCAGGTCCTCAAGCGCGAGCACAGGCCGCACGCCGTCGTCGTCCCAGCCCACGAGCCGTGGGATGAAGCTGCCGGAGAGCGACGCGTAGACCTCGTGTTCGCGGCGCAACCAACCGGCGAGGTGCGCCGCTCCGGCCGACTTGACGAACACCCGCCGCCCGTCGGCGAGCTCGACGGAGTAGCGGTCGGCAGTTGAGTACCCTCCACGCCGAGCGACGTACCGAAGCGGTGCGGAACCCACAGCACGCTCGATCCGCTCATCTAGCTCCTGCATCGAGCGACTTTATGTCTTCCCACGAGTTGGGATCGCACAGCGATCCGTCGCGAGCGCGGGCTTTGCCCGTGCTCGCCCACAACGAGTTGCAACGTGTCGGAGAGGGGGCTCGTGGGGGAGAACCGTAGGTGCTCCCCCACGGAAAAGCGGGTGGCGGGAATCGAACCCGCGTAATCAGCTTGGAAGGCTGGAGCTCTACCATTGAGCTACACCCGCGCTCGCCGACTAGGTTAGCGAGCGGTGCTGCTCGCTCACACGCATTCGCCGTACGCGTGGCAGGCCGACGTCGACACGACCGTCGTCGTGCCGGTGCTCTCACTCCTGTACCTCTTCGCCGTCGGGCGGCTCGGCGCTCCGCGCCGGCGGATCGCCTGCTACGCCGGCTCGATGGCGCTGCTCGCAGTCGCGTTCTGGTCGCCCATGCATCACCTGGGGCTGCACTACCTGCTGACGGCTCACCTGCTCCAGAACGTGATCCTCGCGGAGTGGGCCCCGCTGCTCGCGGTGCTCGGCATGTCGCGCGCGATGGCCGGACGGTTCGCGCGCCTCCAGTGGTGGCGGCTCGCGACGCACCCGGCGTTCGCGCTGCCGGTCTGGCTCGGCAACTACTTCTTCTGGCACGTGCCGCCCGTCTACGACGCGGCGCTCCGCCACCCGGCGTGGCTGATCCATCTCGAGCACGGCTGTTACTTCGCGACGGGGATCCTCTTCTGGTGGCCGCTCGTGCAGGACGTTCCGCGCCGGCTCGCCTCCGGCGCGCGTGCCGCGTACGCCTTCGCGTCCTTCGTGCTGGCAGCGCCGCTCGGCCTGCTGCTCGCCCTGCTCCCCAAGGCCGCCTACGACTTCTACGTGCACGCGCCGCGCCTGTGGGGGCTCTCTCCGCTCACCGACCAGCAGATCGCCGGCGTGACGATGGCCGGCGAACAGGCGATCGTCCTCTTCGTCGTCTTCCTCTACTGGTTCCGGCGGTTCCTCGCCGAAGAGGGCGCTATTTGAGGCAGCCGCTGACCAGGTCGAGATCGGGCTGGCTCGGATGGGTGTGCCAGAGCAGGATCGCGTTGTGTTCCTGGTCGAGAACGTCGTTGACGCCCACGTTCTTGGCGGCGAACCTGCGGTAGGCAGCGGCGACGTTGTCCGCGTCGGCGACCGTCCTGCCGAAGACCAGCGTGACGAAGTTGTCGCTCGTGTGGACCTTCACCGCACCGCCCGTCGATGTGCTGGCAACGAAATCGAGCTGGCCCCCGAGCCGAACGGGCTTTGACTCGAGACATGTCCTCGTCTTCCCGAGCGAGTAGAGGTGCGGCGAGGTCGCTCCGCAGCCCGCCAGGAGCGCCGCGAACACGGTTCCCAAGAGGAGCATCCGCTTCACGGCGGGTCAGTGTACGGGGGTGTTCGGCCAGGCAGCTACAGTTCCCCGCCGTGACTGGAGGCAACGAGCGCCTGGAACGCTACGCACGCCTCGCCGTCGAGGTCGGCCTGAACCTCCAGCCGGGCCAGATCCTCGGGATCAACGCGTTGATCGAACATGCGCCGTTCGCCCGTGCGATCACGCGGGCGGCCTACTCCTCGGGGGCGAAGTACGTCGACGTCCTGTACACCGACCAGCACGTCCGGCGCGCCCACATCGAGCTGGCCGACGAGGAGCTCCTGGGCTACTCGCCGCCCTGGCTCGTCGCACGCCTGCGCGAGCTGGGCGAGATCGGCGGCGCGCTCTGCGCGATCACCGGCAACCCGGAACCGGAGCTGCTCGCCGACCTCGACGGCGCGCGCGTCGGCAAGGCCCGGATGCGCGCCGTGGCCGAAGAGTCGCTGAAGCTGACGGACGGTCTCTGCAACTGGACGATCGTGGCGTACCCGAACGCGGGCTGGGCCCAGACCGTCTTCGGCGAGCCCGACGTCGAGCGACTCTGGGAGGCGGTCGCGCAGGCCGTGCGGCTCGATCAGCCGGACCCGGTCGCCGCCTGGCGCGAGCACATCGGCCGCCTGCAGGGCCGGGCAGCCGCGCTGAACGAACGGCGCTTTGGGGAGCTGCGCTACCGCGGCCCGGGAACCAACCTGACGATCGGCCTGCATCCCGACTCGGACTGGCAGGCGGCGCTCGACGAGTCGAACGGCATCAAGCACGTCGCGAACATGCCGACGGAAGAGGTCTTCACGACCCCCGACGCGCGCCGCGTCGAGGGCACCGTTCGCTCGACCTTGCCGTTGCAGATCCAGGGCAACATCGTTCGTGGTCTCGAGGTGCGCTTCGAAGACGGCCGCGCCGTGGAAGTGCGCGCCGAGACGGGCGAGGAGGTCATGCGCACCCACGTTGCGACCGACGACGGCGCCGCCCGACTCGGAGAGGTCGCCCTCGTCGATGGTCATTCCGCCGTCGGCAAGACGGGGCTCGTCTTCTACGACACGCTCTTCGACGAGAACGCCGCGTCGCACATCGCACTCGGCGCCTCGATCGTCCAGGCCGTGCCGTGGGCGTCCGACCTGACGCCGGAGCAACGCCATGGGCGCGGCGTGAACCATTCGTCGATCCACACGGACTTCATGATCGGCTCGAACGACCTCGAAGTGGACGGCATCACCGAACAGGGCGAAGCGGTCCCGCTCCTGCGCAACGGAGATTGGCAACTGCCGTAGCCGAGCCACTGGGCGAAACATGGTTTCCCCCAGTTCAAGGTCGGGACGGTCGGATTCGAACCGACGGCTTCCGCCTCCCAAAGGCGGCGCTCTGACCAGGCTGAGCTACGTCCCGTCGCGGCGACAGTGTAGGCGCACCGACGCGGTAGCTTCGAGTTCGTGAGCGAAGCCCCGTTTCCCGTTCCGCCCGCGCGGCGCCGGCGTCCGCGCCTCGGCTATCTGATGGCGTCCGTCGCAGCCGTCCTCTGGGGAATCAACGGCGGCGTCTCGAAGACGATCCTCACGACCGGGCTGTCGTCCGAGCGGCTCGCGCAGGTCCGGTCGCTCGGCGCCGCGCTCGGGCTGGTGGCGATCCTCGCGCTCACGGCGCCCGGCCGGCTGCGCTTGACGCGGCGCGAACTGCCGTACGTCGCGACGTTCGGGATCGGTGGGCTCGCCTTCGTCCAGTGGTTCTACTTCCTCGCGATCCACCGGCTTGCGATCGGGGTCGCGCTGCTGATCGAGTACCTCGCACCGCTCCTCGTCGCCCTCTGGGCTCGCTTCGCCTACCACGAGCACGTGCGGCGGCGGATCTGGGTCGCGCTCGCGCTGGCGTTGCTGGGGCTCGGACTGATCGTCAACGTGTTCGGGGGCGGGGCGTCTCTCTCGACCGCCGGCGTGATGTTCGCGCTCGGCGGCGCGTTCGCGTACGCGCTGTACGTCCTCCTCGCCGAGCACGTGGTGGGCGGTCGCGACCCGGTGTCGCTGCTCGCCTGGGGGTTCCTGTTCGCGTCGATCTTCTGGGCCGTGCTGGTGCCGTGGTGGTCGTTCCCGCTACACCGGTTGACCGAGAGCACCTCGCTCGGTGGGAACCTGCACGCGCATCACCTGCAGGTGTGGCTGCTCGCCGGGTGGATGATCGTGTTCGGGACGATCGCTCCGTTCTTCCTCCTCGTCAGCGCCCTGCGCCATCTGAGCGCGACGACCGTCGGGATCGTGGCGATGCTGGAGCCCGTCGTGGGCGCGCTCGTCGGGTGGGCCTGGCTCTCGGAAGGGCTCGGAGGGATCCAGCTCGCAGGCGCAGCGGTCGTGCTCGCGGCGATCGGGCTCGCCCAGACGGCGCGCTGAGACCTATTCGCGCTCGAGCAGCGACCGCAGCTCGGACAGCTTCTCGCGCCGCAGGTCGTCCCGCTCACCGCGCTCGACCCGCTCGATCAGATTGCGCACGAGCGGAGCGAGCTCGACGGGATTGAACGGCTTCGTGACGTAGTCGACGCCGCCGAGGTCGATACCGCGGGCCCGGTCGCGCAGCTCGGCGCGCGCGGTGAGGAACACGATCGGGATCGCCTCGGTCCGCTCGTCGTCGAGCAGCTCTTCCGCGACCCGCCAGCCGTCGAGCCCGGGCATCATCACGTCGAGCAGGATCACATCGGGAAACTCCGCGCGCGCCTGGTCCAGCCCGCTCGGCCCGTCGGCGGCCTCCAGCACCACCATCCCCTCCGCCTCGAGATTCACCCTGCAGAGCAGCCGGATCGGCGACTCGTCGTCGATCACCAACACGCGTGTTGCCATACGGCCGTTATCCCTCCCTGGTCGAAACTCACACCACATCCTCCTGGGCGACCGCAAGCTCGAACGCGAACCGTGACCCGCGCCCCTCCTCCGAGTCGACCCAGATCGTGCCGCCCATCTCGCGAACGAGCCCCTGCGCGATGAAGAGTCCCAGGCCGGTGCCCTGGCCGCCACCCGCCTTGTAGAACTTCGCGAAGATCCGCTCCTGCTCGGCCGCCGGAATGCCGACCCCCTCGTCCGCGACGGCGACCTCGACCGCATCCTGCCGCCGCCGCGCGGACACGCTGACGACACCGCCGCCGGGCGAGTACTTGAGCGCGTTCGAGACGAGCTGGTCGAGCACCTGCCGCAGCTTCTCAGGATCCGCCTGCGCGGCAAGCGGCTCCGAGCCGACCTCGGCGACGAGGCGATGGCCGTTCGCCGACGGGCGGGCGGTGGTCACCACCTCCGTGACCACGGATGCGATGTCGGTCGGCACGAGCGAGACGCTGACGTCGCCGGTGTCGAGACGCGCGACGTTGAGCAGCGCGTCGACGATCGACGTCAACCGCTCGGATTCCCGGGAGATGAACTCCGTGAAGGTGCGCCTTTCCGTTTCGTCGAACGAGATGTCCTCACGCAACAGCGTCTGCGCGAACCCGTAGATCGTGGTCAGCGGCGCGCGGAGCTCGACCGATACCGTCGAGACGAAGTCGGACTTCATCTGCTCGACGACGTGCTCCGCTGAGATGTCGCGAAACGCGAAGATGCGGCCGGCCACCGCGCCGGCCGGATCACGCATCACCGCCTCCGACAGCGAGAGCCAGACCTCGCGATCGCCGTTCACGATCGCGATCTGGCGGTTGGTGCCTCCGTCCTCCGACTCGAGGTCGCGCTGCAGCACCTGGAGAGGCGTGCGCCCGATCGCCTCGGCGGCCGGCACCCCGGTGATCTCCTCCGCCGCGCGGTTCCAGAGGACGACGCGCCCTTCGCGGTCGACCGCGACGATCCCGTCGGCGATGTTCGCCAGGATGGCGACGCTCTGCTCGCGCTCCACCGCGACGTGTTGGTAGAGCTCGGCGTTCGACAGCGCAACCGCCGCGTTCGCGGCGAGCGCGGCGAGCGCCTGCATCTCATCCTCACGCCACAGCCGCGGCCCACGTGCATAGACGGAGAGCACCCCGTGCAACGCGCCCTCCCGTCCGGCGAGGGGCACACCGAGGTAGGCACGGTGGCCGAGCGCGATCAAGGCATCCGATTCGGCCAGGCCGTCGTGCAAGGTCGTGTCGTCGTACGCGACCGGGGCACGCGACTGCACAACGTCGCCGGCGACCCAGCCCGTGGCGGCCGATCGCGCGCCGAGGGCCTGCTCGGCTCCCTCGCCGGCCGCGGCGGTGATGACGAGCTCGTCGCCCTCGAGCGCCGCGAGCGCCGCCGCGTCGACTCCGAGCAAGCTCACAGCCTCGGTGACGACAGCCTCGAGCACGGAAACCGGGTCGAGCTCGGTCGCGAGGAGGCTCCCGGTGCGAGCGAGCTGCTGGGAGAGCGAGCGGGCGGTGCGCTCGGCTTCGAAGAGACGGCTCCGGTCGAGCGCGCCGCTCGCCGCGCCGGCGACCTGGTTCGCAAGCTCGAGATCATCGCGGGTGAAGTTGCGCTCATCTGCGAAGAAGACGAGCACGAGGCCGGCGGTCTCCCCCGCCACCGGGATCGCGAGCAGCGCTGCGAAGGGGGCTGCGCGCCAGGAGGCATCGAACCGTTCGTCGTCGGAGATCTTGCTCGCGGCGAGCAGGTGCGCCTCGTGCGCAGCGGCATCGAGAGCCCGCGGCACCTCGAGGTCATGCACGGCGTCGGGCAGGGCATGGCCGCCGACGAGCCCGAGCCCGGCCGGCGTCCGTGCCAGCACGGCGGCGGAGTCGCCGCCGAGCGCTTCGGCGGCGGCCTGTGCGGCCGCGTCATAGGTCTCCGCCAGCGACAGCGGTTCGCCGAGCAACGTGGCGATGCGGTAGAAGCCGCGCTGGACACGCGCTTGCCGTGACCGCTCGGCGAAGCTCTCGGCGTTTCGCAACGCGAGCGACGCGAGCGAGGCGAAGGCCTCGAGCAGTTCGACGTCGGCGTCCGAGAACGTCCGGGTCGGATCGCGGACCCCGACGCCGAGGACGCCCCTCGTCTCGCCGGCCCAGACCATCGGCGCGACGAGCGGCCGTACGAAGCCCTGGTAGGCGGGGTGCGGCACCGGTGCCGTGATGAGGCCGTGGTCCTCGGCGGCCACGGGGCCGGCCTGCGGGAGAGCTGCATTGGACGATCCGTGCTCCAGTGCGAACTCGATCCCGATCAGCGCCGTGTCGAAGCCGTGCACCGCCGCACAGCGAAGAACGCCCCGCTCGGCGTCGACGAGATAGCAGTCGGCCGCGTCTGCGCCGAGCAGCTTGGTCACTTCCTGCACGAGCCGCTCGAGCACGGCCTCGATCTCGAGCTCGCTCGTCACGACCTGCGCTGCGTGCAGGAGCGCAGCCTGCTGATCGAGCCGCCGCCGATTCTCGGCGAGCAGGCCGGCTGTGTGCAGCGCCGCGTCGACCTCCCGTTGCACGGTGTCGACGACGAAGCGCTCTCCTTGTGAGAGCTCGCGATCCGCTACGACGCGCGCGCCGTCTGCCACGGAGATCGAGACGGACGCCAGATGCAACGCCCGCCGCAACTCGTCACGCGCGACAGTCAGCACCGCATCCGGGTCGAACTGCGAACGGATCCGCCGCGCCACCACCCCGATCAGCTGCTCTCGCCCCAGCGCGTCGGAGAGCGCCGCCTCCGAGCGGATCCGCTCGAGTGCGAGAGCTGCGTCCGACGCAATCGCCTGCAGGAGCGCGAGCTCGTCGGCCGGGAAGATCCGCTTCGCGTCGGTCGAGGCGAAGACGAGCACGCCGATCACCCGCTCGTCCGCGACCATCGGCACCCAGGCGCCGCTGTGCGCACCGACCTGCGCCGCCAGCCGCGGGCTGATTCGCGGCGAGCTGCCGATGTCGTAGACCGTCACGGGTGCCGCGTCGAAGACGGCGCTCGCAATGCCGGACGGCTCGTTGCGGAGATCGACGCGCAGGTCCCCCCACCAGGCCGCCGGCTCGCCGTCCAGCTCCGCATAGACACCGGTCGCGGTGTCGCCCTCGTCGGCGACGACGACGACGCCGGCGAAGCCGACTCCCAGCAAGTCCGTGACCTGGCGGACGAGCGGACGGGCGGCCTCGACCGGTGTCCGCGCACGGGCGAGGGCGTTCGAGATGTCCGCAACTGTTTCGAGCTCGCGGTCGCGAACCGCGGCGCGTGCCTCTGCCGCGCGGGCCCGTCCGATCCCGCCGACGACCAGCGCACGGTCGCGCCACCGCGCGAGCAGCAGCGCCGCAGGCGTCAACGCCACGAGCGAGGCGGCGAACGAGAACCAGGTGTGACCGCCGAACGGCCGTTGCTCACGGACGACGAGCACGCCGAAGATGCCCGCAGCGAGAGAGATCCCGGGAAAGACGAGCAGAACGGCCCAGTCGATCGGGTGGGCCCGGCTGCGCTCACGCAAGAGGACAGGCAGGATCGCACCGGTCACGGCGGCGTATGCGGCGGCCAGCAACAACAGCGGGACGCCGTTGAGGAGGACCGCTTCGGTTGCCTGACTCACGGGACGCTCACCATCTGGGCCGGCAAATGGTACGCCGACGGTTGAGCGCCTGCCTGCCTTGTAAAGATGGGCCTTCCGGCCTATTCCATCCGGCGGCCGGCCCAGCTAGCGTCCCCGGCACTGGGCGATGCGATCCGCGGCGGCTCGTTCCTGAGCATGCCCGCGGTGAGCGATCACGAGAGGCCCGCTGCCACGACCCCCCGAGCAGCGGGCCTTTTCGTATCCCCGGCCGACCAGATCGCGCCCGCTCCGCCGCTACCCTGGCCGCGTGGTCACGAAAGTCCTCCTCGCATCTCCCCGCGGCTACTGCGCCGGCGTCGAGCGCGCCGTCGAGACGGTGGAGAAGGCACTCGACCTGTACGGGCCGCCCGTGTACGTGCGCAAGCAGATCGTCCACAACCTGCACGTCGTCCGCGACCTTGAGGCACGCGGCGCAGTGTTCGTGGACGAGGAGACCGAGGTGCCCGAGGGCGAGACCGTCGTCTTCTCGGCCCACGGTGTGTCCCCGGCCGTCCACGCGAACGCGCAGGCGCGACAACTGAACACGATCGACGCCACCTGCCCGCTCGTCACCAAGGTGCACGTGCAGGCCAGGCGCTACGCCGCCGACGGGTACACCGTCGTGCTGATCGGCCACGAGGGCCATGAGGAGGTCGTGGGGACAATGGGAGAGGCGCCCGATTCGATGGTGCTCGTCGAGTCGGTCGAGGATGTCGAACACCTCTCGTTCGCACCGGACGCGCGGCTCGCGTACGTCACGCAGACGACGCTCTCCGTCGACGAGACCGGAGAGATCATCACCGCGCTGCGCAGGCGCTTCCCGAACATCTACGCGCCCAAGAAGGAAGACATCTGTTACGCGACGTCGAACCGCCAGTGGGCGGTCAAGGAGATGCTGAGCGAGATCCAGTTGCTGCTCGTGATCGGCTCGCGCAACTCGTCGAACTCGAACCGACTCGTCGAGACCGCGCGCGCTGCGGGAGTCACCGGCCATCTGATCGACGACGAGACCGAGATCGACGAGAGCTGGCTCGAAGACGTCGAAGTCGTCGGCGTCACCTCGGGAGCCTCGGCACCGGAGAAGCTCGTCGAGCGCGTCTGCGAGTGGTTCCGCGCGCGCGGCGTGACCCACGTCGAGCCGTACCGTCTCGTCGACGAGGGGGTCGAGTTCCGCCTGCCGACCGAGCTGCGCCGCGAGCTCGCACTCGCCGAGACCCAGGGTTGAACCTGGTTGCCGGCGAAGCCGGAACCAGGTTCACGTCGTAGACCGAGGCCCTCTAGACACGAACCTGGTTTCGCCTGCGGCGAGAACCAGGTTCGCTCAGTTTCGCCTGCGGCGAGAGCCAGGTTCGCTCAGGACGTGGACGGCGGCGGGGTCGACCCCGCGTCGACCGGGCACCTGTCCGCCTTGTAGTCGCGGAAGCGGTAGGACGGCAGGATCCACGTCCACTTCCCGTGCGCGGCGACCACGTGGACGGTGTGCACGAGGTGGAAGCCCCCGGCGAAGCCGAGCCGGACGTGCACCGCCTTGCTCTGCACGAACGACCCGTCGCCAATCCCGACCGACTCGTCGGCGACGCTGAGCACCTTCGTCGAGAGCGGAGCAGCGAGCACCGGCGACCGCCGCTCGCACTGCACGTACTCGCCTGACGGCGCAACCTTCTGGTCGGCGGGATGAAGATCGTTCCAGGCGGTGCTGTAGCGGTTGTGCACGATCTGGTCGACGACCTTGACCGCGAACGCTCCCGGGTCGTCCTTCGGCTGGGCGTTCGAGCTCCCGCAGCCTGCGACCGCGACCACTGCGAGGAGCAGGACGAGCGGCTTCATGCCTTCTCGATTCGCAGCTCGCCGAGCTCGACCGAGACCGCGAGCGTCTCGGCCGCGAGCCGGTCGCGGTAGCGCTCGATCAGAGCGGCGTCGGGAAGCCAGAGCTTGATCCGATCCGTGATCTCGAGGCCGGAGGCCTTGCGCAACACGTTGACCTCGTGCACACGGTCGAGCAGGTTCGCCTCCAACAGCAGCTCGTCGTCGAGCTCCGTGTCGAGCGCAACGGTGACGCCGTCTTCGCTCGCGACGGCCCAGCCGGCGCGGCCGACCTGTTCGACCAGCACTTCGCCCGGCTCGAGGACGTGGCCGTCGACCTTGAAACGCCCGTCGCCGAGCTCCTCGAAGTCCCCGCGCTGCAGGCTCTCGCGCACCTTGCGCAACGCCGGGCCGAGCTTCGGCCCGAGCACGGGCAGATTCGGCTTCACGCGCAGCTCAGACGCCTCGACGTCCCCGAACTCGACCTCCTTCACGCGCAGCTCCTCGGCGATCTCGTCGGCGTGGCCTTCGGCGCGTGTCGTACCGGCAACGACCAGTCGCCGCAACGGCTGGCGCAGCTTCAACTGCGACGCCGAGCGCGCCTGGCGCCCGAGCTCGACGACCCTCCGCACTTCGGCGATCTCGCCGAGCAGCGAGCGGTCCGGCTCCTCGAGCTCGGGCCACGACGCCAGATGCACGGACGCCGGGCCGTCCTGAACGAGGTTCCGCCACAGATGGTCGGCGAGGAACGGCATCACCGGGGCGACCACCCGCAGCGATTGCACGAGCGCGAACCAGAGCGTCCTGAACGCAGCCTCGTCGAAGGAGTAGAAGCGGCGCCGCGAGCGTCGGATGTACCAGTTCGAGACGTCGTCGACGAAGGCGTCGAACGCGCGGGTCACGTCGGCGGTCAACGTCGCCTCATAGGCCTCGGTCGCCTCCACGATGAGCTGTTTTGTCCGCTCGACGAGCCACCGGTCGAGCGGGCGCAGCTCGACATCCGGCGCGAGCCGGTCCCAGGACGGCGCGAAGCCCTCGATGTTCCCGTAGTCGACCAGGAACTTCGCCGAGTGCCAGAACGTCAACAGCTTGCGCTTGATCTCGTGCGCCGGCCCGAAGCCGAAGAGAAGGTTGCGGTCGGGCGGCTGCGCGCAGTACTGCCACCGCATCACGTCGGCGCCCATCTGGCTGAATGCGTCCTCGGCCGGGATCGTGTTCCCCCACGACGCGTGCATCTCACGCCCCTGCTCGTCGAGCATCTTCTCGTAGGCCAGCACGCGCCGGTACGGCGAGCGGCCGACGAGCGCGACCGACATGAAGAACTGCGAGTAGAACCACAGGCGGATCTGCTCGCGCATCTCGGAGACCCAGTCGGCGGGGAACCATGTCTCCCAGTACGCGTGATCCGGCAGATCGGCTTTCGTCAGCCCCTTCGCGGCGCCAGTCGCGTAGCCCTGATCGATCCACTCCGGGTTCTCCCAGCCCAGCGTCGAGAACGGGACGATGCCCGCGTCGAGCCAGACGTCGCCGACCTCGAGGATCCGCGAGACCTGCTCGCCGCACGCCGTGCAGCGGATGGGAACACGGTCGACCCAGGGGCGCCGCAGCTCCTCCAGCTGCTCGAAGCCCTCGACCGCGCGCTCGCGCAGTTCCGCCTTCGACGAGATCACATTCAGGTGGCCGCACGAGCACGGATAGAAGGGCAGCGGCAGGCCGTAGTAGCGCCGGCGCGAGATGTTCCAGTCGCCCATGTTGCGCAGCCAGTCGTCCATGCGCTTGCCCATGTATCCAGGCACCCACTCGACCTTCGCGTTTTCCTCGAGCAGGCGCTGGCGGACCTCCTCGACGGAGATGAACCAGTCGTCCGAGAGCCGGAAGATCAGCGGCGTGTCACAGCGCCAGCAGTGTGGGTAGGCATGCGTGAAGAGCCCGGCCTCGACGAGAAAGCCGGTTTCCCCCAGGCGGCCGATGATCTGGTCGGCGGACTCGGTCGTCGAGAGACCGTGCAACCAGCCGTAGTCGTCGTAGAAGCGACCCGACTCGTCGACCGGCGTCAGCACCGCCAGGTCGTGCACCTTCGAGAGCTCGAAGTCCTCCCCACCGCAGCCGGGCGCGATGTGGACGATGCCGGTGCCCTGGTCCATCGTCACGTCCTCCCACGGGATCACGCGGTGGTCGACCTCCGAGCCTGGCGTCAGGTCGTCGAAGGGGCCGCGGTAGCCCCACCCGACGAGCTCCGAGCCGCGCAGTCGCTCCACGAACGTGTCCTCGGGGAACAGCTCGACCGCGACCCACTCGCCGTTCTCGCGCCGCCCGTACTCCTCGTCCGGATGGACCGCGGCGGCGACGTTCGCCGGCAGCGTCCACGGTGTCGTCGTCCAGACGACGATGTACTCGCCCTCGCGGTCGAGCAGCGGGAAACGAACGTACAGCGACGGGTCGGCGCGATCCTGGTAGACGCCGCTCTGGGTCAGCTCGTGCTGCGAGAGGGACGTGCCGCAGCGCGGGCACCACTCGGTGGAACGGTGGCCCATGTAGAGCCAGCCGCGCTCGTGCATGATCGCGAGGAACTTCCAGATGTACTCGATGTTCGTGTCGCTGAAGGTGAAGTAGTCGTTGCCCCAGTCCATCCACTGGCCGAGCCGGATCGAGCCGCGGGTCAGCGCCTCCGACGAGCCGACGACGACCTCACGGCAGCGGCGCGCGAACTCCTCGATGCCGAACTCCTCGATCTCGCGCTTCGAGTTCAGGCCGAGGGCGCGCTCGACCCCGACCTCGATCCAGAGCCCCTGGCAGTCGAAGCCGTTCTGGTAGCGCTGATCGAAGCCGCGCAGGCCCTTGTAGCGCTGGAAGACGTCTTTCAGCGTCCGGCCCCAGGCGGTGTGGACGCCGAGCGACGACCGGTTGGCCGTCACGGGGCCGTCGACGAACGACCAGCGGGCGTTGCCGCGGTTTCGGTCGCGGAGCTGCTCGAAGGTCCGCTCCCGTTCCCAGAGCTCCAGGATCTCCAGCTCGAGCGCGGGATGGTCGGGTTTGTCCGGAAGCGGCGCGAACATGTTTCGATCGTAGCTTCCGGGAACAAACGTTCCCGGCCCGGCGTTGACCTCCGGGTAAGACCTCTGAGAAAGGAACCAATTGGCAACCAACGCGACAACCGACACGTTCGAGAGCGAAGTCCTGAAGTCCGACGGCAAGGTGATCGTCGACTTCTGGGCCGAGTGGTGTGGCCCGTGCCATGCCGTCTCGCCGGTGCTCGACCGGATCGCCGACGAACATCAGGTGAAGGTTGTGAAGGTCAACATCGACGAGCAACAGGATCTCGCCCAGCGCTACGGCGTGGCCTCGATCCCGTTCATGGTGTTGTTCGAAAACGGCGAGCCGCAGGCTTCCGCCGTCGGCGCCATGCCGAAGGGCTCGCTCGAAAAGGCTCTGGGGCTCGCGGAGTAACACGGAGGGCAACCTGCGGTTTCCCTCCGTGGGCCTCCCCTTTGCCTACGCCGAGGCTTCGTCGAGGTAGGCCAGGAACGCGAGGTGCTTCGCGAGGTAGCGCTCGATCTCCGCTACGCCGTCGCGGGCCAGGTCGTCGACCCAGGCCTCGGAGAGATCATCCTCGATCAGGTGCATGGTGCCGGGGCCGTCCATCTCCAGATGATCGACCGTCGCCCGGACGACCGCATGAGCCGATCGGCCCATCTTGGCGCACCGGAAAGCCCAGGTATCAGGACGGCGTGGCAGGCTTCCTGATCGTCAACCCGCGGTCCGGCGACGGCGACGCGGCTCGGCTGCTCGCCGCCGCCCACGAGCTCGGCATCGAGACGCACAAGTTGCGCGACGGCGACGACCTCCCGGCGATCGCGCGGCGTGCCGCCGCGGACGCGCTCGGCATGGCGGGCGGCGACGGCTCGCTGGCCGCGGTCGCCGACGTCGCGATCGAGCGCGACCTGCCCTTCGTCTGTGTTCCGTTCGGCACCCGCAACCACTTCGCCCGCGATGTAGGCCTGGCTCGCGACGATCCGGTCGCCGCGCTCGCTGCCTTCGTCGACCGCCGTGAGCGCCGCGTCGACGTCGGGCGCGCAGGCGACCGGCTCTTCCTGAACAACGTCTCGCTCGGGGTCTACGCGCGCCTCGTGCATCGCCGCGAGCATCATCGGAGGCGAAGCAACGCCTTCGCGCGCCTTCGTGCGCTGGCGATCGTCGCCGCGGATCGTCACGCGGCCCGGTTGACCGTCGACGGCAGGCCGCTCCACGCGCGCGTCGTGCTGATCTCGAACAACCGCTACGAACTGACGGTGCTTTCGGTCGGCGAGCGTGAGCGGCTCGACGAGGGCCGGCTGCACCTGTACGCCCCACTCGGCGTCT
This sequence comes from Thermoleophilia bacterium, assembly GCA_017882605.1. Lineage (GTDB taxonomy): Bacteria > Actinomycetota > Thermoleophilia > Gaiellales > Gaiellaceae > PALSA-600. The sequence goes on along the minus strand of JADGPE010000037.1, from coordinate 8,438 downwards.
TGCGCTCGTCGTGGGAGGAGCAGTCGGCCGAGCGCTTCACCCTCGACGCCGGCGGCGCGACCGTGCGCGCGGCGGTCGACGGCGAGCCCGCCGTGCTCGAAACGCCGGTCGAGTTCCGCATCGAGCCGCGCGCGCTACGGCTTCTGCTGCCTCGCGACCCAGTCGTCTAGCACCAGGTTCTGCCCCGGGAACGCCATGTCCGGTAGCTCGTCGGGGCCGAACCAGCGCACCTCGTCGACATCGTCTGCGGCGACCGGATCGCCGTCGCCGCGGACGAGCCAGGTGACCGAGAAGACGTACCGCCCGCCGTACGGCTCGATGTCGATCCGCAGCAAACGCACGGGCTCGATCTCGAGGCCCGTCTCCTCCCGGAACTCGCGGCGCAGGCCGGCGGCGGGGCTCTCCGTCTCGTGCAGGAAGCCGCCGGGAAGGTCCCAGCAGCCTCTGCGCGGTTCATTCCCGCGGCGTGCGAGCAGCACGCGTCCGTCCCGCTCCAGGATGCCCTGAACGCCCGGGATCGCGTTCGCCCAGTGCTCGTCGCCGCACCGCGGGCAGGTGAGGTGATCGTCGGTCCAGGCCAGCTCGCCACCGCAGCGAGGGCAGAAGCGCCAGTCGTCGAGCGCACCCATCGCCCACATGATGAAGAATCACCGGATGCCCAAGATCGTTCTCCTGCACTCGGCACTCGGCGACTCGCGCCTCTGGGGCAGGCAGGTCGAAGCTCTACACGCCGGCTTCGACGTCGTCACGCCCGATCTGCCCGGCTGGGGAGCCACGCCGCTGCCGACCGAGCCGTTCTCGTTCGTCGACGTCGTCGCTGCCGAACTGCCCGCCATCCTCGTCGGCAACTCCTTCGGCGGCGTGGTCGCACTGCGGACGGCGCTCGCCCATCCCGACCGCGTGGAAAGGCTCGTGCTCATCGGCTCGGGACTGCCCGCCTGGGACTGGACGGAGGAGATGCGTGACTATTTCGCGGCGGAGGAGCAGGCGATCGAGGCCGGCGATCTCGACGCCGCGACCGAGATCAACCTCGAGTTCTGGGTCGCGCCCGCCCATCAGGACGACGTGCGCCCACAGCAACGGCGCGCGCTCGAGCTGCAAACCGCGCACGACGAGCCCGAGGTGCTCTGGCCCGAGCTGGCCCCACTCTCGTCCCTGCAGATCCCCACACTGGTGATCGTCGGTGAGGACGACAAGGCCGACTTCCTCGCGATCGCCCAGCACCTCGCGGAAGAGATCCCCGACGCCGACCTGGCGATCGTCCCGGGCGCAGGGCATCTCGTCGGGATCGATCAGCCCGAGGAGCTGAACGCGCTCCTGCTGGAGTTCCTAGCGGAGGATGCCCGTGTGCCCGAGTGAGTACCGGCCGGGCTGCGGCCAGACGCAGAGCCCGTGCGGGCCGGCCCCGACGGGGATGCGCGCCAGCAGCTTCCCGTCTCGTGTCGAGATCGCGTAGACGATGCCGCTGTAGCGGCCGGAGAGCCACAGCACCTTGCCGTTGGCGGAGACACCGCCCATGTCGGGGCTGCCGCCGCCGGGGATCCGCCACGTGTGCACGACTTTGCGCGTCGCGAAGCTGAGCACGGAGATCGAGCCTTCACCTCGGTTCGACACGTACAGATAGCGCGCGTCGCGGCTGGGATAGAGGCCGTGCGCGCCGCGACCGGTGTGGATGAACGCAATCACGCGGAAGCTCTTCGCGCCGACGATCCAGACGCCGTTGGACACCATGTCGGCGACGTAGAACACGCGGCCGTCCGGCGACAGCTTCACGTCCTGAGGCATGCCGAGCCCGCCTCCGGCGCCGAAGGCCTTGACCACGCGCTGCCCGGTCACGTCGAGCTCGAGCAACTGTCCCGAGAACTCGCAGCTGACGAGCGCCTTCGTTCCGTCGGCGGTGAAGTCCATGTGGTCGACGCCGCGACATGGAGTCGAGACCGACTTCACGAGCGCGAATGTGTGCGCGTCGCGGAAGTCGAGCCGCGCGTTGCGCTCTGCCACGACGATCGCGTCGCGCCCATCGGGGGTGAAGTACATGTTGTACGGGTCGTCGACCGGGATCGTCCGTGTCGGCTTCCCCGTCTGCGGATCGAGCTGGGTGAGCGTGTTGCCCGTGTCGTTCGTGACGTAGAGGTGCTTCAGGTCGTACGCCGGGACGACATGCTGCGGGAGCCCCCCGACCGCGAAGTGGTCGACGACCTTGAAGGTGTGCGGATCGATCACGTCGACCGTGTTCGACTGCGAATTCGGCACGTAGATCCGCGGCAGCGCGGTGCGCGCGGCGCCCGTCAGGTTTCCCGGACTGTCTGCGGCATAGACGTTGTGCGCATCGATGAGCTTGGGCACGGCCGCCGTGGTCCTGGCCTTCGTCCTGCGCGACGGGAGCAGCTCGGAGACGGTCGCGACGGTGCCCGCGCCGCCCCGGCCGCCGGCGAGCAGGATCCTCCCCGGCAGGCCGACGGCCGCGAGGTCGGAACGGGCCGAGTTGAGCGTGCCCGCCACCACGACCGTGCGGGCGATCGGATCGATCGCCTCGATCGCCGCGGTCGGCGTGTCGACCGTCGCGCTTCTGCCGCCGATCACGTACACGTGGTTGCCGAGGGCCGCCGCCGCGGCGTGAGTGGTCGGGCTGGACAGGCGCCCGATCCGCGTCACGCGTCCCGTCGCCGGGTCAAACGAGAGCACGGCGTCGCTGGCCGTGCCCGCCGGAGTGGAGCCGCCGGCGATCACGACGCGGCCCCGGGCCGCGGCGACGGCGGCGTAACGGAGCGGCACCGGGAGATGGCCGACGACCCGCGCCTGCTGCCCAGGACGCCAGCGGACGATCGTGTTCAGCCAGCGCGTGCCCGTGTAACCGCCGACGACGTACTCGGCCCCTCCCCAGACGGCTCCCGACTGGTCCGAGCTCGGCGCGGGAAGGTGGCCGACCGTAGTGGGCGCACCAGGCGTGACCCGGACGATGCCGTCGAGCTGGTGCACCCCGTCGCCGCCGCCGAACAGGTAGACGGCACCGCCCAGCGTGGCTGCCGTGGCGTCGTGCAGGGCGAGAGGCAGCGGTGACGCGCTCCCTGGAGCGCGGACGAGCACGACGTTCGAGGTCGAGGTGTCGGCCGCAGTCAGCCCGCCGGCGAGGATCGCGCCCCCACGCCACGGAGCCGAGGTCGCATCCTGCACAGGCGCGGCCAGGCTCCCGAGTGCATGCTCGGCTACCGTGACGGGCACGGCGCGGGCGACCGGTTGCTTCTTCGCAACGGTCTCCGTGCTCGTCACGGCGTGCTTGGCCGAGGCGCCGCAGCCCGCAGCGAGCACGACGGCCGCGAGCAGCACGAGACTACGCGTGGACATCGAGTGTCCCTGCGTTGAACTGCGACCCCTGTTCGGCTTCCCACGCAGCGCGCACGACTCTCTTCGTCCCGTCAGCAGCACGACACAAACCCTGGAACCCGAGCGAGTCGATATGCGTGACGTGACCGTGGCAGCGCAGCCCGCTCGGGAGGAACTCGAGGTCGAACGACGTCGCCAGCAAACCGCGGGGCTCGACGAGCAGATCGGCGCGCATCAGGACCCGCTGGTCACCTTCACCCGTTGCGACGACCGAGACGAGCTCGCGCGTCGGGCCGGCGTTGCGCGAGATGACGCCGACCAGCGAGTCGTGGAACGAGCGGGCGTTCCAGGGGCGGGGGTGGAACGGGAAGGCGACGAGCGCCAGTACGAGCACCGCCGTCGCCGCAGCGCCGCCGGCCGCGAGCGCCTTCGGGCCGGCCAGCTGGATGCGCCGTGCAGTCAGCGTGACGACAATGCCTGCGCACACGGCGGTGAGCGTCATCAGCCACACGCTGCTCCGGTCGGTGCCGCTCGCCAGGCCGTGCACGGTCGCCGCCGTCCAGACCGCGAAGTTCGCGTAGTGAAAGGCACGCCAGCGCGCATAGGGCAGCCGGTCGCGGAAACGATTCGTGATCGCGAGCGCAAGCAGCAACTCGGCGGCGACGATCCCGAGCGCGACCCACAGCGGCCGGTAGGAGGCAGCGAAGGGCACGAGTATTGCCGCCGGCGAAAAGCGCAGATACGAGTCGATCGCGATCGTCACGACGTGGATCGCGATGAAGGTCCCGACGAGGATCCCGCCGAAGCGATGCACCTCTTCGAGCGCGAACCGCGGCCAGCGCTCGAGCCTCCGGCGCGACGACATCGTCAGTCCGAACGAGACCACGATGGTGAGCAGCACGTACGCGACGACGCCGGCCGCGCGCGCCGCGTACCAGTCGACCGGGCTCGAGGTCAGATGCACGACGCCGCCTGGAGCGCGCCCGCCCACGCAGCCGTGGTGACGATCTCGGCGCCGACGAACCGTCCCGGCAGTCCGCGCCGCTCGAGCCACGCAGGCCCGTCGCTCCCGAGGAGCAGCGCCGCCTTGGCCGCGACGTCCGCCGCGAGGCAGGTCGCGCCGCAGACGGTCACCTCCGACCACGGCGTGCCGGACGGGCGCCCCGTCCGCGGATCGATCAGGTGGTGCTGCGGCTCACCGGCCCGCGACCACCGACGGCGCGTCGTGCCGCTCGTCGCGAGACCGCCGTTCACGCGCACCGCGTCGCCGCCGCTCAGTGCCACGTCCACCGCGCCGCGCGTCGCGAGATCGCCGCCAGCCGAGACGAGCCCGTCGCCGTCGAGGAGCTCCGCCGCACGATCGACCGCGAGCGCCTTGACGACGCCGTTCAGGTCGAGCTGCACGCCCGGCGCCAGGCGCAGCACCGGCCCGAGCCGCCACAGGCTGCCGCGAGCGGCCGCAGTCCCCGCCGGCTCGTCGCTGTCGAGCCCGAGCGCGAAGTCCCGGTCGTAGCCGGCGGCGACGACCGCAGCCCCGACGGCGGGATCGACGAGGCCATCCGTCTGGCCGGAGGCCCACAGTGCCGTCTCGAGCACCTCGCGGAAGAGGGGCGACATCGCGCCCCCGCCCGCCGTGTTCAGGCGGACGAGCTCGCTGCCCGGTCGAAAGCGGCTGAAGGCCGCGTCGTAGCGCTCGAACAGGGCGCGCGTCTCGGCGAGGCCGGCAGACGACGCTCCGTCGACGACGACCTCGCAGCCCATCGAGCGGAAGACGGCGCGGCTCACGACGGCGCCGATCCGATCCCGGGCGGGGCTTCGGCCGGCGCGAGAATCCCCGCCTCGAGCTGGTTGTGCCGCACGACGTCGACGAACGACGACGGCGGCGAAAGATTGGTCACGCCGTGCTTGTGGTGACCGGGAAACTGCGCGCGGGCGAGCGCCATGGCGGCGCCGAAGACGACGATCCCGCCGCCCAGCAAGATGCCGCGTGCAACGCGGACGCGGCGGCGGACCGGTGCAAGCCGGGACGACATCGTCCGCGAGCGTAGGTGGGCGAAGGTAAAGCCCGGATGAAGACTCAGCGAACCGCGGCCAGCACCGCGTCCGCGAACGGCGGCCACTCCTCGGCGGCCCAGTCGCCAAATGGACGATCGGTCAGACAGGCGAGCGCGATCCCAGCGGCAGGATCGACCCAGAGGAACGTGCCGCTACGCCCGAAATGCCCGAAGGTCTGAGGGGAGTTGCGCTCACCGGTCCAGTGCGGCGCCTTCCCGTCACGAAGCTCGAAGCCGAGACCCCAGTCGTTCGGCTCCTGGCGGCCGAAGCCGGGCAGCACGCCGCCGAGCCCCGGAAACTGCACTGCGGTCGCTTCGGCGAGCGTCTCCGGCGCAACGCGGGTCGGCGCCTGCAGCTCGCGTGCGAGGACGAGCAGGTCGGCGAGGGTGCCGTGGACGCCCGAGCCGGCGGAACCGTGCAACTCGGCCGTCGTTCCCTGCCAGACATGCGCGAAGTACTCGGCGAACGGCAGCTCGGCACGCTGCTCCACCAGAGCGGCCGCAACCTCGAAGCCGTAGTTCGAATAGACGCGCCGGACGCCTGGACGCGAGATCGGCGGCCCGTGGTCGAACGGCAGGCCCGAGGCGTGCGAGAGCAGATGGCGGAACGTCGACCCGGGCGGGCCGGCCGGCTCGTCGAGCTCGACGAGACCTTCCTCGGCGGCGACGAGCATCGCAACCGCCGTCGCGAGCTTCGTCACCGAGGCCCAGGCGAAGCGACGGCCGGCGTCACCATGCGTTTCTTCGACGACGCCCGCGACTCCGACGGCCACGTGCTCGCAGGACCATCCGTCGACCTGGCGCAGCGCATCCACGAACGGCGAGACTAGCGGGCATGGAACGACAGTTGATCTCCTCAGGAGCCGCGTTCGAGGCCCGCGTCGGCTACTCGCGCGCAGTCAGGGTCGCAGACCGCGTCTGGGTCTCCGGTACCGCGCCGATCATGCCCGGTGACGCCGACCCGCCCGTCACGCCGTACGAACAGGCGCAGGTCTGCCTCGCGATCATCGAGCGTGCGCTGAGCGAAGCCGGCGCGTCGCTCGACGACGTCGTGAGAACCCGCATCTATGTCACCGACGCGGCCTACATCGACGAGGTCGGCCGCGCCCACGGCGAAGCCTTTGCGCGGGCGCGCCCGGCGACGACCGGCATCGTCACCGCGCTGCTCGATCCGCGCTGGCTCGTCGAGATCGAGGCGGAAGCGGTGCTGGGTGAACCAGGTTCGTGAGTGAAGCGGTTCGAACCGCGACATACTTGGTTCTGTGAAGCAGATCTTTCCACCGTCGATCACCGGCAAGGGCGCCGAGGGGCTGGGCTACGGCCACGCCAGCGTGCTCGAGCATGCGTTCGGCACGAGCGATCCCTACACGCTCGGCGTCGAGGAGGAGTACATGCTGCTCGATCCCGAGACGTGGGATCTCGTGCAGCACATCGACTCGGTGCTGGCAGCCGTCGAGCACGGCGAGCACCGAAACCGCATCCACGCCGAGTTGATGCAGTCGGTGCTCGAGGTGACGACGCCGGTCTGCAGGACCGCCGGCGACGTCATGCACTCGCTCACCCTTCTGCGCGGCTACGTCGCGGAGATCGCGCGCTCGGAGGGCTGCCGCTTCGGCTCCGCCGGTACGCACCCGTTCAGCCTCTTCGAGCGGCAGCGCATCACCGCACGCGACCGCTACCGGCAGCTCGTCGACCAGTTGCAGTACGTCGCGCGCCGCGAGTTGATCTTCGGCATGCACATGCACGTCGCCGTCGACGATCCCGAGAAGGCGATCCAGGTGATGAACGGGCTCCTCGTGCACCTGCCGCAAATGCTCGCGCTCTCCGCGTCGTCACCGTTCTGGCGCGGCGAGCCGACAGGGCTTGCGTCGAGCCGCCAGATGGTGTTCGCCGCGTTTCCACGCTCCGGCCCGCCGCCGCGCTTCAAGGACTACGCCGACTACGCCGAGGTCGTCGGGCAGCTCGAGCGCACGGGCTGCATCGCCGACTACACCCACATCTGGTGGGACATCCGCCCGCACCCGCGGCTCGGCACGATCGAGATGCGTGTCTGCGACGCCGTCACACGGCTCGAGGACGTGGTCGCGATCGCCGCGTTCTTCCAGGCGATCGTGAAGATGTACTGCGAACTGTACGACAGCGGCAAGCCGATTCCGACGTGGCACCGGCTGCTGACCACGGAGAACAAGTGGCTCGCCGCTCGCTACGGCCTCGAGGCTCCGATCATGGACCTCGCCACCGGGCGTCGCAACCGCGTGCCGGTCGCGCAACTCGTCCGCAGGACGCTGCGCGACATCGAACCGCACGCGCGCGAGCTTGGCTCGGAACGCGAGCTCGAAGGAGTGCGTGGGATTCTCGCGCGGGGCAACGGCTCGGATCGTCAACTGCGCGTGTGGAACGCCAACCGCGACATCGTCGAGGTCGTGCGCGAGATCTCGGTCGCGACCGAGGACTCAGCGGTCAGCGCACCGGCAACGAGCTGACGCGACGCGTCACGAGAGCTTCCAGAGCGTCGAGCCGTCGGGCGAGTAGCCGACCGCGATCGTCTTCTTCGCCGTTCGCGATCGCGATCCGTCCGCCGTCGGGCGAGAGCGCCGCGTTCATCGCGCCGATCGTCCAGGAAGGCAGGTCGATGCGAAAGACGCCGGTCACCTTGCTGTCGCGAACGTCGATCGCGACGACGCGGCTGTAGCCGGAGCTGACCGCATGCAACGTCCGCTCGTCCTTGGAGAGAACCCATCGGGTCGAACGGCGCGATGATTCACGAGCTCGACCTGGCCCAGCGCGGGTCGCCGATCTCGAGCGGCTCTTTCGCGAGCAGTTCCCCCGCGCGGACCACCTCGGGTCGCTGCCGGAGCTCTCCGGCCGCTGGTGCTGTCAGTAATCTCCGCCGCGTGCTCGAGCCCGGCGACCGCATCCCCGACGCGCAGATCTTCCTCGGACCGAACGAGCCCCTGACCATGCTCGAGCTCGTCGACGACGGGCCGAAGCTGCTCGTCTTCTACCTGTTCGACTGGTCCTCCACCTGAACGAACGAAATGGAGCTCCTGCGTGACAGGA
>JADGPE010000036.1 GCA_017882605.1 Thermoleophilia bacterium | reverse complement strand
AGCCAACGGGCTTCACTCTCATCCACGCTGTTCGGCGGTTCAAGGTCAGCGAACGTCACGAACATGGCCCGCCGCGACTCCTTCCCATCTCGAAGAAGCCCCTCTTCCGCAGCACCCACGCCTCGCCCACATCAGGCGAGTTCCGGCCGCGTCGAGAACGTCAGACGCCAGTCCTCGTCCGCGTGGCCGTCGATGGTCAACTGCCAAACGTAACGGCCGTCGGGTTCGAGCGGCAGCGGCCCGAAGTTCACGGCCAACGGGACGCCGAACGGCATCCCGGGCTTCACCCCAGGCGGACGACCAACCTCCAGCGGGGGAAACTCCACGCGAATCGGATCATCGCTCTCCGGGGCCGTCACCGGATGACCATCTGCGTCGAGGAGTTCGAGCAGCATCGAGTGCTTCGTGTTCGTCTGATCCCAGGGAACTTCGACGTACATGGCGATGGCGAACGGCATCGGCTGCGGCCCGATGACAGTCCAGCCGCCACCGTTGATGTAGAGCTTGCCCTCGGCCACCTGCGCGTGGTCAGCGAGAAGAAGAGTTGCTCTCACGATGTTGTCCTTAGCTCCTGTGTTGAGGTATCAGGTCGCCTCACGAGCGGAGCGGTTGGGCTGGCGTCATGCTCACCTCGCCCTGCTCGTCAACCACCACCACCCGGCGTTCCCGCTCTTTCGTCCTGCGGAAGCGGCCGAGCAAACCCTCCGGGGAGACAATGATCGCCTGCGTTGCGGTGCGAGACTCGACCCGGAAACCCTCCTCGACCCGCGCGTCGAGGAACGAAGACAGCGCGTCCTTCCTCCCCTCTTGCACGCGGAGACGGTTGCCCCTACTTGCCACGAGAAGTCTTCTTCACCTTCGCCTTCGTCTTCTTCGCCGCCTGTGTTCCTTTGCCGAGCGGCGCGCCAGCCGCCTTGGCCCTCAGTGTCTGCTTCCTCGTTGCCATTGGTGTTCCACCTTCCTGTCCTATGGGTGCAACAAGACGAGAGTTGTCTACGCCTCGGCCCGACTTCAGCGCTTCGGGAGGCGCGAATGCAACTGCTCGATCCGCGCCTGGTTCTTCGGATCGCGCGCTGCCTTCTCGACTTGCGCAACCAGACGCTTCCCTGCGGTGCTTTGCGCGGACTTGATGGCGCGTCCGATCAGAGATGCCACTCGCTCCTCCTTGGGCCTCGCGACCGCTGCATTTCCGGAGATCAGCGTAGCTGGCTCGTCCGCCCGTCAAAGTCGAACACGTACGTGGCGAGGGCGGGCAGCTAAGCGGTGCGCGCGACGTTGGTACGCGCATCCTCTGGACTTGTCTAGTGAGTCGCGTCAAGTAAGAACGAGCGAGCCGTGATCTGATGACACACCGATGACACACCAAGTCGCTGAGATGGCTCGCTGATGAGCGACACTGACTAGTCCAAACCCGCATCGTTCTGCGGAACCACCCATCTCATCTGAGCGACTGATTTCACTCGTAATGAAGGGGTCGAGACCCCGCAACTTCTCGCAGACCGCTATCTCTTAGCTTTTGCTCGCTTGGCCTTCTGGCGGCTCACCATGTGAAGAAAGCTCTGAGGCTCGCCGAACGGCTCGGCTGACCAACCCGCCTTGCGATGCAGCCAGAGGCCATCCTTGAGACCGAGCGCCATGCGCTCAGAGACATGGATCGGGTTGCCGCGACCGGCGCCGGACTTCCGCACGATCACGGCTTCGAGGTTCTTGCCAAGCCACTCCTTGCGGGTCTCGTGTGACCACTCGTCCCAAAGATCGGCAACGCGCTCGCGGCTACCAAGCTCAGGCTTGGTGCTCTCGGCCATCTCAAGGCCAAGCTGGCGCTCCGCAACCTCGTTCTGGTATTCGACAAGATCAGCGGTGTAGTCCGCCACTGACATGCCGCTCTTCAGAGCATCACGCCTGCCAGCCTTCCAGGTGTCAAGCAGGTGCTGAGCATCAGCGAGCTCCTCGCGAGCCGCTGCCAGGTCAGCCGTGATTTCGGCCTGATTGCCCTTCGAGCGTTCAACGTCCGCGTAGGTGAACGTGTTCCAGTAGGCCGTGAGCCGCTCTACAACCTCATCATCAAGCTCGTGCACCCTCGCTGTGGCGCGTGACTTGCAGAGCTTGTACGGGCAGCGGTACTGGAGCTTCCCATTGCCGGTTGTCGTCGTAGACATGCGACGGCCACACTCATCGCAGACGACCAGACCGCCGAGCAGGCTCTCAGCGGCTGCCTTGCCAGTGTGCTCCCGAGCAACCTGCTTGCCCTGTACCGCATCGAAGAGCCGCTGAGAGACGATGGGCTTGTGAGCCTTCGGGTTGAAGAGATCGCCTCGCCGAGCCTCACCGATGTAGGCCCGATTCCGCAGCATGGCCGAGATCGTGGCTGAGTTCGTCTTGGATGAGCCACCGTTGGCCGCGAACCACTTGACGAGAGAACCGAGAGACCAGCCTTCAGCACGGCGCTCGAAAAGACCCTTGATCAGCGTTGCATACTCGTTCGGTTCGAGCTTGCGCGTCTCAGGATCACGGCTGTATCCCGTTGGAACACGGCTAGCAGTGTGAATGCCACGAGCAATCGCATTGGCCTGAGCCGACGCGAAGCTATCCCTCGCCCGCTCGCGCTCCATCTGAGCAAGGCCGAGGAAGAGCGTGCGGGTCAGCTTGCCGGCTGGCGTCGAGTCGCCAACATCACCAGCGGCTGAGTACAGCGAGCCACCAGCATCCTCGACACGCTCGATGGCCCGAAGCCCATCGATCACCGAGCGGCTGAACCGGCTGAGGTTCCAGACCACGATGGCCTTGACCTCGCCGGACTCGACACGCTCAAGAGCCTCGTTCCACTTCGGCCGCGTGTTGTCCCCACCTGACACGTCGTGCTCTTCGAGCACATCAACGATCTTGAGGCCATCGCGCTTGGCGACCGCATCGATGGCCCTACGCTGATCGCCCGGCGACAGGAACGAATCGCCTTCGCGACCACCTACCTTGCTGACTCGGATGTAGCCGATTGCGTCCATTTCAAGCCCCTTCCCAGCGTAGTGGGTGCTTGCGATGGACGTAGTTCTTCGTCCAGCGACCGTCGGCGGCGCTCGAGCGAAACGCGATCTTCATGCCCTGGGTGTCGATCGTCCTGACCACGTTCTGGACGCGGCTCCTGTACCTCGACGACCCCGAGACGCTCGACGCGAAGCTCAGCCACGCGGCGAGGGAGGCCTCCGACGAGTTGAGCGCGATCGCGCTGCGCTATGCGGTGATCGACGGGAAGGAGCTCACAGTTGCAAAGGAGGCGGCCCGGACGCACCCGGTCAAGCCAGGCGCTTGAGCGCCTTCGACAACGACTGTCTCGTCGTCAGAACGCCCGCATGGAGATCGCCCCGCGCGCGCACCCGCTCGAGGACCACCGGCATCGTGTAGATCGACGGGTTGAGCTTGTCGTTGACCTCGTCCCAGGTGAGCGGCGTCGACACGGGGGCGTTCGGCTTCGGCCGCACCGAATAGGCCGAGGCGATCGTCTTGCCTTCGCCGTTCTGGTTCGAATCGATCAGGACGCCGCGCCTGCGCGCCTTCGACCATTCGGTCGTGGCGAGCTTCGGGTGCGTGCGCGCGATCGCCCCGGCGACGTGCTCCGCGAATTCGCGCGTGTCCGCGAACGTCGATCGCCGCTCGATCGGCACCAGCACGTGGAAGCCCTTGCCCCCGCTCGTCTTCGGGAACGACTCGAGCTCGAGCGCGTCGAGCACCTCCTTCAGGATCAACGCGACCTCCACCGTCTGTGACCACGGCACTTCGGGCGTCGGATCGAGGTCGAAGAGCACGAAGTCCGGCCGTTCGGGCTTGTCGATCCGCGAGTACCACGGGTTCATGTCGATGCAGCCCATGTTCACCATCCAGAGAAGCGCGAGCTCGTCGCTCACGACCGGGAAGTCGACCCACTTCTGCGCGCGAGAGCGCTCGCGCGTCGTCACGAGCGCGCGATAGGTGGGGATCCAGTCCGGCATGTGTGGCGGAGCGTCCTTCTGGAAGAACGCCTTCCCGTAGGCGCCGTCGGGGTACCGCCGCATCGTGAACGGCCGGTCGCGCAGGTGCGGTACGAGCACCGGGGCGACCGCCTGGTAGTAGCGCAGCAGGTCGCCCTTCGTGATCCCCTCGTCGGGCCAGAACGGCTTGTCGAGATTCGAGAGGCGCAGCTCCCGCTTGCCCTTGCGGATCACGTCCGGAAGCGGCGCCTCGCGGTGGACCTCCACTGGGCTCTTGTCGTCCCGGAGACCGAGGTAGGCGGGGTGGCGGAGGTGGCCGTCGTGCGTCCACTCGCCGTAGCGCACCTGCGCGACGAGCCGCGGCTCGACCCACTGCACGGCGCCCTTGCGCACGCGCGGCAGCTTCGGCTCGACGGCGAACGGCGACGTGTCCCGGCGGAAGGGCCCCAGCAGCTGCAACAGCCTCCGGATCTCGGCGTCGTCGAACCCGGTGCCGACGTTGCCGACGTAGCGGAGCTCGCCGCCCTCGTCGACGGCCAGCACGAGCGAGCCGAACGTTCCCGCCCGGCGACCGCTCCCGCGCGTGTAGCCGGCGACGATGAACTCGTCGTTCAGTTCCGTCTTGACCTTGAGCCAGTCTCGGGTGCGCTTCCCTTCCCGGTAGAAGCTGTCCCACCGCTTCGCGATCACCCCTTCGAGCCCCCGCTCCTGCGCGACCTCGAACAGCGCGTCGCCGTCGTCGAAGCTCTCCGAGAAGGCGACGTTCTTGACGCGGCCGTCCAGCAGCCTCCGCAGCTGCTCCTTTCGCTCGCGCAGCGGCAGCTCGACCTTCGGCTCGCCGTCGAGCTCGAGCAGGTCGAAGGCGAAGAAGACGAAGGCTCCCGTTCCCCGCTGGAGCTCCGAGAAGCTCGTACGGCCGGACGGATCAATCCGGCAGACCTCGCCGTCGACGACCGCATTCGGGCTCTTGACCGCCGTTGCGACCGCCTTCGCGACCTCCGGAAAGCGGCCGGTCAGATCGTTGTCGTTCCGCGACACGAGCCTGCAGTCGCCACCGCGAATGTAGGCGAGTGCCCGGTAGCCGTCGAATTTCACCTCGTAGGTCCAGAGCTCGCCGTGCGGGATCGACGTGGACGGCGTCGAGAGCATCGGCCGGTAGAGCCGCGGCCCCGCTTCCTGCCCGTCGTCGTGGCGCTTGATCAGGAGCCAGTTCTGCTCCTTTCCGTCCAGGTGTGCCGGCACGAGCGACCAGCGTCCCCGCAACCGTCCCCCGCTGAGCTCGAACGTCAGCTGGCCGTCCGGCTTCTCCTCGACCAGCTCGTAGGTGCCGTTGTCCCAGATCTCGACGGTGCCCGCGCCGTACTGCCCGGCTGGGATCTCACCGTGGAAGGACGCGTACTCGAGCGGGTGGTCTTCGACGTGCACTGCGAGCGCCTTGTCGCCCGGCTCGAGCGGCACGCCTTTCGGCACCGCCCAGGACGCGAGCGCGCCGTTTCGCTCGAGGCGGAAGTCGTAGTGGAGCCTGCGCGCATCGTGTCGCTGCACGACGAAGATCGGCTGCAGCGAGCTTCGCTCGCCGCTAGTGCTGAAGGGCTCCTTCGTCTTCTTTGGGTCGCGCTTGCGACGGTACTCGCTCAGGCTCACCTTGGAAGCTTCGCGCTTTCTAGCGCTCCCGCGCGAGCGGGAGCGCGTGGACGTCTTTTCCACAGGAGCGAGGTTTAATCGTCCCCGGGCCGGAAATGATCGCTCGCGACTTCTCTTCCTGACGGGGGGTTAGGCGCCCGAGGCCCGCTTGCAGCGGGCCTCGACGCGTTCTGGGCGCACTTCGTGCCCGTTGAAAACCCTGTGGATGATGTGGAAAGGCCCTGGATTACGTGGCAAACGTCACGCGTAGACGCCCATGCCCCGGAACTTCGCCCGGCGGCGGCGGCGGAGCTCCTCCCCAGGGGTGTCCTCCAGCTCCTCCAGGGCCTCGACGAGCGCCGAGCGCAGGAGCCGCGCGGCCTCGCCGTGATCGGTCTGGGCCCCGCCTGGAGGCTCGGGGACGACGCCGTCGATCACGCCGAGCTCGAGACAGTGCAGGGCATCCGGCTTGAAGGCGGCGGCCGCCTTCTTCGCCTCACCGGCGTCGCGCCAGAGGATCGCGGCGCAGCCTTCGGGGGTGATCACCGAGTAGATGGCGTTCTCCTGCATGAGCACCCGGTCGGAGACGGCGATCGCCACCGCCCCACCCGAACCGCCCTCACCGATGATGCACGCCACCGTCGGCACGGTCAGCCGCGCCATCTCGGCCTGCGACCGGGCGATCGCGCCGCCCTGACCATGCTGCTCGGCCGCGACGCCCGGGTAGGCGCCCGGAGTGTCGACGAGCGAGATCACCGGGAAGCTGAACCGCTCGGCGATCTCCATCACGCGCATCGCCTTGACGTACCCCTCCGGATAGGCCATGCCGAACTGGCGGTCGAGCCGCTCTTTCACGTCGCGGCCCTTCTGGTGCCCGATCAGGACGATCGTGCGCCCGTCGAGCGAACCGAGCCCGGTGACGAGCGCGCCGTCGTCGGCACGGCCACGGTCGCCGTGCAGCTCGACCCAGTCGTCGACGAAGCGCTCGACATAGTCCATCGTGTACGGCCGGTCGGGATGGCGGGCGAGCTCCACCGACCGCCAGATCGCTTCGTCGCTCGTGTCGGCCTTGAGACGCTCCAACTGCTTTTCGAGCCGCTCAGCCTCGCCTTCCACCCGCGCACCGCGCAGGAGCGGCAGGCGGGAGAGGCCCGAGAGCCGGCGGCGAAGGTTCAGCTCCTGGTCTCTCTCCGTCATGCAAACAGCCTCAGCAGCCTGACGAGGTGCTCGCGCTGCTCACGCCGGGGAACGATCGCGTCGAGGTGGCCAAAGCGCAGGTTCTGCTCGGCGAGGCCGAAGTCCTCCGGCAACTTCTCACGGGTCGTCTGTTGGACGACGCGCGGACCGGTGAACGCGATCAACGCGCCCGGCTCGGCGATCGTGACGTCTCCGAGCGAGGCAAACGATGCGAGCACGCCGGCCGTCGTCGGGTGCGCCATCACGATGAACATCGGGATGTGTGCGTCGTGCAGGTCCTCGACCGCGCAGACCGTCTTCGGCAATTGCATGAGCGAGAGGATTCCCTCCTGCATGCGCGCGCCACCCGAGCTCGTGACGGCGACGAGCGGCGCACCACGCTCGATCGCGGAGTCGCACGCGCGCGAGAACTTCTCACCCACGGCGCTGCCCATCGAGCCGCCCATGAAGGTGAAGTCCATGACCGAGAGCTCCACCGGATGGCCGTCCATCGTCGCCTGGCCGATCACCGCCGCTTCACCGAGCCCCGTGTTCAGCTCCGCCTCGGCAAGCCGTTCGGCATACGGGCGCAGGTCGAAGAAGTCGAGCGGATCCTCCGACCGCACCTCCGCCGCCTCCTCGACGAACGAGCCTGGATCCGTGTACCAGTCGATCCTCGCCCGTGCCTGCATCGGGAAGTGATGGCCGCAATGGCCGCACACCCAGAGCGCCGCTGCGAGCTCGTCATCGCGGAAATGCGACCCGCACTTGGGGCAGGTGTTCGGGTGCTTGCTCTGGTCGGCCGGTGGAGCGTTCCTGTGCTCGACCTGAACGTCGATCCGGGCCTCGGACATGTCGAGAGCTTAGACCCCGCCCCGTCGCCGGCCGGTTACAACGCGCCGTCAGAGGTCCGGCGGCACGAGCGGCGGCTCCAGGCGCTCGGCCGGAACGAGCTCATCGAGCGTCTCCGGCAACGCCAGGAGATCGGCCAGCTCCCGTGTCGGCCGCACGGCAGCGCTCTCGCCCGTCCGGTTGATCCAGACGCTCTTCAGCCCGAGCTCGTCCGCCGGCTCGATGTCATGGAAGATCGACGCGCCGACATGGACGTGGCCGGCCCGCGGTGCGTGCGTCCGTGCGAAGAACTCCTCCCAGTGCCGGTGCGCAGGCTTGTACGACCCGATCTCCTGCGCCACGACGATCTCGTCGAACGGGACGCCGATCTGGACCTGCGACGCGGAAATGAAATCGTCGTCGGTGTTCGAGAGGATGGCGAGCTTCCAACCACGCCTCCGCAGCTCCTCGAGCGCACCGGGCACCTCGGGGAACGCACGCCAGCCCGGCAGTGACTCGGCGAGCCCGTGCTCGCTGCCGGCCGGCGCGCCGAGCCGGCGCATCGCCTCCGTCAGGACGTCGCGGTAGGTCAGCGCGCCGTCCTGCTGCAGCCCGGGCTCGAGCTCGTGATAGCGCGAGAGCAGTTCGTCGGCCTGCGCGTCGCCGAACACCCGGGCGAGCTCGGCGCGAATCCCGCCGTCCCAGTCGATCAGCGTGCCGTAGCAGTCGAAGCTCGCCCAGCGCTCCACGCGGCCATCTTAGGCGGCGACTTCGAGCGGCGGGCGATACGCCAGCAGCTCCCAGCCGTGCTCGTCGAGCCACCGTTTCGACTCGAGGTACTTCGGCCGGCGCCGCTCGACGAGCTGCCAGAACGCGTGGCCATGGTGGTGCTCGGCCAGATGACAGACCTCGTGCACGACGACGTAGTCGAGCACGTCGTGCGGTGCGAGCACGAGCCGCCAGTTGAAGCTCAGCGCTCCCTTGCTCGAACAGGAGCCCCAGCGGCTGCGTTGATCGCGAAGCGTCAGCCGCGTGAAGGTGACGCCGAGCGCAGCGGCCTCCGACTGCGCGATCAGCAGGATGCGCGCGTGCGCCTCGCGGCGGCCCTGCGCCTCGGTCAGGTGCAAGCGCTCGAGGCCGAGGCACGGCTCGGTGACGTTCGCGAGCTGTCGCTCGAGCCACGATCTGTGCATGGCGATCGCGTCGTCGATGTACGACTCGGATGCGCGGGGACGAACGACCAGCTCCGGCGGCAGTCCCTGTCGTACGTAGAGGCGGTGCCCGTTGACACGCTTCGACCGGCGTATGTGCAACTCGACCAGGCGGCCGCCCACGTCGACGAGGCGCATGGGAAGACGGTACGAGTCGTCTCGGACGACAACGCTTGTGCGGTCCATGCGCGTCTGATTCGCGCCTGGAGCAGGGTTTTCCTGGTGCTATTCCTCGAACGCGCGCACGACGATCGACGCGTTGTGGCCGCCGAAGCCGAACGAGTTCGACACCGCCACGCGCAAGTCGGGCAGGTTGCGCGACTCGTTGGGGACGTAATCGAGATCGCAGTCGGGATCCGGATCGGTGTAGTTGATCGTCGGTGGAGCCTTGCGGTCGACGACTGCGAGCGTTGTGAAGACAGCCTCGACTGCGCCCGCTGCGCCGAAGCAATGTCCGGTCGCGCCCTTCGTCGACGAGACTGCGAGCTTCTTCGCGTGCACTTCGCCGAACGCGTTCTTGATCACCTTCGTCTCGGCGGCATCGCCGAGGGGTGTCGAGGTCGCATGCGCGTTGACGTAGCCGACCTCGTCGGGCTGGACGCCGGCGTCGCTCAGCGCCATCGTCATTGCACGCGCCGGGCTCTCGCCGGTCGGGTCGGGCTCCGTCATGTGCGAGGCATCCGACGAGATGCCGTAGCCGACCAACTCGGCGTAGATCTTGGCGTCCCGCGCCTTTGCATGCTCGAGCTCCTCGAGAACGAGGACGGCCGCCGCCTCGCCCATCACGAGCCCGTCACGCTCGTTGTCGAACGGGCGCGACGCATGGGCCGGATCGTCGTTGCGGCGGGAGAGCGCCCGCATCGCGTCGAAGCCGGCGACCCCGACCTGGGTGATCGGAGCTTCGGTGCCGCCGGCGAACATCACGTCGGCGCGCCCGACGCGAATCTCGTCCATGGCGTCGCCGATCGCCATGTTCGATGCGGCGCAGGCGGTGCACTCGCTCATCAGAGGGCCTTTGGTGCCCAGCTCGATCGACACCCACCCGGCGCCCATGTTGGGGATGATCGACGGGATCGAGAACGGGCTGACGCGGTCCGGGCCGCGTGTCAGGAGGACGTGGTAGCACTCCTGGTAGCTCTGCAGGCCGCCGATCCCGGTCGCGATCGAGGCGCCGAACCGGTCGGGAGCAGTCGAGACGTCGACGCCGGAATCGACCTCCGCCTGACGCGCCGACGCGAGGATCATCTGCGCAAAGCGGTCCATCCGGCGTGACGCCTTGCGGTCGACCCAGACGGTCGGGTCGAAATCCTTCAACTCGCAGGCGAAATGGACGTTGTAGTCCGTGTGGTCGAACGCGGTGATCTCGGCAGCGCCGGACTCACCCGCAAGCAAGCGCGACCACGACGTCTGCACGTCGTTCCCGAGCGGGCTGACCATGCCCAGACCGGTGATCACAACTCGTCTGCTCATCTTCCGCCTCTCACATTCCCAATCCGCCGTCGACGAGCAGCACTTCGCCGGTGATGAACGAGGCGTCGTTGGAGGCGAGGAAGCGTACCGCGCCGGCGATCTCCTCCGGTTCCGCGACACGACCGAGCGGCGTGTTCTGAATCATCGCCGCCGTCGCCTCCTCGGGAAGCACGTCGGTGAGCTGCGTCTTCACGTAGCCGGGTGCGACCACGTTCGCGCGAATGTTGCGGGAGCCGAGCTCGCGCGCGAGCGACTTGGTGAAGCCGATGATCCCGGCTTTCGAGGCGGCGTAGTTCGTCTGCCCCCAGTTGCCGTGGACACCGACCACCGAGCTGATGTTGACGATCGACCCGCTGCGCTTCTTCATCATCGGCCGAGTGACGGCGCGACAGGTGAAGAAGACCGAGCTGAGGTTCGTGTCGATCACCGTCCGCCAGTCGTCGTCGGACATGCGCGCCAGCAGCCCGTCGCGGGTGAGCCCTGCGTTGTTGACGAGCACGTCAACGTCACCCGCCTCCTCGATCAACCGTTTCGCGTCGTCGGCCGACGACACGTCGGCCTGGATCGCACGCCCACCGAGCTCGGCCGCGAGCTCCAGCGCCTCGTCCTTGCCGGACCGGTAACCCACAACGACGTCGGCGCCGGCTGCCGCGAGACCGGTCGCGATCGCACGGCCGATCCCGCGCGAGGCGCCGGTGACGAGCGCGAGCTTTCCCTCGAGGGTGGCGAACTGGGCGCTGCTAGCCAAGTGCGTTGGTGACCTCGTCGAGCGACTTCAGGTCGTTGACCGAGAAGGTGCGCACCGATCTGTCGATCCTCTTCAGTAAACCGCCGAGCACGTTGCCGGGCCCGACCTCGACGAAGGTGGTCACTCCGCCCGCGATCAGCTCGCGCGCAGCCTGGGTGAACCTGACCGGCGCCGTGAGCTGGTCGATCAGCAGCTCGCGGTAGCGCTGCGCATCCTCGACCTTCGCGGTGACGGTGGACATGAACTCTGCAACGCCTTCGCTGATGTGAACGCGCTCGACGGCGGGCCGCAGGCGGTCGGCGGCCTTCGCGACTAGGGGAGAGTGAAACGCGCCGGAGACGCGCAACTTGATCGCGCGCCGCGCCCCTTCGCGCGTGGCCTCGTCGCAGGCTTCTTCGACGGACGGCGTCTCGCCGGAGATGACGAGCTGGCCCGGGCAGTTGTAGTTCGCCGGCCAGACATTGGTGATCTTCTGACAGAGCGCCTCGACCGCCTCGTCGGCGAGACCGAGAATCGCCGCCATCGAGCCCGGGTGCGCCTTCGCCGCCTCGGCCATCGCCGCGCCTCGCTCGCGGACGAGCGCGATCGCGTCGCGGACCGACATCGACTGCGCCGAGCCGAGCGCCGAAAACTCCCCGACCGAGTGGCCGACGACCACACTCGGGCTGATGCCCCGCGCGCGGAGTGCCGCGTCGAAGGCCAGGCTCGTCGCGACGAGAGCGGGCTGCTGCAACTCGGTGTCGACGAGGTCGGCGACGGGCCGCTCGAAGCAGAGCTCCTTGAGGTCCATGCCGGAGGCCTCGCTGCCGGCGTCGTACACCGCCATCGCCTCAGGCACGGCTGCCGCGACGTCCTTGCCCATCCCGGCTTCCATCGAGCCCTGGCCCGGGAACATGAAGGCGATCTTGGTCATGCTGCTGCTCCAGTCGTTTCGTGTGTCCATTCGATCAGGGCCGACCCCCAGGTCAGCCCCGCGCCCATGCCTGTCAGAAGCACCAGTTTGCCTGGTTTGAGCCTGCCGTCGTCCGCCGCGTCGGCGAGAGCGAGCGGGATCGAGCCCGACGATGTGTTGCCGTACTTGTTCACGTTCACGATCGTCTTTTCCTGCGGGAAGCCGAGCTTCCGGGCAGCGTGATCGATGATCCGGACGTTCGCCTGGTGCGGAACGTACACGTCGACGTCGTCGACCGACTTGTCGCATTCGTCCAGAATCGCCTCCGCGGAGCTGACCATCACGCGCGTCGCGAACTTGAAGACCTCACGGCCGTTCATCTTGACGTACTTCGTCGGGTCATCGAACTTCCGCGATCCCGATCCCGGCAACCAGAGGTTCGCGCCGCCGCCACCGTCCGCGCCGAGCTCGAAGCCCAGGAAGCCGCCGGCGTCGACGCGTTCCATGACGACGGCTCCGGCACCGTCGCCGAAGAGCACGAGGGTCGAGCGGTCGGTCCAGTCGAGAATCTTCGAAAGCACGTCGCCGCCCACGACGAGCGCACGCTTCGAGAGGCCGGAAGCGAGCATCGTCTGGGCCTGCGCGATCGCGTAGACGAAGCCCGTGCAGCCGGCCGAGAGATCGTACGCCGCCGCGTCGGGCATGCCGAGCGTGTCGGCCAGCAACGCGCTCGACGATGGGAACGCCATGTCGGGAGTCACGGTCGCGACGATCAGCAGGTCGATCGACTTCGGGTCGGCGCCCGCCATCTCGAGCGCACGCCGCGCGGCGGGGAGGCAGATGTCGGTGAGTGCCTCGTCCTCGGCGGCGATTCGGCGTTCGCTGATCCCCGTACGCTCGAGGATCCATTCGTCGTTCGTGTCGACGAGCTTGGAGAGATCGTCGTTCGTCAGCACACGCTCCGGGACATGCACCCCGAGCCCCGTGATCGAGACCGGCTGTCCGTTCGTACGCCCGATCATGCTTCCCCGGTTTCCGCTCCGACAGCGAACGTGAGCGTGCCGCGCACGGCGAGCTGGCCGTCGACCGTCGCCTTCACCTTGCCGCGCCCGACCGGTCCGCGCACGGTCTCGACCACGCACTCGAGCATCAGGACATCGCCGGGTCGCACGACACGCTTGAAGCGCACATCGTCGATGCCGGCGAAGAGCGCAAGCTTGCCGCGGTTCTCCTCCTGCGACAGCACTGCCACGGCGCCGCACTGAGCAAGCGCTTCGACCATCTTCACGCCCGGCATGATCGGGTTGCCGGGAAAGTGGCCTGCGCAGTCCTCCTCGGTGACCGTCTTGCGCGCAACGACGCGCTCGCCCGGGACGAGCTCGAGCACCTCGTCGATCAACAGCATCGGATCGCGGTGCGGCAGGACCGCCTCGATCGCGGCCCGGTCCATGACGACAGAGCTCAAGCGGAGACTCGCTCCCGCAGAGCGTTACGGCCGCGGTGGGCGTAGCACTTGGCGGTGCCGACCGGCAGCCCGGTCGCGACCGAGATCTCCTCGAAGGGAACGTCGAACGCGTCCTGCAGGACGACGACGCGCGCCTGGGCAGCGGGCAGTTCGGCGAGGCAGCGTCCGAGCTCGAGCCGTGCCTCGGACTCGGCGAGCGCGCGCGCCGGGTCGCCGTCCGCTGCGACGCGCGAGTCCTCGTAGAGCGGCTCAGTGCGCCGTTCCGCCGCCCACCGCGCCTGCGCCACGTCCTTGCACGTGTTCACAACGAGCCGGTGCAGCCAGGTGGAGAACTGCGACTGCCCTCGGAACTGGCCGACCCTCTGCACGAGCTTCACCAAGGACTCCTGCGCTGCGTCGCGCGCATCCTCGGGATCGCGCAGGACATGCAAGGCGATCCGCTCGACCCGCGGGGCGTGACGCTCGCAGAGCGTGGCCAGCGCCAGTTTGTCTCCGTCTTTTGCACGCCGCACCAGGATTGGGTCAGAGAGCCTCTCGTAGACGAGCGGCCCCTCGGGCCGCAGGTCACGAACGATTCGACGCGAACGCCCGCCGGAAGGTTGCACGGCGCCTACTCTAGTGGCGATGGCCCTGACCGCCGACGTCGTCCTGCCTGCGCTCCGGGGCACATATGGGCGCGAATATCACTACGCGTTGGAGACCGAGACGACCCAGCGCATGCTCCCGCCCGGCGCCGTGCACGGCGCCGTAGCGCTCGCGGAGCGCCAGACGGCGGGCCGCGGCCGGCTCGGGCGCAGCTGGGTCGACTCGGGCCTCATGTTCTCGGTCGCGCTCTACCCGTCGGCACCCGTCGCCCGCTGGCCGGAGCTGACGCTCGTGGCAGCGAGGGCCGTGGCGGACGCGGTGGGGCCGGAAGCTGCGATCAAGGACCCGAACGACGTCATGATCGGGGAACGGAAGGTGGCGGGGATCCTCGCCGAGGCGAGCGAGCGCGTCGTGCTCGGCATCGGGATCAACGTCGGGGCGGCCCGCTGGCCCGGCGCCGGCTTCGTCGAGCGCGACCGGCTCGAGCTGTTCGTCGAGGTGCTCGAGCTCCTCGAGCGCGGGTACGCGGCGTGGGCTGCTACGCCGTTACGACCTCGCTGAGGTTGCCGGCCGCATCCTGCGCCTGGGCCGAGAGAGCACCGACGCCGCCCTGGAACGGGATCGTGAAGGTCCCCTTCGGCGCCGCGATCACGATGCGCGTCGTCTCGTTGACGAGCACCGTCACGGTTGCCGGCTCGTCGAGCGTGAAGCTCAACACGTGCGGGTCGACCAGCGTCAGCGTCGGTGGGCGGGTGTCGATCGTGACCGGAACCGGGATCCGCACCTCGCCGAGCGCATCCGTCACCGTCAGCACCGCGACGTACCTCCCGTCGGGGAGCGGCGCACCGTTTGCCGAGCCGTCCCAAGCAAGCGTGTGCGCGCCGGCGGGGAGGTCGCCCTGGAACGGCGACGTCACGACAAGACCCGCCTGCTCGACGTCGAGCCGCAGGGCGACGGCCTCGGCCAGGTTGAACGAGAACGTCGTGGAATCGGCGAGGCCGTCGCCGTTCGGCGAGAGAATCGCCCTGGCCGGCGCAAGCCCGGTCAGCGTCCGGTCGACCGTCAGCGCAGCGGTCTTCGTGACGATCTTCGCGCCGGCCCTCGCGGTCACCGCGAGGAGGTAGCGGCCATCCGCAAGCGAGTCGGCCGGCCAGGTGAAGCTGTTCGCGCCCGCAGTTCGCTGCGCGGTCAACACCGTCAAGACTCGAGCGCCGTTTGCGTCCAGGAGCTGTGCGGTCACCGTCGCTGCCGCGCCGAGTGTGAAGGTGACCGTCGAAGTGCCGCCCGTTCCGTCCGGTGCCGGTGCGAGCACGGCCGGCGCCGCCGCGAGGTTCGTCAGCGACAGGGCCGGAGGCGGCACCGGACGGTTGATTCCGATCGTTCCCGTCGCCGGCGTCGCGCCGGGCGCGGCAATCGTCCAGGTGAAGGCGCCCTGGCCGGCGGCGAGGGAGCTCCACGTCCAGTCGACGAGCGGCCCACGCCCCGTCCCCGACGCGACCCTCCTTCCGAACCGGTCGACAATCGTGACGGTCCACGGCAGGGCGGACGAGACACGAGCCTGGAAGCGGATCGTCCCGCCGGGCACACCGGCGACCGTGGGCGAATAGAGCTTGGGCAGCCCGGTCAGCGACACGCGTTTCACGATCGACGGCAGCAGGGCGTACGCGTCGTTGCCCGGGCACTCGCTCGGGCCGGTGTCGCGATGGCCGGAGATCGCCCGCAGCGTCACGAGGCTTCCGGCCTTGAACTTGGCGTTGCCGCCCGAGGTGTAGAGAACGGTCGAACGCGGGTCGACGTGCGCGACGTCCAGTCGCCACGCGAGCAGGTCGACGAGCGCCGCTTGCATCACGTTCGGCGGCGCTGCATTCGTGAAGTTGCCGATCAGCGCGACGCCGACGGTGCCCGAGTTGAAGCCCTCCGCGTGGGCGCCGATCACGTTCCTGTCGATCCCGCCCGCCCGACCCTCGTACACGGTGCCGAAGCGGTCGACCAGAAAGTTGTAGCCAATGTCGTTCCAGCCGTTTCCCTCCACGTGGTACACCTCGATGCCACGCACGATCGCGGCGGCCTGCGCAGGCGTGTACGAGTTCGTGCCGGCCGTGTGATGGACGACGGCGAGCCGGACGGACGGCGCGAACCTCGGCTTCGCGCGAACGATCTGCTCGGAGGCAAGCCACCCGGCCCGGGGCACGATCGACGGCAGCCCCGCCTGCGCGAGGTGGCGCGAAGCGCGCGTCGTCACGCGCGACCAGAGCTCGTAGGCGCGCAGCCGCCGCACGGTCCCGCTTCGGCGGAATTGAACGGCGTCGGCTGCGCCCGTCCATTCGAGGTTCCCGTCGTGCCACCGGCCGGTGCCGCGGTCGGGCGCGACATCTGCGTCCGCCGCGACCCAGCGCGACCAGCGGCCGTGCAGACGATGAGTGCGGTAGGAAACGGTGCCCGGCCCGGCCCAGTGCAGAGCGAGCATGTTGAAGTGCATCGACACTCGCACCGCGGCGAGCGCCCGAGCCCCGAGCGGCACATCCTGCACCCGCATCGCGACGTCCCCCGCATGCGCGAGCGGCGGTGAGACGAGCATCACCGCCGCGGCAGCCAGAATGGGAACGACCTTCGGCATACAATCCTTCTACCGTGAAACGCCTGCTCCTGGCCGTGTTCCTCCTCGCCCTCGCTCTCCCTGCGAGCGCGGCGGCTGAAGGCTCGCCCGCACAGCCGCGAGTCCTGGCGATCCACTTTACGGCAGACGTCGACCCCGTCACCCAGGACTGGCTCAACCATGAGCTCGGGAAGGCTTCGTCCCAGGGCTACTCGGCGGCGGTGATCGTCCTCGACACGCCCGGTGGCCTCGAGGAATCGATGCGGAAGATCGTCGCGCGCGAGTTGTCTCTGAAGATCCCGGTGATCGTCTACGTCGGGCCTCCCGGCGCGCGCGCCGCCTCGGCCGGGGTCTGGGTCTCGGAGGCCGCGGATCTGCTCGCGATGGCGCCGCAGACGAACATCGGCTCGTCGACCCCGATCAACGGCACGGGCTCGAACATCGGCAGCGACCTGCGACGCAAGGTCGTGAACGACGCCGCAGCATCACTTCGAGGGCTGGCGAAGTCGCATGGGCGCAATGCGAAGTGGGCGGACGCAGCAGTCCGCAAGGCCTCCAACCTCACCGCGGAGGAGGCGCTCCGGCTGAACGTGATCGACGTGGTCTCGCCGACGCTACCGGCACTTCTGAACGCAATCGACGGTCGCGTGACGACCCCGCGCCGGCTCACGCTGCACACGGCGAACGCAGCCATCGTGAACGTCCGCGAAGGATTCCTGACCCGGTTCCTGTCGACGCTGATCGATCCGAACATCGTCTCGCTGCTCTTCCTCGCCGGCCTCGCCGGGCTCGGCTTCGAGCTCTTCCACCCCGGAGTAGTGATCCCGGGGGCGTTCGGGGCGATCTGCATGGTCACCGCGCTCTTCGGCTTCTCGGTGCTACCACTCTCGTGGGGCGGGCTGGCGCTGGTCCTGCTCGGTGCCGCGCTGCTCGTGATCGACCTGCACGTCCCGACGCACGGCGCTCTGACGCTGTCCGGCCTCGTCGCGATGGCGATCGGGATGATCACGTTGTTCCACAACCTGCCGGCGCCCTACCACACCTCTCAGCCTCCGATCATCGCCGTCACCGTCCTGCTCGGCGGATTCTGGGCTTTCGCCATCTCGAAGGCACTCGCTGTCAGGCGGCGGCCGCCGCGAGTCGGCCCGCAGGAGATCGTCGGCATGGAAGGGGTCGTGCGGCCGGGCGGGCTCGTGTTCGTGCACGGCGAGCTCTGGCGCGCGGAATCCGACCGGCCGCTCCGCGAGGGCGAGCAGGTGCAGGTCGAAGCGCTCGACGGCCTATCGCTCCGGGTTCGGCCCATCTAGGCTGTCGGTGTGAACGCGGCTCTCATCGTCTTCGCCGTCGTCGTCTTCCTGCTGCTGCTCTTCGCGATCAGCGCGATCAAGGTGGCACGCGAGTACGAGCGCGGAATCGTGTTTCGGCTCGGCCGTCTGCTGCCGCAGCCCAAGGGGCCGGGGCTCTTCATCCTGATCCCGATCGTCGACCGCATGGTTCGGGTCGACCTGCGCACGATCACGCTGAACATCCCGCCGCAGGAAGTGATCACGAAGGACAACGTCCCTGTGCGCGTGAATGCCGTCGCGTACTTCCGGATCGTGAAGCCGGAGGACGCGATCGTGCAGGTCGAGAACTTCATGGTCGCGACGTCACAGATCGCGCAGACGACGCTCCGCTCGGTGCTCGGCCAGCATCAGCTCGACGAACTGCTGTCGGAGCGCGAGAAGATCAATGGGATCCTGCAGGGGATCATCGACGAGCAGACGGCGCCGTGGGGCATCAAAGTGTCGATCGTCGAGGTCAAGGACGTCGAGATCCCGCAAGGCATGCAGCGCGCGATGGCCCGCCAGGCCGAGGCGGAACGCGAGCGGCGCGCGAAGGTGATCAACGCAGAAGGTGAGTACCAGGCCTCGGAGCGCTTGAAGGATGCCGCCAAGGTGATCGAGGAGCACCCGATTGCCCTCCAGTTGCGCTATCTGCAGACGCTGCTCGAGCTCGGCGCGACCCCGTCGACCACGATCGCCTTCCCGATTCCGATCGAGATGCTGAAGGCCTTCACCGCGGTCGCCGACAAGCCCGACTCCTGACGGAGGCCCGGCGCTGGCCGACCTACGCCACGACGCGACGACCGGTCGGTGGGTGGCGATCGCTCCGGGACGCGCGCGCCGGCCTGGAGCCGAGAGACCGTCGGGCGACGACGACGCACCGTGCCCGTTCTGTGCGGGCAACGAGCACCTGACGCCGCCGGAGACGCTCCGGCTCGGCGAAGGCCCGACCGGCTGGCGCGTCCGCACCGTGCCGAACCGGTATCCGGCGCTCGAGCGGCATGAGGTCGTGATCCACGGGCCCGGCCACGTGCACTCGTTCGGCGCGCTCGACGACGCGACGATCGACCTCGTCGCCGAAGCGTGGCAACGGCGGGCGCGAGACGAAGGCGGCTTCTGCTTCCCAATCCTGAACGAAGGGCGCGAGGCCGGCTCGTCACTGCCTCATTCGCACTCGCAGCTTGCGTGGCTGCCGGCGCCCGCGCCCGTCATGGCTGCGGAGCACGGCCTGTCGCCGGTGATCGGCGTCATCGAGCGAGACGGCGTCGCCGCCGGCTGCCCGGTTGCGAGCCGCGTTCCGTACGAGTTGTTGATCGCGCCGACTCGCGCCGAGGGGAACGGCCTGGGCAGCGACCTGCTCGCCCCTGCACTGCGTCTCCTCGCCGAGCTGGTCCGGCGGCTGCAGCACATCCACCGCGCCGAGCTCGTGCCACTGAATGCGTGGCTCCATGACGGCCCGCACTGGCATCTCGAGGTCTTCCCGCGCACGACGACCCTCGCCGGGCTGGAGCTGGGGGCCGGCGTCTACATCGACTCCGTCGCGCCCGAGGACGCGGCGGCGGCGTTTCGCGCCTAGACGAACGAGGTCTTCTGGGCACGGAACCGGCGCGCTGCGTCGATCGCCGCGCCGAGGTTCAAGCCCTTGTCCTTCGCCTGCTTGATCAGCATCACGGTCTCCACGGCATCCATGTCGTAGATCCGCTGCTTCTTTCCCTTGGTGGGAATCTGGGCCTTGTTCGTCCAGTAGTCGAGCTGCATCTTCGAAATGCCGGCGATCGCGCACACCTGTCCGAGGTAGAGCTCGATCTTGTCCAGGTGCTCTGCCATGTCGATCGGCTCGAGCAGGTCGACCTGCTTGCTGTACGGCATCTGAGAGACGGCTTCCTTTGTCCGCTTGGCCTCGACCCTCGTTGCTACTTCTACCACCACCCCTTGCAAAAAGGAAGCTGCAGCGGAGCAAGTCACATTGGCGGGTCGGCCTCCGTCGGAGCCGCTCAGGCGACGGGGGGCTCAACGACCGGATCGCCGGGCTCGTCGTCGCCCGACTCGACGACCGGAGCGAGCGACGAGACGAGCTCGCCCTCGCGCAGCCGCATCACGATCACACCCTGCGTCGAGCGGCCGAGCCGCTTGACATCCTCGACGGGCATCTTGATCACGGTGCCGCCGGTCGAGATGAGCATCACCTGGTAGCCGTCCCGGACGACACGCGCACCGGCCAGGTGGCCCCGGGCTGCGGTGAGCTGCACCGTCTTCACGCCCATGCCGCCGCGACCCTTCTTCGGATACTCGGCGACGCGCGTGCGCTTCCCGTACCCGTTCTCGGTCACGACGAGCAGGTCGGAGTCGTCGGCCGCGATCGCGACCGAGATCACCTCATCCTCGCCCCTCAGCCGCATGCCTTGCACGCCCGACGCGTCGCGTCCCATGGCGCGAACGTCCCGCTCCGAGAAGCGGATCGCCTGCCCGAGGCGGGACACCATCAGGACGTCGTCGTCTCCGGAGCTGTGCCGCACACCGACGAGCTCGTCCCCGTCGCGCATCTTGATCGCGATGATCCCGTCGGCCTTCAGGTTCGTGTTGTACGCGCCGAGCTCCGTCTTCTTGACGATGCCCTTCTTCGTCGCGAACAGGAGGTACTTGGCCTCCTCGAAGTTCCGCGTCTGAATCACCGCTCGGACGGCTTCGTCCTGGCGGAACGGCAGCAGGTTGACGATCGCACGTCCCTTCGACTGACGCGAGCCGAGCGGCAGCTCGTGCACCTTGAGCCGGTAGACCTTGCCGACGCTCGTGAAGAAGAGAATGTAGTCGTGGGTCGAGGCGACGAAGAGGTGCTCGATGTAGTCCTCGTCCTTCAGGTCCATCCCCATCACTCCGATGCCGCCACGGCGCTGTTCCCGGTACGCCGTCACGGGCAGCCGCTTGATGTAGCCGCTGCGCGTGATCGCGATCACCATGTCCTCTTCGGCGATCAGATCCTCGAGCTCGAGCTCCTCCTCCGCAGCGACGATCTCCGTGCGCCGGTCGTCGTGCCGGGCGTAGATGGTCTGCAGCTCCAGCAGCTCGTCCTTGATCAGCGTGTCGATCTTCGACTCGTCGGACAGGAGAAGGCGCAACTCGGCGATGCGCTCCTTCTTGTCGCGGTACTCCTCCTCGACGCCCTTGCGCTCGAGCGCGGTCAGAGCGCGCAGCCTCAGCTCGAGAATCGCGAGCGCCTGCAGCTCGGAGAGCTCGAAGGTCTCCATCAGGCCGTTCTTCGCCGCTTCGGTGTCAGCCGCCGCGCGAATCAGCGCGATCACGGCGTCGAGGTTGTCGAGCGCGATCAGGTAGCCCTCGAGGATGTGCGTCCGCTTCTCGAGCTGGCGGAGCTCGTGCTTCGAGCGGCGCGTGACGATCTCGCGCTGGAACTCGAGGTAGTGCGTCAGCAACTCGAGCAGCGACAGCGTGCGCGGCACGCCGTTGACGAGCGCAACGGTGTTGACGCCGAAGGTCGACTGTAGCGGTGTGTGCTTGAAGAGCTTGTTGAGCGCGACCTGCGGGACCGCGTCGCGTTTCAGCTCGACCTGAATGCGCATGCCGGTGCGGTCCGAGTGATCCTGGAGATCGGAGATCTCGGTCAGCACTTTGTCGTTCACGAGCTCGGCGATCTTTGCGATCACGCCGCCCTCGCCACCCTTCTTCACGCCGTACGGAAGCTCGGTGATGATGATCGCGCTCTTGCCGCCGCGCAGCTCCTCGATGTGAGCGCGCGCGCGCATGACGACGCGGCCGCGGCCCGACCGGTACGCATCGCGAATGCCCGAGCGGCCGACGATGATCGCGCCGGTCGGGAAGTCCGGGCCCTTAACGTGCTTCATCAGGTCCTCGACGCTCGCGTCGGGCTTGTCGATCAGAGTGACGATCGCGCCGATCACCTCACTGAGGTTGTGCGGCGGGATGTTCGTCGCCATGCCCACGGCGATGCCGGCGCTACCGTTGACGAGCAGGTTCGGGAAGCGCGCCGGTAGAACGAGCGGCTCCCGTTTCGACTCGTCGTAGTTCGGGCCGAAGTCGACCGTGTCGGAGTCGAGCTCGCTCAGCATCTCCTCGGCAAGCTTGGCGAGCCGCGCTTCGGTGTAGCGCATCGCGGCCGGCGGGTCGTCGTCGATCGAGCCGAAGTTGCCCTGGCCGTCGACCAGGGGGTAGCGGAGCGAGAACGGCTGCGCGAGACGCACGAGCGTGTCGTAGATCGACTGGTCGCCGTGCGGGTGATGGTTGCCCATCACATAGCCGACGATGTTCGCGCACTTCACGTAGGGGCGGCCCGGCCGGTTGCCGTTCGTCCACATCGAGTAGAGGACGCGCCGGTGCACCGGCTTGAGGCCGTCGCGCACGTCCGGCAGCGCGCGCGAGACGATCACGTGCATCGCGTAGCCGAGGAAGCTCGAGCGCATCTCCTGCTCGAGCTCACGCGACTCGATGCGGCCCGGCCCGAGTGCTCCCGTTTCCAGCTCGCTCATCCGTTGCTCTTCTCTAGACGTTTAGCGGAGCTAAACGTCGAGGAACTTGACGTCCTTGGCGTTCTGCTCGATGAACTGGCGGCGCGGCTCGACCTGGTCGCCCATCAGCATGGAGAAGGCGCGGTCGGCGGCCGAGGCGTCCTCGACGTCGACCCGCATCAGCAGCCGCTTCGCCGGGTCCATCGTCGTTTCCCAGAGCTGCTCCGCGTTCATCTCGCCGAGACCCTTGAAGCGCGAGACCTGAATCCCCTGCTTCGCCGCGTCGAGCACGTACTCGCGCAGGACGTCGAACGTCTCGGCAACCACGGTCTCCTTGCCCACGCGCACGCTGAACGGCGGCCGGCCGAGCTGCGCGACGAGCTTCTGGTACGCGGCCCGCAGGCCGTGATACATCGGCGAGGCGAGCAGCTCGACCGGGACCGTGATGTTCCTGCCGGCGGAGGTCTCCGTCTCGACGACGCGCACACGGAACTCGTCGTCGGCATGCTCGAGCACCGACAGCGCGTAGCCGTTCTCGTCGATCGCGTCGATCGCGCCTGTCAGGTCGGCAGGCCCCTCGATGTCGTGCTCGACGAGCCGGTGCAGGATCATCAGCTCCGTCGGTGCCGAGCCGAAGTCGGAGCGCAACCGCGCGTAGTAGCCCTCGTACTGCTGCAGATCCTTCGTGAAGCGGCTCCACTTCGCCTCGGAGAGCTTCAGCGCCTCGCCGTCGCGTGAGGTGATCTCGACGTTCGGGATGCGCTCGCGTGCGAGAAGCTCTTCGAGCTGCGCGTCCTTCTCGAAGTAGAACTCCTGGGTGCCGAGCTTCACCTTGTAGAGCGGCGGCACGGCGATGTACACGTGCCCGTGATCGATCAGCGCCGGCATCTGGCGGTAGAGGAAGGTCAGGATCAGCGTGCGAATGTGCGAGCCGTCCACGTCGGCGTCGGTCATCACGATGATGCGGTGATAGCGGAGCTTCTCGAGGTCGAACTCCTCGCCGATCGAGGTGCCGATCGCGGTGATCATCGCCTGGATCTCGTTGTTGGAGAGCACCTTGTTGATGCGGTTCTTCTCCGAGTTGATGATCTTGCCGCGCAACGGCAGAATCGCCTGGTAGGTGCGGTCGCGGCCCATCTTCGCGGAGCCGCCCGCGCTGTCTCCCTCGACGATGAAGAGCTCGGCTGCCTCGGGATCCTTGATCGAGCAGTCGGCGAGCTTGCCGGGGAGCGACATCGACTCGAGCGCCGACTTGCGCCGTGTGAGCTCGCGCGCCTTGCGCGCGGCCTGGCGTGCGCGCTGGGCGGAGATCGCCTTGTTGAGGATCTGCCGCGCGTCGGTGGGGTTCTCCTCGAAATACTCCGAGAGCTTCTGGTTGACCGCCGTCGAAACGAGCCCGGTGACCCACGGGTTTCCGAGCTTGGTCTTCGTCTGACCTTCGAACTGTGGATCCTGCAGCTTCACCGAGATGACGGCGGCCAGTCCCTCGCGTACGTCCTCACCCTCGAGGTTGTCCTCCTTCTCCTTCAACAGGCCCTTGTCTCGCGCGTACTTGTTGATCGTCGAGGTCAGCGCGGAGCGGAAGCCCGAGAGGTGCGAGCCGCCCTCGTGCGTGTTCACGTTGTTGGCGAAGGAGAAGACCGACTCCTGGTAGGACGTGTTCCACTGCATCGCGACCTCGACCTCACCCTGGTCGTTGCCGGTCGAGAAATAGACGACGTGGCGATGCACGGCGTCCTTGGACTCGTTGACATAGGACACGTAATCCTTGATCCCACCCTCGTAGTGGAACTCGACCGGCGCGCCGCCGTCGGCGCGCTCGTCGGTGAACTTGATCCTGAGGCCGCGCGTCAGGAACGCCATCTCCCGGAAGCGGGAGACGATCGTCGTCGCGTCGTACACCATCTCGTCGAAGATGTCTCCGTCGGCGAGGAACGTCGTCGTCGTACCGTTCTCCGTCGATTCACCGACGATCTGCATCGGTCCCCGCGGAACACCGCGGTCGAACTCCTGCCGGTACACCTTGGCGTCGCGCGAGACCTCGACGACCAGCCATTCGGAAAGCGCGTTCACCACCGACGCACCGACGCCGTGCAGGCCGCCGGAGACCTTGTACCCGTCGCCGCCGAACTTTCCGCCGGCGTGCAACTTGGTCATGATCACTTCGAGCGCCGACGTGCCGGTGCCCTCGACTTCGTCGACCGGGATCCCCCGGCCCCGGTCGCGCACAGTGACCGAGTTGTCCGGATGGATCGTGATCTCGATCAAGTCGTTGTAGCCCGCGAGAGCCTCGTCGACCGAGTTGACGACGATCTCCTCGACGAGGTGATGGAGCCCCCGCAGCCCCGTCGAACCGATGTACATGCCGGGACGCAGACGGACCGGCTCGAGGCCCTCGAGCACGGTGATGTCCTTGGCCGAGTATCCGGCCTTTGCGTGGGTCTTTGCCATACTGAAGAAATGCCTGCAAAACGCGGGTTTTGCGAGGCTCGTGAAGTGTATCAGATCGGGCGGTTGGCCCGCCCGCGAGCGAGGCTCAAAGAGACCGCTTTTTGCACACTTTCGCGCAGGTTCTCGTCGTCGATCGTGGAGGCGATCGCGCGCGCGCGCTCGTCGTCTTCCGGGCTCACCTGGACCGGGTTCTCGACGGGCTTCACGTCGGGCTCCGGCAGCGGGCCGGGCGCAAAGCGCACCTTCGGCACTCCGAGCTTCTCGGCGATCTCCGCCGCTCGATGGCCCAGCTCGAACGACCAGACCGAATCGGCCGTGTTGACGTGCACCGTGCCGTCGCGTGCGATGCGCGCCGGCCACGCATTGCGGGCGATCCCGCCGCCGACGGCCTGCGGCCACCGCTCGACGAGCTCGGCCATTCCGGCCTGCGGCCCAAACCGGGAGAGCTCCGAGCGAACCTGATTACCGAGCGGATCCAGCTTCGACCTCCACGACCTGCGCAGGCTCGAGCGGCAGGGCCGACCGATGCGTTGCGGTGATCATCGTCTGCCCCATGCCCGCGACGCGCTGTGCGAGCACCTCACGTCTGCCCAGATCGAGCTCGGAGAGCACGTCGTCGAGCAGGAGCAGCGGCGGCGCCGGCAACAACTCCGCTTCCGCGAGCAACAGGGACAGCACCGCAAGCCGCTGCTCGCCCTGCGATCCGTACTGGCGCAGGTCACGATCGCCGCTCCTGATCGACACGTCGTCGAGATGCGGTCCAAGTCCCGTCGCGCCACGCTCGATGTCCCGGTCGAGCCGGCCCTCCAGTGCCTCCCGCGCCGGCGGCTCGGCGTCGTAGCCCAGGTGCACCGAAGGGAGGCCGAGCTCCTCCGCACGCTCGGCGAAGGCGGGCGCCAGCACAGCGAGCGTCTCGCGACGGCGCGCCACGAGGTCGGCGCCGAGCGACGCAACCTGCTCCGTCCACGGCTCGAGCGCGTCTCGTCCCGACAGCCCGAGCTGAGCACGCCGGAGCGCGGCATTACGCTGAGCGAGCGCCGCGAGGTAGTCCTGCGGCACCGCCGCGCGCGCAGGGAACAGCCGGCCCAGCACCCGGTCGAAGTAGGCACGGCGGGCTGCGGGACCGCCTTTGACGACGGCGAGCCGGTCCGGGGTGAAGACGAGCGTCGCGACCTCGCGCCGCAACGACTCGGCTGAGGGCAGCTTCGCACCGTTCACCCGTGCCTCCTTCGCCTGCCCCTGGCGCAGCGTC
>JADGPE010000104.1 GCA_017882605.1 Thermoleophilia bacterium | reverse complement strand
CAGCGCTCGCGCCTCCGCCCGTCGCAGGGTTACCGACTTCCGCTCGGTGAGGGCGCGTCCGAGGATCACGGCCAGGTCGTTCAGCGTTGAGGACGAGCCTGCGGCGGCTTTTGCCTTTGCGCGCAGCCTGCGCACCGTCGTCTCGTCGATGGCGACCTTGCGCCCATTCAGATCGAAGTCGATCATCGCTGTAGGATCCCCGCTCCGACTTTACTCTTCCCGCCTGCCACCCGGCTCTG
Organism: Thermoleophilia bacterium; assembly: GCA_017882605.1. GTDB lineage: Bacteria > Actinomycetota > Thermoleophilia > Gaiellales > Gaiellaceae > PALSA-600. Next base: position 3,027 of record JADGPE010000104.1, on the reverse strand, counting down.
TCCGAGCCGATTCCGCTTGTCGTGCTTTGGAGGAAGTGCGTCGCGCACAATGGGTACGAGCGCCGAAGCGCTCGTGCGTGCTGCTGATGTGGCAGTGCTGCTAGGTCGTGCGTGTTACGTCTACGACAAACACGTCGATCACCTCGAGTCTTCCCTCGGTTAGCGGAGCCTCGAGCGCGATCGCACGCGCCGTGTCCTCGTCGGGGGCTGTCACCCACACCTTCTGGCTCGCGTCGATCGACATCAGCACCGCGAACGTCGGCGTGGGTGTGGGGTGCGTTAACTCGGTTTCGGCTGCAAATCCGCGTTTTCTCGAGCGCGGACCGAGTTTACGCACCCCACAGGCGGCGAAGAACCGCGAGTTCGTGTCGGAGCACCACGATCTCGAGCTCCTTGAACTCGCGCGAGCGCAGCCGCAGCGCCGCCACCGCAAGCGCACGCCGAAACAGCAGGTATGCAGGATCTCCTCGTACGTCGTGCTTGCCTCCTATTGGCCAACGCTTTGCTAGGCGGCGGCGAGGAATCGTTCAAGCGTCACGGCGGCAAGCCTGATGGCGCCCGTCGGCGTGAGCCGATCAAGCATCTGCCTCCAGACCCCGTTCGGTGCGGGCGTACTCGACGATCGCCCTGAAGTTCTCGAGTGGAGTTCCGCGCGGGATCTCGCAGCCGGCGCCGACGATGTAGCGTGATCCCGCCTCGCGCTGGCAATTCGCGAACGCGGCGCGGATCGTGTCCGGGGTGCCGTTGAGGATCGCTCGAACGGGATCGAGATTGCCGAGCAGTAGCTGTTCGGCGCCCGCGGCGTGCCGCGCGGCCTCCATCGGCACCATTGCGTCGACGTCGACGATCTCGCAGCCGAGTTGCGCGAGCGAGGGAAGGATTACGCGGGTGTTGCCGCAGATGTGGAGGCGACAGATCGCGCCGGCCTCGTGGATCGCGTCCACGAGCCGCTGTTCGGCCGGCCGTATGAATTCGTCGTAGAAACTCGGCCCGATCAGTGACGAGGCGGCATCGCCCACGCCGATCATCGTCGCGCCAGCCTCCACCTGTGCGCGCGCGAACGCAATCCCGAGCTCGACGACAAACTCGACCAGCTCACGAACGAAGCCCGGGTCGTCGTAGAAGTCGAGCATCAATCGATTGATCCCGCGCAGGTCGGCCGCCTCGGCGCACGGCCCCTCAACCCAGCCCTCGACTAAGAGCTGGTCGCCGACCGCCTCGGCGAGCTCGCGCACCGCGAGCAGTCGATTGCTCATCCGCGGCCCCGAATTCGGATCGGGGGCACGCAGCGATCCAAGCGTCGACTTGTCGGTCAAGATCGCGCCCTCTTCGAGGGGGGCCGGCGGCTCGTTATCGTAGTAGACAATCTCCCCGCCGCAGTCCGACGCCTCGCAGCAGGGATCGGAGATCACGCTGACGTGATCAAGCCCGAACTCCCCCGCGATCTTGAGCTGCGCAGCTGACTGCACACGGTAGTCGGTTGCGTAATCGAGGTAGCTGGAACCAGCGAGGTCGCTCGCGAACATCATCGTGATTGGCATACACGGAAGACAATCCGTCGCCAAGCCCCGAACCCGGGCAAGAATACGCTCGCGGCCAGTCATTCAGTATCCGATCGCAACCCTTTGTCGATTACTGAGAGGGCGATGTCGCGCAGCGAGCTAGAGGCGTATGGGAGAACGTGGAGCCGCCTCCGTTTTACGCAGACGTCACGGGTAGCAGAGGAAGGCCAACCCGACGGGTAGGCGTTAGTGTTGCCGACGGTCAGACCGGAGTTGAAGCAGTCCTCCGACCTCGGCGAGAGGTTGGCAGCGAAGAAAGGCGCTGCGGCGGTAAGGACAGACTTCTCGGTCATGTGACCTTCTCCCGTCGTGGGACAATCGTGGGATCGGCGAGAAGTGCGTCGAGGGCAAGCTCGGCGGCTCCGAGCAGTGACGCATCTGGGATGAAGGATGCGCGCATGGTCACGTTCCTCAGAGGCGCTCATCCTCTATCTGCCTACCGTCGCAGCGACGCGTACGGCTCCTCGCTCGCCATGTCCACGATCTCGTAGCCGGTGTCCGTGCCGATTGACGGGCCGATCACGATCTGGACGACGGCGGGCTCGTCGCCGACGGTGATCGACGCGTGCACGACGCCGGCCTCGATGAACACCGAGTCGCCCGGCCCGAGGATCTCGGAGTCCTGCTCGAGGTACTGCTCGAGCCGGCCGGAGCGGACGACGATCATCTCGTCCTGCACGGGGTGCTTGTGGAAGTCGTGCCGCTGCCCCGGCCAGATGGAGACGTCCATGACGACGAAGTTCTTCGCGCCGGTGTTGCCGGGCCCGCACCGCCAGCCGATCACACCCCAGTCGAACGTGTCCTGGAGAACGTCGCCGGCTTTCACGAACCTGCTCATGACTGCACCCCCGCCTCGACGCCGAGCCCGATCGCCTTGAAGCGGCGCATGTTCTCGGTCATCGCCGTCTCGGTCGGCAGGCGCTCCATCGACGAGGCGCCGAAGAAGCCGACGACGCCGTGGGTGCGCGCGAGCACGTATTCCGCGTCGGCCGGTTCGGAGATCGGCCCGCCGTGGCAGAGGCAGAGCACCTCCGGGTTCACGCCGGCAGCCGCGTCGTGCATGGCCTGGACGAGCTCGACGGACTCGTCGAGCGTCTTCGCCGTCTCCGCGCCGATCGCGCCGCCGGTCGTCAGTCCCATGTGGGGAACGATCACGTCCGCGCCGGCCTCCGCCATCGCGCGTGCCTGCTCGACGTCGAAGACGTACGGGCAGGTCAGGAGGTCGAGCTCGTGTGCCTGCCGGATCATCTCGACCTCGAGGGCGTAGCTCATCCCCGTCTCCTCGAGGTTCTGCCGGAACGTGCCGTCGATCAGGCCGACGGTGGGGAAGTTCTGCACGCCCGAAAAGCCCAGCTCCTTCAGCTGGCGCAGGAAGACCGGCATCAGCCGGAACGGATCGGTGCCGCAGACGCCGGCGAGCACCGGCGTCTCCCGCACGATCGGGAGCACCTCGGCCGCCATCTCG
>JADGPE010000035.1 GCA_017882605.1 Thermoleophilia bacterium | reverse complement strand
CCCGAGATCGTGCGGGAGTTGCAGCGCGTGATCGGTCATGAGGCACGCGAGCAGTTCCTCGCCGCCGAAGGCCGGCTGCCCGAAGCCGTGGTCGCCTGCGTCGGCGGCGGTTCGAACGCCATCGGCATGTTCTACGACTTCGTTCCCGACGAGCAGGTGCGCCTGATCGGAGTCGAGGCTGCAGGCGCTGCGTCGCTCAGCAGCGGCCGCCCGGGGGTGCTGCACGGCGCCCGCTCGTCGCTGCTCGCCGACGAGGACGGCCAGATCATGGACGCCCACTCGATCTCCGCGGGACTCGACTATCCGGGCGTCGGGCCAGAACACGCGCACCTGCGCGACACCGGCCGCGCCGAGTACCTGACCTGCACCGACGACGAGGCGCTCGCGGCGTTCCACCGGCTGTGCGAGACGGAGGGGATCGTCCCGGCCCTCGAGTCGTCGCATGCGCTCGCGCGCGCCCTCGACTGCGGCGCGGAGCTCGTCGCGGTGTGCCTCTCGGGCCGTGGCGACAAGGATCTCGCCGAAGTCTTAGGTCGCGAACCTGGTTCGCGGAGCGAACCAGGTTCGAGTCTCTCGTGAAGACGCTCGTCGTCTATCTGATGGCGATGCCGGACACGGCGGCGCTTGCGCAGGCGGCGGTCGAGGCGGGCGCGGACGTCGTCGAGCTCGGCTTTCCGTTCTCCGACCCGCTCGCCGACGGGCCGGTGATCCGGCGTGCCGGCGAGCGCGCGCTGGCGGCGGGGATGCGCACCCGGCGGTGTCTCGAGGTGCTCGCCGAAACGCGCTCCCGAGTCGACGTCCCGCTGATTCCGATGACGTACTCGTCGATCTTCGACGCGTACGGCTGGGAGCGGCTCGCGAGCGACGCCCACGCGGCGGGCGCAACGTCACTGATCGTCGCCGACCTGCCTGCCGACGTGCGCCCGGAGCTGCGCCGGGTTCAGCTCGTCGCCCCGACCTCGACCGACGAGCGGCTGCGGCTGGCTGCAGCGTCGACCGACGGCTGGCTGTACCTCGTCACGGTGACGGGCACGACCGGCGCCCGGGCCGACCTCGCCCCCAGCCTCGCCCCCCTGGCCGAACGGGCGAGGGCGGTGACCGATGCGCCGCTCTACGCGGGCTTCGGCATCTCGACGCCCGACCACGCGCGCGCGGCAGCCGAGCTCGTGGACGGGATCGTCGTCGGTTCGCGCGCGGTCGAGGCGGCGGAGTCGGGCCAGGCCGAGCTGGCCAAGCTGGTGACCTCGCTCCGCAGCGCTCTCGATGCTCCGGCGCGCGCGTAGGCTCTCACCATGAACGAAGTCGCCCGCGTCGCATGCGTGCAGGCCGAGTCGGTCGTGTTCGACCGTGAGGCGACGATCGACAAGCTCGCCGCGCTCGCGGGCGAAGCAGCGGCCGGAGGCGCGAAGCTCGCCCTCTTCCCTGAGACGTTCGTGCCGGTGTATCCGTCGAACCGCTGGGCACGCGAGCTCGCGCACGGCAGCGACGGCGCGAAGCTCTGGGCACGGCTCGCACAGGAGTCGGTGACACTCCCGAACGAACGGCTGGCCGCCGCCGCGCGCAACGCCGGCATCTGGCTCGCCGTCGGCGTCAACGAGCTCGAGCGCGGGACGATCTACAACTCGCTGCTCCTCTACGCGCCCGACGGCACGCTCGCGCTGCACCATCGCAAGCTGGTGCCGACGAATCACGAACGGCTCGTCTGGGGCCAGGGCGACGGCCGGGGGCTCGACGTCGTGCAGACGGATGCCGGCCTCACCGGCGGGTTGATCTGCTGGGAGAACCTGATGCCGCTCGCGCGGTTCGCGCTCTACGAGCGCGGCGTCGAGACGTACCTGGCGCCGACCGCGGACGACAGCGAGGGCTGGCAGGACTCGCTCCGTCACATCGCACGAGAGTCCCGCGCGTTCGTCCTTTCGTGCTGTGTCTTCCAGAGCGCAGCGAGCTACCCCGACGACGTCCCGCTCGCAGCGGGAGACGCGCTCGTCGGTCGCGGCGGCTCAGCGATCCTCGCGCCGGACGGCGGCTACCTCGCCGGCCCGCTGTGGGACGAAGAGGGGATCCTTTTCGCCGATCTCGATCCGGCACGCCTGTACGCGGCGCGCCAGCGTTTCGACCCGGCCGGTCACTACCATCGGCCCGACGTGCTGTCGCTCAGGGTCACGCCGAACACGTGAGCTCCGCCTGCGTCGTCGGCGCGGGCGTCTTCGGTGCGTCGCTCGCGCGTGAGCTGGCCGTTCGTGACTGGGACGTGACGCTCGTCGAGCAGCACTCGCCCGGCACGGTCCGGTCGGCGTCCGGCGGAGACACGCGTCTGCTGCGTGCCGCGCACGGCGACGCCGAGTGGTACACGGCGAGCGCAGTCCGCGCCCGCGAGCTCTGGCTCGACCTCGAGCAATCGACACGCACGCGCATCTGGGAAGGTGTCGGCCTCGCCTGGTTCGCCCGCCGCGCCGGTGGGTTCGAGTCCACCAGCATCCCCGTCCTCGAGCGGCTCGGGGTCGCGCACGAGTGGCTCGAGCCTGACGATGCGCGCGACCTCTTCCCCTCGCTCGCCGCCGACGACCTGCACGGCGTGCTCTACGAGCCCGACGCAGGGGTTCTGCACGCGCGGCGCGCCACGCAACTGCTCGTCGCCGACGGGGAGCGGCACGGCGTCACGTACCAGGGAGCACGCGTCGATCCGGGCGACGATCCGCCGGGCGACGTCGTCGTTTGGGCCTGCGGCGCGTGGCTGCCGCGGCTCTTCCCCGAGCACGTCGCAATCGAGGTCTCGCGGCGCGACGTCTTCTTCCTCGGCGGCGACCGGGCGTGGCAGGGAGCGCCCGGGTTCGTCGACTACGACGGCGGCTTCTACGGGCACGGCGACGTCGCCGGCCTCGGGATCAAGATCGCGCCCGACTCCGCGAACGACACGATCGACCCGGACACGCTCGACCGTCTCCCGTCGCCGCACTGGGAAGAGCAGGCGCGAAGCTACGCCGCACAGCGCTTTCCCTCGCTCGCCCGCGCACCGGTGCTGGGCGGGCGCGTCTGCCAATACGACCTCTCGCCCGACACGCACTTCGTCGTGGATCGCCATCCGGAGCACGACCGCTGGTGGCTCGTCGGCGGCGGGTCGGGGCACAGCTTCAAGCACGGCCCGGCGCTCGCCGAGTATCTCGCCGACTGCATCGAAGGCAAGCGCGAGCGCGAGCCGTTCCATGCGCTCGGCGCGCGCGCCGGGGACGCAGGCTTGCGCACCGGCAGCGACTAGGAGGATCTCGGCGACGGGCTGTCCTCGCGGGCCTCGAACGCGAGCATCAGCTTGTGCAGTGCGCCTAAGCGGCTGCGGTCAGAACGGCGAGGACATCGCCACGTTCACCACAGCCGTTCCCCGATTGGGAGATCAGGTAGAGCCTGTTCGCGAACCCCGCCAGACTGCTCCTCTCAATGGCTCGGGCCGGGCGGGGCTGCAGCTGCTGCCGCCCCGCGTTGTGCACCCAGGCGCTTCGCCTTCGCCGCTGCCCGCCTAGCCTTCGCCGCAGCGAGGAGCTGCGCTTTGTGGGCGGCGATGCGGGCACGAAGCTGTTTGGCTCCGTAACAGTCGTTCGGCTTGCCAGCCCCGTAGCCGGAGCAGGCCGTGCCGGTCTTGGAAATGCAGCTCACCGGCCGCGCCCCCGGATAGGAGCTGCAACTCCGGGCGGCACCAACCGCAATTATCGTCGGGGCACTCGGAGAACCGGACTTGTTGCTGCTCCCGAATACGAGACCGACGATGAACACGATCGCGAACAGAGCGAACACGCCGGCGATCGTCCGACGGACCGACACCGGCCACTTGCCGCGCAGAGCATCGACGGTAACGGGCCGCCGGGCTTTGGGCGGCGGCTCCCCGAACGCCTCTGCCGCGGTTGAGCTTGGCCCGAACGCCAGGGAAAGCTCCGAGACTACGGGCGACGCCTCCTGCGGTTCCGGCTCGACAGCAGCAGGCTCAAGACGTTCGCCGCAGATCGGGCAGTACTGGAACTCACCATCGGCCACCTCATGGCCGTTGCTGCACCGCCGCATGCGCTGACGATAATTCTTACGTCAACGCCACGGAAGGGCACGATTGCCCGACCGCGCTCGAGGCGACTTGATTCGGGTCGCGGTCGGTGCCGAGCAACTTATTTACTCAGCCGGTGGCCGGGGTCTTCTTCGCGTGCCTCGAACGCGAGCATCAGCTTGCGCAACAGATCGTTCAGCTGCTTCTGCTCGGCCTTCGAGAGCGCGGACGCGAAGAACGCCTCGCGGCGGCCCTGCACGCTCGCCGCCGTGTCCCACGCGGTCCGCCCGGCTTCGGTCAACTCGACGATGACGCCGCGCCGGTCACCCGGAGCGGGGAGCCGGCGCACGAGACCCGCCTCCTCGAGGCGGTCGAGGCGGCTCGTCATCGCGCCGCTCGAGAGCTCGAGATCACCCGACAGTTCTCCGGGAGAGCTGCGGTGATCGGCCGCGAGACGCAGCGACGTCAGCACCTGCCAATCCGGATGGGAGAGACCGTGCTCGGCGAGCGTCCGCTCCATCCCCCGCTTCACGCGCCGGTTGATGCCCCCGATCCGGTCGACGATCGCCTCGACGTCCAGGTCGATCTCCACCTCACGCGGCAGGATTGCGAGCCGTGTCAGGAAGCGGTCGATGTGATCTTCGGAGGTTGGGGCCACCGTGCCCACATCTTGACAGCAAAATTCTTGACGTCAAGACAGTCGGGTGTTAGTCTCTCGATATCAAGATATTCGAGGACGAGAGAAAGGGAGAGCAATGAGGCCTTCCGACCCGCTCAGCACCAAACTGATCACCGAGGCTCACCTGGAGCTCCTGCGCGGCCGGCGCAGGCCGCCGCGCCGCCCCTCGGCCCGCGGGAACTGACCGGATTCCGGGAGCGCTTGACAGGGCCGCTCCCGGTGAGAGCACGACGGGCCCGGCGTGCCGCAGCGCCGGGCCCGTTCGAGCTCACCCCACCCTCGTCACTCCGGCCAGAAATCCTCGATCGTCTCGGCGTCGGCCGAGGGATCGTCGATCCGCTTCGAGACGATGATCAGCTCGGCATCCTCCGGCTCGTCGTTCCAGACCCCACGCCACGTGCCGGCCGGCACACGCACCGCCTCGTGCTTGCCGAGCTCGACGATCTTCTCGCCCAGCTTGAACTGCAGCTTGCCGCTGATCACGAAGTAGAGCTCCTCCTGCTCCTTGTGGCGATGGCCGTACGACCCCTTGCTGCCCGTGTGCTGCGGCATCCGCCGGTAGGTCAGCGCCGCCTGTTCCGCGCCAATCGCGTAGGTGATCCCGCGCATCTCACCGGGGTAGTCACCAAGCCAGTCGTCGACGTCCTCGAGCTTCACGATCTGGAACTCGTCCATGAGCCTCCTTCGGTCTGCGAGTATCGAACACCTGGAGCGGACGCCTCGCAACCGGCTGGTGCTCGTCGCCTGCATCCTCGGATCGATCATCGTCTTCGTCGACTCGACGGTCGTGAACGTCGCACTCCCCGCGATCCAGCGCGACCTCGGCGGCGGCCTCGCCCTGCAGCAGTGGGTCGTGGACGCCTACCTGCTGACGCTCGGATCGCTGCTCCTCGTGGGCGGCTCGCTGGGCGACCTCTTCGGAGCGCGGCGGCTGTTCCTGCTCGGCATCGTCGGTTTCGGGGTCACCTCCGTGCTCTGCGCCGCGGCGCCGGACGGGACGACGCTGATCCTCGCCCGCGGCCTTCAGGGCGTGCTCGGCGCCGTCCTGACCCCGGCCGGCCTGGCGGTGATCGCGACGACCTTCAGCGGTGAGGCACGGGGAGCGGCGATCGGGTCGTGGACCGCGTGGACCGGGATCGCGTTCGTGATCGGACCGCTCGTCGGCGGCTGGCTCGTGACGAACGCCAGCTGGCGCTGGGTCTTCCTCATCAACGTGCCGTTCGCGGTCGTCACCGCGCTGCTCGTCGCCTACGCCGTGCCGCCGCGTGCTGTCGGGAACGAACGCGCACGCGTGGACGTTCTCGGTGGGGTGCTCTGCGTTCTCGGTCTCGGCGGCCCTGTCTTTGCGCTCATCGAGGAGCCGCAGCGTGGCTGGGGCGATCCTTTGATCCTGGTCCCGCTCGTCGGCGGCGTCACCCTCTTCGGGCTGTTCGTGCTCTGGGAGAGCCGCGCCGCGCAGCCGATGTTGCCGCTGCGTCTCTTCTCGCGTCGCAACTTCTCGTTCGCGAACCTCGAGACCTTCACCGTCTACGCCGGTCTCTCGACCCTGACGTTCTTCCTCGTCTTGTTCCTCCAGCAACTTTCCCGCTACACCGCCCTGCGAAGCGGCGTGGCCCTCCTCCCCATCACCATCGTGATGTTCTTCCTGTCCCCGCGCGTCGGGCGCCTGTCGATGCGGCACGGGCCGCGCTGGTTCATGGGCGTCGGCCCGCTCGTCGCCGGGCTCGCACTGGTCGGCGTGGTGCGGCTCAAGCCGGGTTTCTCGTACTGGTGGGAGCTGTTGCCCCCGCTGCTCGTGTTCTCGGTAGGCCTCTCGATGATCGTCGCACCGCTCACCGCGACGGTGCTGGCGGACGCAGGCGAGCTTGACGCCGGCATCGCGAGCGGCACGAACAATGCCGTCGCGCGCGTCGCCGGACTGCTCGGCATCGCCGTCGTCGGCGCGGCCGTCGCCGGTCCGCAGAACCAGCTCGACGTCGCAGGCTTCCGCCTCGCGATGTGGATCACCGCATCGCTCATCGTCGCGGGCGGCATCATCGGCCTCGCCGGAGTTCGGAACCCCTAGATGAACACGGCTGCGGAGATCGTGTTCGACCATGTCACGAAGCGCTACGTGGGGCGCAACGAGGCGGCGCTCGCCGACCTCTCGCTCGAGATCCCGGCCGGGGCGTTCTGCGTGCTCGTCGGGCCGTCGGGCGGCGGGAAGACGACCGCGCTCAAGATGGTCAACCGGCTGATCTCGTTCGATTCGGGCGACATCCGCATCGACGGGCGGAGCGTCCGTGACCTGCCGACGACCGAGCTGCGCCGGGGGATCGGCTACGTGATCCAGCAGGTCGGCCTCTTCCCCCACCAGACCGTCGGGGAGAACATCGCCACCGTGCCGCGGCTGCTCGGCTGGCCGAAGTCTCGGATCACCGAGCGCACCGCGGAACTGCTCGAGCTCGTCGGGCTCGAGACCGCCGATGCAGACCGCTATCCAGCGCAGCTCTCCGGCGGCCAGCGTCAGCGCGTCGGCCTCGCCCGGGCGCTCGCGGCGGATCCGCCGGTGCTCTTGATGGACGAGCCCTTCGGCGCCCTGGACCCGATCACGCGGTTCCGCCTCCAGACGGAGCTGCGGCGGCTCCATCGCGAGGTCGGCAAGACGGTGATCTTCGTCACACACGACGTCGACGAGGCGATCCGGATGGGCGACCGCATCGCGATCCTCCGCGAGGGCGGCATGCTGGCGCAGTACGACACGCCGGACGCGATCCTCGCGCACCCCGCAGACGATTTCGTCGCGCAGTTCGTGGGCGAAGACCGTGCTTTGCGGCGACTTGCCTTGAGAACCTTGAGAGACGTGGCCCTCGAGCCCGCTTCGAACGGCGAGCCGGGCTCCCGCCTGTCGGCCGACACCACGGTCAGGAACGCGGTCAGCCAGATGATCGAGACGAAGAGTGAGCAGGTCGTGGTGGTCGACGGTGACACGGTGCTGGGCGTCTTCCGGCTCCACGACGCAGGAGAGCTGCTGTAGACGGCCCCGTCGTCATCCCGAACTTCGGCGAGGGCAGCTCCTGCGTCACCGGCGACCACACGTTCTGCTGGGACTGGGTGCAGAGCCACTGGGGCGACACGCTTCAGCCCGCGCTCGTGCAGCACATCGAGCTGACCGCGATCGCGGTCGTGCTCGGTTTCGCGATCGCGTTTCCGCTCGCGCTGCTCGCGCACCGGTACCGAAAGCTCGAGCACCCCATCGGTGTCTTCTCCGCGCTGCTCTACACGATCCCGAGCCTTGCGCTCTTCCAGCTCCTGATCCCGTTCACCGGCCTGACCTGGACAACGGTGGAGGTCGCGCTCGTTGCGTACACCCTCGTGATCCTGTTCCCGAACATCGTCGCGGGACTGCACAGCGCGCCCGACGAGGTGCTCGAGGCTGCGCGCGGCATGGGCCTGACCCGGATGCAGACGCTCACCCAAGTGGAGCTGCCCCTGGCGATCCCGGCGATCGTCGGCGGCCTGCGGGTTGCCGTCGTCTCGACCGTGGCGATTGCGACGATCGCCGCGTTTCTCCTCCCCGACGGTCTCGGCTACCCGATCGTCCTCGCGCTGAAGGAGCCGACGCCGTTCAAGACCGAGATCTACTCGGCGGGCGCGCTCGCGATCTCCTTCGCGCTCCTGTGCGACCTGGCGCTCGTCGCCCTGCGCCGAGCCCTCGCGCCGTGGGCCGCCCGGGGGCTGGCATGACGCCCATGACGCTCGCCGACGCAGCGAACCTGCACACGTTCGTCGATGCGCTCCGCTTCATCGGCGACCATCCCGGCTTCCTGGCGCAGAAAGCGCTCGAGCAGCTCGAGCTGTCGGGCGCGGCCCTCGGGATCGCGATCGCCGTCGCACTTCCGCTCGGCGTCGTGCTCGGCCACTTCCATCGCGGTTCCGGCGTCGCAATCGGCGCGTCGATCGTCGGACGCGCGCTTCCGAGCCTCGTCCTGATCGCGGCGTTCCTGACACTGCTCGGCATCGGCTTCGTGAACAACATGGTCGCGCTCGCGGTGCTCGGCAGCGGCCCGATCCTCACGAACAGCTACGACGGCGTCGACCGCGTCGACAACGAGATCGCGGAATCGGCCCGCGGCATGGGCATGACCGGGTGGCAGATCGTGCGCCGAATCGAGCTCCCGCTCGCGATCCCGTTGCTCTTCACGGGGATCCGCATCGCCGCCGTCACGATCGTCGCCACGGCTCCGATCGCCGCGATCGCCGGCGGGGGCGGCCTCGGCGACGTGATCGTCAATCAGGCGAGTTACCGGCTTTCCGGCGTGCTCGGCGCTTCCCTCTGCGTGATGGCGCTGTCCGCCCTCGTCTTCGTAGCCCTAGCTGGGATTCAGATCGGCGTAACGCCCAGGGGGCTTCGGGGTACTACCGTTGTCCACGACCACTCCCGAAAGGAGCAGCAGTGATCCGCAAGCACACACGGCGTGCCGCCAAGGCGGCGTTCGCGATTTCCCTCGGGGTCGCGATTGTCATCGGCTTGTTCGCGGCCGCCTTCGCGCGGCCGGCGCACGCGAAATCCACGGCAGGCCCGACGATCATCATCGGCACGAAGAACTTCCCCGAGGAGTTCATCCTCGGCCAGCTCTACAAGCAGGCGCTGGAGGCGAAGGGCTTCAAGGTCTCGTACAAGGAGAACATCGGCTCGACCGAGTTGATCCAGACCTCCCTGACGAGCGGCAAGATCAACATGTATCCCGAGTACACGGGAGTGATCGTGCAGGACGTCTTCCATCATGCGCTCTCTGCGAAGACGGCTAGCGGCACGTACCTGCTCGCGAAGCAGCTCGAGGCGAAGAAAGGCTTCACCGTGCTCAACCCGACGCCCTTCTTCGACACCGACGTCGTCGCGGTCACGAACGCGACGGCGAAGAAGTACGGGTTGAAGTCGATCGGCGACCTGAAGAAGGCCGGCAGCTTCAAGCTCGGCGGCTTCCCGGAGTGCAAGACCCGCAACACCTGCTTCCTCGGTTACACGAAGCAGTACGGGCTCAAGAACGCCTCGTTCCTGCCGCTCGCCGGGATCTCGGCGTACGCGGCGCTGGATGCCGGCACGGTGCTGGCGGCCGACGTGTTCTCGACCGATCCGCCGCTCGGCAAGGGCTCGAAGTACACGGTGCTGAACGACCCGAAGCACGTGACGGGCTTCCAGAACGTCGCACCGATCGTCGAGACGAGCGTCGTGCAGGCGGCCGGGCCGACGTTCACGAGCACGGTCAACGCGGTGTCGGCGAAGCTGACCCAGAATGCGATCGTGGCGATGAACAAGGCCGTGATCGTCAACAAGCAGAGCGCGGCGAAGGTCGCGAAGGCGTTCCTGAAGGCGAACCATCTCGCCTGAGCCGCACATCGTCGTTCTCGGTGGAGGGTCGTCCGGCGAGCATTTCGTCGGCGCCCTCCGCCGGCTCGACCGCGCGTCGAAGGTGACCGTCGTCGAGCGGCGCCTCGTCGGCGGCGAGTGCTCCTACTTCGCCTGCATGCCGACGAAGACGATGCTCCGGGCTCCTGAGCTTGCGGCAGCGGCGCACCATTCGCAAGGCGCTCTCGAGGTCGGCAAGCTCGACCCGCAGAAGATCTTCGCGTGGCGCGACATCGTCGCCGAGCGTGACGACTCGTCCCAGGTCGAGTGGCTCGACTCGCAGGACGCCGCGCTCGTGCGAGGCGACGCGGTCGTGAGTGAGCCGGGCGTCCTGCAGGTGGGCGGCCAGGAGCTCCGCTACGACCGCCTCGTGATTGCGACAGGCTCGTCACCCGTCGTTCCGCCGATCGACGGGCTCGACCGGATCGACTACTGGACCAATGTCGAGGCGACCGAGACACTCGAAGTCCCCGCGCGCCTGCTCGTGCTCGGCGGCGGTCCCGTCGGCTGCGAGCTCGCCCAGTTCTTCCAGCGCGTCGGCTCCCAGGTGACGCTCGTCCAGGGCGACTCACGCCTGCTCTCACGCGTCGACGCAGACGCGGCGACGCTGGTCGAGGAGGCGCTCCGCGAAGACGGCGTCGAGATCCGTCTCGACGCGCGTGCGCAGCGGGTGACGAGCACCAGCCTGGTACTGGCGGATGGGAGCGAGTTGGAGTTCGACCGGCTGCTGCTCGCAACCGGGCGAAAGCCGAACGTCGCCGGGCTCGAGCCGCTCGGGCTCGAGATCTCGCGCCGCGGGATCGAGGTCGACGAACGGCTGCGCGCGGCCGAGAACGTGTGGGCGCTCGGCGACGTGACAGGGATCGCGCCGTTCACGCACGTCGGCAAGTACCACGCCCGCATCGCCGCCTACGACATGGCCGGCCGAGACGTCCGCGCCGACCACCGCGCCATTCCCGCCACGATCTTCACCGACCCGCAGGTCGCGACGGTCGGCGACACAGAGGGCGGCGTCAGCTCGACGTGGCAGCTCACGTCGGTCCCCCGCCTGTCAACCTACGAGCGCCCGAAGCGGCCCGGCTTCGTCAAGGTCGTCGCCGACCCCGAGCGGAGGATCCTGACCGGGGCCGTGGCCGTCGGCCCGGAGTCGGGCGAGTGGCTGCAACAGCTGACGCTCGCGATTCGCGCCTCGACCCCGATCGACGTGCTGCTCGACGTGATCCAGCCCTACCCCACGTTCAGCGAGGGCGTCTTCCTGGCACTGCGCGAGCTGAACCTCGACCTGTGACCGACGGCTCAGTACTTTCTCCCCTTGCCGGCCTCCGAGCGACGCCGGAACTATGAAGTCCAGATGACACTGCAGGTGCACACCGAATTCGATGCGCACACCGGCCGTCCGCTAGAGGGTGACGTCGAAGCAGTGGAGACGCTGACGAACGAAGAGCTGGAGCGCGAGATCACCCTCGCCGCGCTCCACTCTCGGCGCTCCCGGCGGTTCGACGCTCTCCTCAGCGAGCGGCGCCGGCGGCGTCGCCCGGCTCGCGGCTAGCTGCCGAACGGTCGGCGCTCACGGCAGCCGTTCGCCCGTGATGCGGGCGGCTCCGAGCGACCCGACCAGCAAGAGCGCCGCGAGGCCTGCAAACCAGGACGAGACCTCGCGGTTCGCGTTGTGGTGGGCGATGCTCTGGCCAAGCTCCTGGTAGATCGAGTCGACCTTCTCGGCGGTCGTCGCGCGGAAGCTCCGGCCGTCGGTTGCCTGCGCGATCGCCGCCAGCGTCACCGGGTCGGGGCGCACGGGGAACCGTCGACCGCCACCACCGCCCCCGAACCCACCGCCGAAGCCGTAGCCGCCGAACGGCCCGAAGCCGAGCGTGCCGTGATTCGTGCCCAGCACGACGGTGAAGACACGGATGCCCGCGTCGCGCGCGCGAGCCGCACCCTGCATCGGCGTGAGCACCCCGCGGGTCTGGGCGCCGTCGGAGAGGACGACGATCGCGCCGGGCAACTTACCGTCCTTGCCGCGTGGAGCGTCGGAAACCGCCGACTTGACGACCTGGACGGCGACGCCGATGCCGTCTCCGAGCGCCGTCCCGCCGTTGGGCGAGAGCAGGTCGATGCCCTCGAGCAGCACGTCACGGTCGGTCGTCGGGGTGACGAGGACGTCCGGGCCTGAGCTGAACGAGACGAGGCCGATCTTCACGCGCTTCGGCACCTTCTCCGCGAAGACGTCCATCGCGTGCTGGGCGGCGCCGATCCGTGTCGGTTTCACGTCCGACGCGCGCATCGACCCGGAGACGTCGACGAGGAGCACGACCGTCGCCTGGTTGGACGTCACCGACACGGTCGAACGCGGCCGGGCAAGCGCGGTCGACGCGGCGGCGAGCGCGAGCAGGAACAGCGCGAGTGGGATCCAGCGCCGCCACGGGCGCCGGATCTGGGTCGCCACGGACGCGAGCAGATCGAGATTCGTGAACGCGACCGCGTACCGCGCGCGCCGCCGGTCGACCCAGAGCGCGAGGCCGAGCACCACGGGCACGAGTAGCAGGGCGAGGAGGAAGAACGGTGAAGCGAAGCTCATGGTGCGCACTCCGCACCGACCTGCACGATCGCGTGCAGGTCGATGGACAGCGCATCCGCGGCGGAACCGGTCACGATGACCTTCTTCCCGAGGATCACCTGGGTCGCCTTCACATAGACGGCGTTCGAGACAGGCGGCGGCTGCTTCGTGCGGAACGCCACGGCATTCCACGCGCCGACGAGCTGCTCCGACGGCCTGCAGGCGACGCGGCCGAACCGCACCGTCCCAGGCCCGATCACGACGATCCGCGACCGAAACTCGAGCGACTGCCCCGGCGGCGAGACTCGCGCCGAGACCGTCGAGCGACCGCCTCCTCCCTGTGTGGGCACGCAGCCGAGCAGCGGCTGGAAGAGTTGCGCCCGCTTCGACGTCGAGACGGCGCGGAAGAGCGCGTAGCGCGTCGTCGTCGCACCCGGCTGTACCGGCGCGCCGAGCCGGCCGGTGAAGTCGACGCGCACATCGCGCGACGTCACCTGCGCGTCGAGCCCACCGACGATGCTCTTGCCACCCGGGCACGTGAGCAGGTACTGCGCGGCGCCGTGCGCAGGCACGACCACCCAGGGGCCCGGCACGCGGATGCACGACTGGATGCCGTGACACTCGTTCGTCGCCGACCCGGCGGGCGCGAACGCCGCCGCACCTGCGAGCGCCACGACGATCATCGCGAGCAGCGTTCTCACGGGAACCTCCGGAACCACAGGCCGGAGAGGAGCGCGCCCGAGAGCATGAAGACGATGCCCCCGCCCGCTGCCGCTGCGGTCACCTCGACCGTCTTGTGCTTGTTGCCGACTCGCGAGCCGAGATCCCCGTAGGCGCGCTTCACGTCGACGCTCGCCGCTCCCTGGGAGAACCGTCCCCCGCTCGCCCGGGCGATCGACTGCAGCACGCCCGGCTGCACCGGCACCTGGATGCGTTCCGTGAACCCACTCTGCAAGGACTGGAGGACGACGCCGTCGGGCGTGCCGAACGAGACCGCCGACACGGGGATCCCCGCCTTCTTGGCCCTGGCGGCCGCCTGTTGCGGCGTCACGCGACCCTCGGTCTGGCCGCCGTCGGAGAGCACGACGATCACCGCCGGCGGCCGCTTGCCCTCTTGCGCCCCCTTCACGGAACGGCCGACGTCGACCGCCTTTGCGACCGCATCGGCGAGCGCGGTGCCCTGCGGGCCTGCCTTCGCCTTCGCGATCGCCGCGCGGACCGCGGTCAGATCATGCGTCGGCGACGCCGACACGGCGGCGTGGTCCGAGAAGGTGACGACCGACATCCGGTAGCCACCCGGGAGGGCGTCGACGTACTTGAGCGCGACCGCCTTCGCGGCGGCGAGCCGGGTCGGCAGCGAATCTCTCGCCGCCATCGAGCCCGAAACGTCGAGCACGAGCACGACGGTGGCCTCCTGGCGCTTCACGGTCATCGTGGCCGTCGGCCGCGCGAAGCCGACCAGCAGCAGGGCGACACCGGCGAGCAGCAGTGCGACCGGCAGATGACGGCGCCACGGGGATGGCCGGTCGGCCATGTTGGGAAGCAGCGCCGGCGCAGCCCAGGCGGCAGCGCGCTCATCACGGCGACGATCGAGCCACACGTAGCCCGCAACGGCCACCGGCACGACCAGCAGGAAGACGAGCAGCACCGGCGCGAAGAAGCTCACCGCGTTCGACGCCCGCGGCGCAGGAATCCGGCGAGCGGCCTCAGCCAGTCGCCCTCGGTCGAGAGCGCAACGTGACGCACACCCGCGGAGGCAAGTGAGGAGACGAGCGCACGGCGCTCGTCGGCGGCGACGGCCGCGAACCGTTCGCGAAGGCGCCGGTTGCCCGTGTCGACACGCAGTTGCCTCCCGGTCTCCGGATCGACGAGCCTCAGCTCGCCGACATCGGCGAGCTCTTGCTCGCGTGGGTCGCGAACCTCGACGGCGAGGACGGCGTGGCGGCCGGCGAGCCGCAAGAGCGGCGGACGCCAGTCGATCGGGCCCCGGAAGTCGGAGACGACGACGAGCAGGGCTCGCTGCTTCGTCACCCGGTCGGCGAGCTCGAGGGCCTCACGCAACGTGCCCGACCCGGTCGGCGGCAGCTCCCGCAGCAGATGCAGCGTGTCGAGCAGCGCTCGGCGGCCCTGGCGCGGGCGTTCGACGACGGGCTCTTCACCGAAGGCGATCGTGCCGAGGCGATTCCCGCGGCGCGTGGCCGCATAACCGACGGCGATCGCAACTCCCTCCGCGACGTCCGCCTTGCGACGATCACCGGTCCCGAACGACATCGACGCAGACGCGTCGAGCACGAGCCATGTGACCAGCACGCGTTCTGCGAGCTCGACGCGCACATGCGGCTCACCGGTGCGCGCCGTGACGTTCCACTCCATGCGCCGGACGTCGTCACCCGGCTGGTACGGACGCACCTGCCACAGCTCGCTTCCGACGCCCGCGAACGCCGACCGATAGTCGCCGGCGAGGAGGCCGTCGACACGCCTGCCGACCGACAGCTCGAGCGCGCGCAGCGACGACGCCGAGAGCGGCCCCGGACCAGGCTGCTCGGGCGTGCGGAGCGGAGCGAGCGGGTCGTTGGCCAAGTCAGACGGCGTGCGCGCGGCCGAGGTCGATCTGCGGCGTCGGGATGACCGCCAGCACCTGGTCGAGGATCGTGTCGGGCGCGACCTCCTCGGCGAGCGCGCGGTAGGACAGGACAAGCCGGTGACGGAAAGCATCGCGCACGAGCGCGTCGACATCGCCAGGCACGACGTAGTCACGGCCGCGGATGAGGGCCAGCGCGCGCGAGGCCGCGACCAGGCTGATCGGGCCGCGCGGGCTGGCGCCGAACGAGATGTAGTCGGCGATCTCTCCGAGACCGTGGTCGGTCGGGCGGCGTGTCGCGGTCGCGACGTCGACGGCCCAGCTGATCAACGCAGGATCGACGTACACCTCCGTCGCCTGCCGCTGCAGCGCCGTCAACTCCTCGAGCGACAGCACCTGGGCGAGCTCCGGTGCGGCCTCGAGCGAGCGCGCAACCACGGTCAGCTCCTCGTCGTGGGCCGGGTAGTCGACCAGGATCTTGAGCATGAACCGGTCGATCTGCGCCTCAGGCAGTGCATAGGTGCCTTCCGACTCGATCGGGTTCTGGGTCGCGAGCACCAGGAACGGCTTCGGCACCGGGAACGTGTGGTGCCCGATCGTCACCTGGTGCTCCTGCATGACTTCGAGCAACGCCGACTGCACCTTGGCCGGCGCGCGATTGATCTCGTCGGCGAGGAGGAAGTTGCAGAAGACGGGACCGAGCTCCGTCTCGAAGTCACTCTTGTCCGGCCGGTAGACCCGTGTCCCGACGAGGTCGGACGGGACGAGGTCCGGCGTGAACTGGACGCGGTGGAAGGAGCCTCCGAGCACCGCCGCGGTGGTCTTGATCGTCAATGTCTTCGCGAGGCCCGGCACCCCTTCGATCAGCACGTGCCCACCGGAGAGCAGGCAGACGAGCACCCGCTCGAGCATCTCCTCCTGGCCCGCGATCACGCGCCGGATCTCGAATAGCGCCTGTTCCAGCTTGCCACCGACCTCGTCCACTGACGCCTCCTCGTTCGGATTGAACGTAAGAATGCACCTCCTGCCTAAGAAGTTCTCGTTAAGTTCGAGATCGGTTCAAAGCCGCCGACCAGGCCGTGCGCTGTGCTAGCGCCGCGTCCCGGGAGAGCCTCGGCTCGTAGACGGCGCCGACCGCGACCCGGGCACCGCGCCCGTGTGCGAGAGCCGCCGCGCCGAGCGCCGTCGTCTCGCGCTCGGCGGCAACCTCGACCGGAATGCCGAGGAGGTCGGACTGGAACTGCATCAAAAATGCGTTCGCGGTCGCTCCCCCGTCGGCCCGCAACACGGCGGGCCGTTGCGGCAGCGCGTCGACGACGTCGGCGACCTGGTGCGCAATCGCCTCAAGTGCCGCGCGCACCAGGTGAGCGCGCGTCGTGCCGAGGGTGATTCCCGTGACCAGCCCGCGCGCGTCGGCGTCCCACCACGGCGATCCGAGACCGGTCAGCGCCGGCACGAAGACGACGCCGCCGGTCGAGTCAACGCTCCGCGCGAGCCCCTCGCTCTCGGCCGCCGCCCCGAGCACGCCGAGACCGTCTCGCAGCCACTGCAGCGCGGCGCCGGCGACCAGCACGGCTCCCTCGAGCGCGTAGCCGTCCGCCGCGGCGGTCTTCAGCAGCCCCCTGGGCGGCGGCGAGGCGTCAGAGCCCGTGTGCACGAGCACGAAGCTCCCGGTCCCGTAGGTCGCCTTGCCCTCGCCCGCCTCGTGGCAACCCTGACCGTAGAGCGCCGCCTGCTGGTCGCCGGCGATCCCGCGGATCGGGAACCGCCTCCCCAGCAGTTCGCCCTCCCCCACCACGTCGTCGGAGCGCACGATGCGAGGCAGCAGCTCGCGGTCGACGCCGAAGACCGCGAGCAGCTCGTCGTCCCAGTCGAGGGTCTCCAGCGATGCGAGCAGCGTGCGCGACGCGTTCGTCACGTCCGTCACATGGACGTCGCCGCCGGTGAGCTTCCAGACGAGCCACGTGTCGACCGTGCCGAACACGAGTCCGGCACGCCCGTGCTCGTGCAGCAGCCACTCGAGCTTGGTCGCCGAGAAGTAGGGGTCGCAGACGAGCCCTGTGCGCTCGCGGATCAGGTTTGGATCGAGCCCGCGGCAGCGTTGCGCGGTTCGCCGGTCCTGCCAGACGATCGCAGGGGCGACCGGTCTGCCGGTCGCGCGATCCCAGAGCACCGTCGTCTCGCGCTGGTTCGCGATCGCGATCGTGTCGACGCCGTCGAGCCCCGCCTGTCCTGCAGCAGCGAGGACGCTCTGCCAGATCTCCTCCGGATCGTGCTCGACCCAGCCGGGCTGCGGGAAGTGCTGCGGCAGCCCGGCATACCCGCGTCGCAGTACGCGCATGGCCTCGTCGACGACGAGGCAGGTCGTGCCGGTCGTGCCCTGGTCGATCGCGAGAATCACGAGTCGCCGCGCTAGGAGTGCAGCGCGATGAAGGCCAGCGTCCGCCGCCAGGCGTCGTCGGACGCCTCGGTGAAGTTCTCCTGCTTGCGGTCGAAGAAGCTGTGCGGCGCGCCGTCGTAGACGACGATCTCGTGCTCGACCCCTGCCTGCGTCAGGGCCTGCTCGAACGCCGCGTTGTCCTCCGCGGTGATTCCCTGATCGTCACCGGCCTGGAGCGCCAGGATCGGGCACTCGAGCTCGGTGATGCGCTGGACGACGCTCGCGCCACCGCGCTCCCGGGTCGGCGAGCCGTAGAAGCCGATCGAGCCGGCGAGGCCGTGACCGGATGCGGCTGCGACCCACGACGCGCGGCCGCCGAAGCAGAATCCGACCGAGAAGATCGAGGTCGCGCCGCGGACGCGAAGCTCGGCGATTGCCGCGCGCGCGTCGGCCTGCACGCCTTCGTCCGTCGTCTGCTCGACGTGCGGCATGAATTCCCAGTCGGCGCCGCGCTTGGACGCGCCGGCAGTGCGACCGAAGTAGTCGACGACAATCGCGCAATGCCCGCGCTCCGCAAAGCGCAGGGCGAGCTCCTCGTAGAAGTGAAAGAGCCCACGGACGTCGGGAAAGATCACGATGCCGGTCGTCGGCGGCGCGTCGGGGGCGGCGAGGAAGGCGGCAAACGCATTGCCGTCGGCTGCCGTGAGGACGAGGTCCTCGTGAGCAACCGCAGCGCCCGCGAGCCGCGGGACCGGCGGCTCGGAATCGAGGTCGAAGCACATGCCTAGATCAGCTCGTTCGGCAATTCGATGCCGCTCGGGTCGATCCCGAGCGACTTCGCGAGCCGGATGCCCTGCTCGAGATCCTCGCGCAGCATGCGGATGTCCGTCTCGCGCATCAGCGCGCCGATGAACTCACGTGCCTTCGGCCGCCAGAGCGCGTGCTGGGCGAAGATCGGCAGGAGGCGGTTCGCGGCTTCGACGAGGCGCGTCTTCACCCTGGTCCCGGCACCCTCCAGCAGCACCCGCTCGTACGCCATGCCCGCCCCGTGGTGAATGCCGTCGTCGATCGCGAGCCTGTTGCAGAGGTCCTCGAGCACGGTGCCCCGCGACGAGCGGGCGATCATCCTGAACCGCGGAATGATCAGACGCTCGTAGAAGACCTGCATCAGGAAGACCTTCTCCTCGAGGCTGTCCGCCTCGAGCACCTGCTGAGCGAGCCGGTCGAGGTACGGATCGCGCTCCGCCATTCCCCCCGCTTCGTGGATCAACTTCAACCAGCCCTCGGTATGGCGCGACTCGTCCTGCACCATCGTCGTGTAGTAGAGCTTGGCCTCGTGATCGGGCGCGATCGAGAAGAGCTGCGTTGCCATCTCGACCGCCAGTTCGTCGGCCTGAAGTTGCTGCGTGACGACGGACCGCCAGAGATCGCGGCGACGCGCGAGCTTCTGCGGCGAGCCCTTGTACTCCGGGATCGGCGGCACCTCGCCCCACGGGAGATCTCGCACCTGCCATTCGGCCCGCTTGGCGAGCTCGTAGTAGCGGTAGACACCCTGCAGGTCGCGCCCGCCCGCATCCGCAGACGCCGCGTCGTCGACGTGCTCTTCGAGCTCCATCGCGGCACAGCCTAACGATCGGTCGGGCGGGGCGGCCAGGCTGCGGGATTCCCAGGGGCGAACTCAGAGGCGATCCATAGGCAAAGCTCAGGGTGCTCTCAGGCGGCGGCGCGACAGTGGTTGTCACATCGTCCAGCGAAAGGAGCCGTCATGAACGGCATCAACAAGAAGGTCACCGCCGGCGCCGTCGCGCTCGGCATTCCGCTCGGGAGCTACGGCGTCGCGAGCGCCGCGTCCGGCTCGGCGACCACGACCACCACGTCCGCGAGTCCCAGCGCGCCGACGGTCAC
Source organism: Thermoleophilia bacterium (assembly GCA_017882605.1). Taxonomy (GTDB): domain Bacteria; phylum Actinomycetota; class Thermoleophilia; order Gaiellales; family Gaiellaceae; genus PALSA-600. The sequence continues at coordinate 6,928 of JADGPE010000035.1, read as the reverse complement.
ACCCGCCGCACCACCGGGCTGACAAGGACCTGAACTTCGTCAGTGTCGAGACGCGCTAGCGGGCGACAGCCTCGACCAGTGACGCCACGAGGAACACTGCCGTCCCGGTGAGCACGATCGTGCCGCCCGGCGGCAGGTTCCCGTAGTACGAGACGGTCAGCCCGGCGAGCACGGACCCGAGGCCGAAGAGGATCGAGATGCCCATCGTCGAGCGCACGCTCCACGCGACACGCTGCGCGGCAATCACGGGCAGCACCATCAGCGCCGCGATCAGCAGGATCCCCACGATGCGCATCGAGACGCCGATCGTCAGCGCGGCGAGCATCGACACGAGCCCGTTCAGCATCGCGACCGGCAGGCCGGCGACCCGTGCGCCCTCCTCGTCGAGCGCGACGGCGATCAGGCCGCGCAAGAGCACCGCGACCACGGCCAGGGCGCCCAGGCCGAGCACGGCAATCACGGCGAGGTCGCCGCGCGTGACCGTGAGGATCGAGCCGAAGAGATACGCGAACAGGTTCGCGTTCAGCGCCCCTGCCGCCGAGATCAGCACGACACCGCCCGCGATGCCCGTATAGAAGACCACCGCAAGCGCCTGGTCGCCCGCCGCCTTGCGCCGGGCGCGCAGCCACTCGATGCCCGCCGCCCCGACGATCGCCGCGCCGAGCGCCGTCCACACCGGCGACACGCCGATCAGGTACCCGACCGCGACGCCCGCAAAAGCGACATGGCCGATGCCGTCGCCGATCAGGCTCATCTCCCGCTGCACGAGGAAGAAGCCGACGGCGGGCGCGAGCACGCCGACGATCGCGCCGGCCGCGAACGCGAGCCGCATGAACTCGAGATCAAGCATGACTGTGCGAGGGGTCGTGCCACAGGCCGGGGAGCTCCGACGGCGGCCCGTCGAAGACGATCCGCTCGCGCACCAGCACGAGCCGTTCGACGTAGCGCTCGACGGAGCCGAACTCGTGCGAGACGTAGAGAATCGTCACGCCGAGGTCCTCGTGCAGCCGATGCAGGAGCGCCCCCAACGCGTCCTGTGCCTCGACGTCGACACCGGTCGTCGGCTCGTCGAGCACGAGCAACCTGGGATGGGCCGCAAGCGCTTTCGCGATGAACGCGCGCTGCTGCTGGCCGCCGGAAAGGGAGCTCAACCGCCGCCGCGCGAGCTCGCGCAGACCGACGCGCTCGAGAGCCTGGTCGACCGCCTCGCGGTCGTCCCGGCGCAACCGGCCGTACGGCCGCACCGGCGCCCGGCCCGCTTCGACGACGTCGCGCACGGTTGCCGGCGCGTGCAGGCCGATCGTCGTCCGCTGGGCGAGATAGCCGATGCTCGTGCGGTCGCGAAAGCTCCGGGCGGACTCGCCGTAGAGCAGCACCTCCCCGTGCGACGGCCGTTCGAGGCCGAGCGCGAGCCGGAGCAACGTCGTCTTGCCGCCACCGTTCGGGCCTGCGATCGCGACGAATTCCCCCTGCTCGACGAGCAGGTCGACGCCCGTCAGCACCTGCGGGCCCTGGCCGTACGAGAAATCGACTCCGCGCAACTCGAGCGCTAGCGGCAACCGAGCTCCCGGCGGAGCGCCTGCAGGTTCTGGCGCATCAGGGTCAGGTAGTCGAAGCCTTGCTTCGCCTCGGTGCTCGTCAGGCCCTCGATCGGATCGAGCACGGCGGTCCTCACGCCCGCCTCGCGCGCAACGGTCTCGGCGAGCTTCGCCGAGACCAGACGCTCGAAGAACACCGTTCGGATGTGGTCACGGCGAACGAGCTTGGCAAGGGAGGCGAGCTTCTGGGCCGACGGCTCCGACTCCGGATCGATGCCGGTGATCGCGACCATGTGCAAACCGTAACGCGCCGCCAGGTAGGCGAATGCGGCGTGGCTCGAAACGAACTCGTGCCGAGCGCAATGCGCAAGGCCACGACGGTAGTCGGCGTCGAGCCGGAGGATCCGCGCCGCGAGCGCGCGCGCTCTGGCCGGACGGCCGAGTGTTGCGCCCATCTTCTCGACGATCCGCGCGAAGCGCGCCGGGTCGAGCCAGACGTGCGGGTCGGTCTTGCCGGACTCGTCGCCGACGCCGACGGTGAGCGCCTGCCCCTGCAGCACGTCGAAGATCGTTCCGCGCGCATCGCGAACGGCCGCTGCGACCGCCGGCTGGAAGTCGTGCGAGAGGTAGAAGACGACCTTGGCGCTCTGAATCTGGGCGACATCCCTCGGTGTCAGCTCGATGTCGTGCGGCTCCGCTCCTGCGGGCGTCAGGTTGCGGACGTGCACGGTCGGACCGCCGATCTGCTCGGCTGCCCAGGCAACCGGATAGAAGGCCGCGACGACCGACCGCCCGCCGCGCGAAGCGCCTGCGCCGCAGCCGGCTGCAGTGGCGGCCAGGACGAGCACGAGAATGATTCTCATCAACACTCCAGGACGATAACGATTCTCGTTATCGTTTGCCCAATGACCTGGACCGACCACGCCACCGAACGCCTCCGTGCGGCCGGCCACCGGCCGGGCGGTGCGGGCACGCGCGTCATCCGGCACCTGGAGACGCAATCGTGCTGCCGAGGCGCGCAGGAGATCTACGAGGCGCTCGACCGCGAGGTCGGCCTCGCGAGCGTCTACCGGATGCTCGACCGCCTCGACGAGCAGGGCCTCGTGCAGCGGATCGACATCGGCGACGGAATCGTCCGCTACGAGCCGTCGCGCGAGGCACACCATCACCACCTCGTCTGCGGCGAGTGCGGCAAGGTCGAGCCGTTCGCCGACCAGACGCTCGAGCAGGCGATCGAGGCGGTCGAGGAGCGAAGCGGCTACTCGGTCGTCGCGCACGAGGTCGTCTTGCGCGGCGCCTGCGCCGACTGCCGCGACTGATGGAGCTTGCCCGCGCCGACAAGTGGCTCTGGGCTGCGCGCTTCTTCAAGACGCGTAGCGCGGCAACCGACGCGGTGCTCGGCGGCCGTGTTCGCGTCAACGGCGAACGCGTGAAGCCGTCGAAGGAGGTGCATGTCGGCGACACGGTCGAACTCACGACCGGCGCGCTCCACCGGACGGTGGTCGTCACCGGGATCGCCGACAAGCGAGGCTCGGCGACCGTCGCCGCCACCCTGTACACCGAGACGCCCGAGTCGATCGAGCGCGGTGAGCGCGATCGGCTTCAGCGCCGTCTGGCGCAGCCGCTCGGCGCCGACCTCGGCGAACGGCCCACCAAGCAGGCGCGCCGCCGGCTCGACGCCTTGCGGCGCGCCCAGCGACGCGACCTTTCCTAAAACGTCATTCGGCTGCGCCGCGCGGCTCGAGGACGACGACCGCCGTCTCGCGAGGGCGCCGCGCTGCGTAACTGTCCAGGTTCTTATCCAGCTCGCGCCAGCGTTGCCACAGCCGTTCACGCTCCGGGCCGACTGCCGGCCTCCCGAGCACGTCGACCTGAGTCCCCCCTGCCAAGTCGACCACCGCGTCCGGATCGGCTTGCAGGTTCAGCCACCAGGCTGGCTCGGCCTCGCCCCAGCCATTCATCGCCATCGATACCAGGTTCGGGCCGTCCTCGTAGTAGCCGAGGATCACGCTCCGCGGCCGGCCGGTACGCCGGCCGGTCGTGGTAAGCCGCAGGGCACCCCATTTGCCCGGCCTCGGACGCCACAGCCCCCTCCGGCCCTTGCTCGAGCGCACGATCCGTCGGTGCACGATCCAGAAAGCCTTGATCACCCGTCGCGGCGGTAGGCGCGCTTTGGCCACAGGCTCCTCCTCTCGCGGACGCCCAAACCGTAGGTTTGTCGCGCGCTCGGGGCATCAGCGTGCGCCCCGATTCGCAGTGGTGTCTGACACCACCGGTGTCAGACACCAGTCGCGCTGCCGTCACGCGCACTCGCGAACGCTGTCGGTTGATATGAAGTGAGGGATGGCCGACAACCCTCCGGTCGCATACGACGAGGTCGCAGACGCGTACAGCCGCGCCCTCGACCCGGAAGGTGTCGGTCTCGTCGATCCCGTCCTCACGGAACTGGTGGGCGAGGTTGCGGAGCGGGAGGTGCTCTCGCTCGCGTGCGGACAAGGCCAGGATGCCCGCCTGCTCGCCCAGCTGGGCGCGACCGTGACCGGCGTCGACGTCTCGGAGGAGATGCTGCGGCACGCGCGTCGCCACGAAGCCGGCGGTCAGCGCGGGATCGCGTATGTGCACGGTGACGCGCAGGACCTGGCGGCGTTCACGGATCGAAGCTTCGACGGCGTCGTCTGCCACATGGCGCTCATGGACATCCCTGGTCTGGCCGCGACGATTGCCTCGGCTGCGCGCGTGCTTCGCCCGGGAGGCTGGTTCGTCTTCTCGATCGTCCACCCGTGCTACGGCGGACACGTCGAGATCGTGACGGATTACCTGCTCGATCATCGCTACAGCAAGCACGTTCCCCCTGACTGGCTCCCGGCGCACGCCTATCACCGTCCGCTCGGCACCTACGTCGGCGAGCTCGCCCGCGTCGGCTTCCGCATCGAGCGTCTGGTCGAGGCGCATCACCCGGCTGCGGATGCCGGTGGCGTTCCGAGCCTGCTGTACGCGCGAGCGGTCAAGGCGTAGCGGCTGAAACTCATTGGCGCCGGACCGATGAGTTCGCGCAGCCGAAACGGTCCACCTTGCGGATGTCCGCCATGCGCCGGAGCCAGTTCGTCTGCGACACCAGTGCAATCGCCGATCCGAGTCTCGGCACCGTTGCCGATCTGGCACGCCTGCACATCGCCGCACGCCGGCTCAACCTCGACGTCGTTCTGCGCAACGCCTCGGACGCGCTCGTCGAGCTCGTCGCGTTCGTGGGACTTGCGGACGTCCTACGCGTCGAGCCGCGGCGGCAGGCCGAAGAGCGGGAAGAGCGACTCAGTATCGAGGAAGAACGTGAACTCGACGATCCGCCCCTCTGAGAGCTCTACGACCTGCAGTGCCCACGGGTCGTAGCCGCCGTCGGGGCTCGGCTTGTACTGGCCGAACGCCGCCGAGCCGTTGGCGGACACGGTCGGGATGACGCGCGAGCCCTTGCAGCCGATGCCCGGGCCGAACCACCAGGTGAGGATGTCGTCGCGGCCCGCGAGCCACAGATCGAACGGCGGCATCGACTGCGTCGCGTCCTCCTGGATCAGCGACGTGAGCGCGTCGATGTCGTACTGCTCGAACGCTTGGACGTAGCGCGCGAGCAACGCGCGGTTCGCCTCGTCCAGCTCCAAAGGTGTCGGTCGTGAACGCTCACTTGCTGCGAGCGTGGCCCGCGCGCGTTGCAGCGCACTGTTCACGGACGCGACGCTCGTCTCGAGCAGCTCGGCGACTTCGGTCGCCTGCCACCGCAGCACCTCGCAGAGGATCAGCACAGCGCGCTGGCGCGCCGGGAGATGTTGCAGCGCGGCGACGAACGCGAGTCGAATCGTCTCACGATCGACGGCGACGTCGGCGGGGTCGGGGATCGGTTGGATCCACGTCACCTCCGGCAGCATGTTCAGGTTCGCCTCGATCGGCTCGCGCGCCGGGCCGAGATCCATCGGAGTCGCACGCCGCTCCCGGCCGTTGAGCATGTCGAGACAGACGTTCGTCGTGATGCGATAGAGCCACGACTTGACCGCCGCCCGGCCTTCGAAGCGCTCGAAACCGCGCCACGCCCTGATGAACGTCTCCTGGACGGCATCCTCGGCCTCGAACGGCGAGGCGAGCATCCGGTAGGCGTAGGCGGTCAGCTCGGAGCGGTGCTGCTCGAACTGGCTCTCCAGCTCGGGCGCAAGTGCGGGCGGCGAGTCCGGCATCGAGGTCGATCCTATGTGGTCGGGCAGTCACCGTAGAACCCACGGCATCGGTACACCCCCGCAGCGCGTCCGCGAGCTACTGCAGATGCGGACACCTCCTGCCCGGGGCGATGCTTGGCCCGAGGATGAGCGCCGTCGTGAGCCCGCTCGAGCCCCGCCCCGCTCCGCTGCCCCCGGCGCCGGAGGTGGAGCCCCCACCCCCTGAGACTCCTGAACTGGACACGATCGCAACCCGCTGGCAGTTGGCGCTCGACGCCGCCGACCACGCGCTCGCCGCGGCACACGGCCCCATGCACATCACGAACGCCGACGGCCGGCGCCGCGAGCTCGTGCAGGAGCGCCTTTCGACCGCGAAGCAGCTCACCCGGCTCGGCCGTCTGACCGGCGTCCATCCCCTTCCCTGGCTCTCCCCGGTGCCGGTGACGACGAAGATGCTCGGCCTGCCTGCGGGCACGACCGCCTGCCTCTACGACCTCGACGGCGTGCTCACCGACAGCGGCGTCCTGCATGCCTGGGCTTGGGCCGAGGTCTTCGACGACCTCCTGTTGCGCCTCAGCGAGACGACCGGCTGGCAGTTCATCCCGTTCGACCGTGACACCGACTACCGGAACTACATCGACGGGCGCGCCCGGCTCGAGGGGGTGCACGCGTTCCTCGCCAGCCGCGGCATCCAGCTGCCCGAAGGGCGTTACGGCGATCCGGCCGACGCCGACACCGCCTGCGGCCTCGCGAGGCGCAAGGGCGATGTGATGTCCCGCGGGCTGCACCAGCGCGGGGTCAGCGCCGTTCCCGGCGCGCGTCGCTATCTCGAGGCGAGCGGCCACGCCGGCCTGAGACGCGCCGTCGTCTCGGCCAGCTCGAGCACGTTGCCGATCCTCGAGCTCGCCGGGCTCGCCAGCGTCATCGAGGAGCGGGTCGACGCCGACGTGATCCGCGCCCAAGGCCTGCGCACCCGCCCGGCTCCCGATCTGCTGCTCGAGGCGTGCCGCCGGCTCGGAGCTCGTCCTGAGGATTCCGTCACGTTCACGAATAGTGCAGCAGGTATCGCCGCCGGGCACGCCGCCGGCGTGTCGGTGATCGGAGTCGGCGAAGGCGCGCAGGGAGAGCTGCTCGCAGGGTTCGGCGCGGATCGCGTCATTCCGTCGCTGAGCGCGCTGCTCGACAGCCGTC
>JADGPE010000034.1 GCA_017882605.1 Thermoleophilia bacterium | reverse complement strand
AAATGGCTATGCGGATGAGAGGACTTGAACCTCCACGCCCTTACGGGCACACGGACCTGAACCGTGCGCGTCTACCAATTCCGCCACATCCGCCGGCTGGGGCGGAATTGTAGCCACGCTGCTCTATGCTCTCTCGTCCGATGAAGTCCGCAAAGCTTCTCGCCGAAGACGGGACGGTCGTGTGTGCCCGCTGCCGGCTCGCCGTCTCGCCGCTCGCGCGCATGAAAGGCCTGCTCGGACGCGCCTCGCTCGAGCCGGGTGAAGGGATGCTCTTTCGCCCCGGGGGCTCGATCCACATGTTCTTCATGCGCTTCTCGATCGACGCGGTCTTCTGTACCCGCGAGCTCGAAGTGATCGATGTGGTGCGTGGGCTCCGCCCGTGGCGGGTCGCCTCGCGCCGCGGCGCGAAGGTGGTGATCGAGCTCGCCGACGGCGCTGCGGCCGGGGTCGGCCCGGGCGACCGCCTCACGCTCGCTACGATCGACGCGTGAGCACGCAACCGTTGCGGCAGTTGCTCGAGCGCGCCTTTCCCGACGCGACCGAGCTCGACGTGATCGACCGGACCGGCGGCGGTGACCATTTCCAGGTCATTGTCACGTCGCCGGCCCTGGTCGGATTGTCACTCGTCGAGCAGCATCGCCGAGTCTACGAGGCGCTGTCAGGGCCGCTGGCCGACGGCACCATCCACGAACTTCGAATCAAGACGAAGGGGGCGGAATGAGCTACGCCGACAGGATCAAGGAAGTCATCGACGGCTCGGACGTCGCCATCTTCATGAAGGGCACGCCGGCCTTCGTGATGTGCGGGAACTCCGATCGCGCGCTGCAGGCATTGAGGCGGGCCGGCGCTTCTGTCACTGCGATCGACGTCCTTCCCGACCCGCAGATCCGGCAGGAGCTTTCGGCCATCTCCGGATGGCCGACGATTCCGCAGGTATTCGTCAAGGGTGAACTGGTCGGCGGCGCCGACATCGTCGAGGAGCTCGAGCAGAGCGGCGACCTCGAACAGAAGCTTCGCGACAAGCTCGGCGAGGGATATGCCGATTCGCGTGACGAGACGACTGTCGCCTTGGCTTAGCTCCGCAGCGTCTCGAGCACGTCGTCGGTGTGCGAGTCCGGCTTGACCTTGTGCATGACGCGCTTGACCGTGCCGTCCTCGGCGATCACGAATGTCGAGCGGTTCATGCCCATGTACTTCTTGCCCGCGAACGACTTCTCGCCCCACACGCCGTAGCTCTCGGAGACCGCGTGGTCGACGTCGGCGAGCAGCGTGAACGGCAGCTTGTACTTCTCCTTGAACTTGACATGTGAGCCTTCGTCGTCGGGTGAGACGCCGAGAACGACCGCACCCGCGCGCTCGAACTCGCCGAAGGCGTCGCGGATCCCGCAGGCCTGCGTCGTGCAGCCCGGGGTGTCGTCCTTGGGGTAGAAGTAGAGGACGACCTGCTTGCCACGCAGGTCTGACAGCTTGACGGTCTCGCCGCTGTCGCTCTGCAGTTCGAAATCGGGTGCCGGCTTGCCTTCTTCCACCACAGTTGGATCCTCTCGATAGGTTTCGGTCCCGATGCTAACGGCTCACCACGTGAACGCATTCCTGCTCATCGCGGTCTGCGCGCTCGCCTCGGCGGCCGCGTTCTGGGCTCGACGCAAGCGCGCGGGCAGCGCCGTCGCGCAACTGCTCGCGCTCGCACAGACGCTCCTGGTCGCGCAGGTCGCCCTCGGCCTGCTGCTCCTCTCCGACCACAAGCGCGCCGGCGACCACTTGCACTACGCCTACGGTACCTTCGCGCTGCTGGCCGTGCTCTCACCGTGGCTGTACGCGCCGAGCGAACCGCGGGCGCGGCTGCTCTGGTTCAGCGTCGCAACACTCGTCGCCGCCGCCCTCGGCGTGCGCGCCTGGATGACGGCGTGAGGAACGTCAACCCGTTCCTGCGCAACCTGGCGATCCTCGCGGTCGTCGCGTTCGCGATCGTGCTCCTGAACTTCGAGACCGCCCTGGCGACGGTCAGCGTCCTGATCCGGCTCGCGTTCTTCATCGCCATCGCGGTCGTCGCCTACTTCTTCTGGCGAGACATCGGCAGGCGGGAGATCGACACGTGGCCGGCGCGGTCGAGCCGCGTGTTCTATGCGTCGATCGGCCTCGGCGTCGTCGACATCGGCTGGTGGATGTTCGGGCAGCCGTCGGGTCGCAACGCACTCGTCTCCTTCGTCGTCGCTGTGGTGTGCATCTACGTCGCCGTGCGCACGTGGCGAGACCAGCGCTCGCTCATCTAGCCGTGGCCGCGTGTCGTCCCGGCACGACGGTGGCTGACACCAGACTGGTCTTGGTGCGACAGGTCGGGAGGGGCGACGCCTGCGGCGCCTAGCGGTGATCTTCGACGACAAATGAGCCGACGCCATCGAGGCGGTCGAGCGCCTCGCGGATCGGCATGTGCTGCCCGACAAAGATCGGTGTGTCGCGCTCGGTGAAGGCAGAAGCCTCCGAGTCGCGGAGCCGCAGCATCAGGTGCATGAAGTCGGCCGGCTCGTCACACTCGAACGCCGTCATGAATTCCTGGTCGTCGATCCCGAACGAATACGTCGTGTGGTTGTGGATGCCCGGGAACTCCTCGCGTCCGATGCGAATGTGCTCGTCCATCGCCCGCTGGCGCGCATCCTCCGTCAACGAGTACCAGGGACGCACCTTCACGAACGGGTACACCACGAGGTAAGGCAGATTCTTCGGCGTGATCTTCCGCGCCTTTCGCGCCGAGGTGTACTGCGAGGCCTTCGTCGTTGCGAGATACGAGTAGGGCGTCTCGAGCCAGCCCGCCAGCGGGGTCGCGTTCAGTGCGGCGCCGAGCTCGCCCAGATCCTCGTAGCGCTCGGTGATCTTCCAGAGGAAGAAGTCGGTCTCCGGTCGGATTCCCGCGGTGGAGTACGCCCGGAGATGCTCGAAGCGTGGGATGAACTCCTCGACTACCTCGGCGAAGCCGTCCTTGGCAGCCGCGCGCTCCTCGACCGGCAAGCGGCGCCACGCCGGGTCGGCGCGGAAGAAGGTATAGGCGACGTACTGGCCGCTCACGACCGGAACGTTAGCGCGACCGTGCCCGGAGGACCCGCATTCAGCGCGGCGGTCGCACTGCCCGCGAGCGAGTGCCGGCCCTTGGCCAGGCTGCCCGCGAACCGGAGTGTCGTGGCGACCTTGCCGACGGCGGTGCCCGTGAGCGTCGTCCGCCCGTCCAGTTTGACCGAGTAGGTGCAGTCGAGCGAGCAGACGAGCGTCACCCGCTCCGCCGCCTTCGTTGGCTTGTGTGCGGTGAGCTTCAGCTTTGGCGTCAGCAGCAGCCCCGGGCAGGAAGCCGCAATCCCCCGTCGCACGCCGAAGGCGCCGTTGCGGACCGGGTACAGCGACGCCTTCGGCGTGCCGTCGACGAAGAACTCGCCCGATTGCCACGCCGAGAGGTCCGGCTCGTCCTGCACGTGAAAGAGCATGAGTCCCATCACGGTCGGCTGGCAGAACGTCATCTGCATCGCCTGCAGGTAGTACTGCGCCTGCACGGCGTCGGTGACCGGCTTCGTCGTGGTCGGTTCGGTGCCCACGTAGAGCGGCGCCTTTGCGGCCGGGATCTGCGTCTCGATGCCGAACTCGTCGTACAGGATCGGCAGCTGGGAGCCGCGCTGGGCCGTCCCGTCGAACGCGGTGCCGAGCAGCGCGACGAGCTTGGCGTAGTCGGCGAGCCCGATGGACGTGCTGTTCGGGTGCGCGAAGCTCGGTCCCGTGGTCGATGTCTCCGGATAGGGATGGAACGTGAACGCGTCCATGATCGGGACGAGTCGCCCGCTTGCGCGATACGCGGCGCCCAGGTCGGCGATGAACGCAGTCGGCGAGTGCGTGTCGCGGCCGGTGTTCGGCTTGTCCACACCGCGCGGCGCGAGTGCCCCACCGTAGATGGTCGAATGGGGACGGACCGCCTTCAGCGCGTCGTAGGCCGTCGCGAGGAGCTGCTCGTAGGCGGGCGCCGCCGCGTCGGTGCCGTCGGGATTGAACTGAGGCAGCCAGAAACGGTTGAGGTTCGGCTCGTTGCCCACGATGAAGTCGTGCACGACCGGAAAGCGCTGCGCCACGTCGGCGGCGAACGCCGCGAAGTCTGCGCGCTGCTCGTCTGTGAGCGGTGTCACGCTCGACCCGAGCGGGTACAGCGACAGCACGACGCGGAGCCCGGTGAACTGGGCGGCGTTGATCGCGTTCCCCAGAAGGATCTGGTCGCTCGCGCCGAGCTTCGTCTGGTCCTTCGTCCAGGTCTGCGTGATTCGGATCGAGTCGAATCCCGCGAGCTTCGCGTTGTCCATCGACGCCTTCGCGAATGCGTAGTCGGGCGTCTTGCCGACGTCTTCGGCGGCGCCGACCATCATGAACGGACCGCCCGCAGATGCCGGTGCGGTGCACGCGAAGAACACCAAGAGCCCGACTGCGAGACGCCGCACGCGCCTCAGAGTAGCCGCTGGATACGCTGGCGCTCGTGGCCGCAGACCGCATCGAAAGCCAGCTCAAGGGCGTCCCCGCAAAGCCCGGCGTCTACCTCTTCCGCGATGCACAGGCGACGGTCCTGTACGTGGGGAAGGCGAAATCACTCCGTCCGCGCGTCCGCTCGTACTTCCAGGCCGGCTCGAGCGACACACGGCAGGGCATCCGCCAGATGGCGGGGCGCGTCGAGACGATCGAGACGATCGTGACGCGCACGGAGGTCGAGGCGCTGCACCTCGAGCAGAACCTGGTCAAGCGGCATCGGCCTCCGTTCAACGTCCGGCTGCGCGACGACAAGTCGTTCCCGTACATCGCGGTCACCGTGGAGGACGACTATCCCCGGGTGATGTTCACACGCGAGCGACATCGGCGCGGTGTGGAGTACTTCGGGCCGTACGCAAACGCAAAGAAGGTTCGCGAGACGCTCGACGTCCTGAATCGCGTGTTTCGCTACCGCCCGTGCGAAGGCCCGCAGCCGGGCCGGCACAGTGGCATTCCGTGCCTTGATTTTCACATCGAGCGTTGCCATGCGCCCTGCGTGGGATACATCTCGAAGGAGGACTACCGCGAGTTGATCGAGCAGGTGATCGAGTTTCTGTCCGGCGACGACAAGCCGATCCGGCGACGGCTCGAGGAGCAGATGAGGGCGGCTGCCGCGGAGGAGCGCTTCGAGGACGCGGCCCGCTATCGCAACCGGCTCAAGGCGATCGAGCGCCTCTCCGAGCGCCAGGCGGTCGAACGGCGAGAGATGGGGTCGGTCGACGTGATCGGCGTCGCGGTGTCGCCGGAGCGCGCCGCTGTGCAGCTCTTCCCGCTGCGCGAGGGGCGCATGGTCGACCGGTACGCGTTCCATCTCGAGAACGCAGCCGGTGAGGAGCTCGGCGAGGTGCTGGAACAGTTCTGTCTCGAGTACTACGGGTCGGCACCATCGATCCCGCCACAGATCCTGGTGCCGCGGGACTCAGGCGACACGGGCGCGTTGCAGTCATTCCTCTCAGAACGCCGAGGCTCCCAGGTCGAGGTGCGCGCGCCCGAGCGCGGCGAGAAGCGCCGCCTGCAGGAGCTCGCCCAGCAGAACGCGGAGCTCGCGCTTGCGTCCGAGACGTTTCAGGCGGAGACGAAGCGCGCTCGCAGGGTCGAAGCGCTCGAGGAACTGCGCGAGGCGCTCAACCTGGAGTCCCTGCCGATCCGGATCGAGTGCTTCGACATCTCGAACATCCAGGGACAGGAGATCGTCGGCTCGATGGTCGTCTTCGAGGATGGTGTGGCGAAGAAGAGCCACTACCGGAAGTTTGGTGTGCAAGGTCTCGCTGGGCAGGACGACTTCGCCGCGATGCGCGAGGTGATCGCGCGGCGCTTCGCGCGGCTCTCGGTCGACCCGGGCTCGGAGGAATGGAACGAGTCGTTCTCTGCGACGCCGAACCTCGTCGTGATCGACGGCGGCAAGGGACAACTCTCCGCCGCCCTGGCGGCGATGCAGGAGCTCGATCTGCCTCGCGTGGCGGTGATCTCGCTCGCGAAGCGGATCGAGGAGGTGTTCGTGCCGGGGCGTCCCGACCCGATTCTCCTGCCGCCCCAGTCGGCGGGCCTACAGCTTCTGCAGCGCATCCGCGACGAGGCGCACCGGTTTGCGATCACGTTTCACCGCCAACGGCGGGACGCAGCCGCGCGCGAGTCGATGTTCGACCAGCTCGAAGGCGTGGGGCCGGCCCGGCGGCGGGCCCTCCTGCAGCACTTCGGCTCTGCTGAGCGCGTCGTCTCGGCCTCGCGCGAAGAGCTCGAAGGCGTGCCGGGTGTGCCGGCGAAGACGGCGCGCTCGATCTACGCACAGCTGCACCGAACGGGGGGCGCCTAAAGCGATGAGTACGCTTGGGCTCGTGCGCAGGACCGCCCTCGCGATGTTGGTCGCGGTTCTCGCCGGGTGCGGCGGCTCGTCATCCCCGAAGGTCGCGACGACGACCACGACGCCGAAACCCGGACCGGGGACGGTGCTCTACCGAGGTGGAGCCTGGGCGGTCGTCCTGGCCGGCGACACAGCCCGCGCGCTGCGCCTCGTCGGCGGGAGCTGGCGACCCGACACGAGCGGCGCTGTCAAGGTGTCGATCCTCGGGCCGCACGGCACTGCGGCACGCAGGCCTCAGGTCGCCGCCGAGCTCTCGGCCAAGTCGCCGCTCGTCGAGAGCGGATTGTGGCTCGACGGGACGGAGCTGCTCGCGAAGGGCGGCGGGCTGACGCCGAACCGCGGCACGATCTACGGCGCGCCGAACGCACCGCTGTCCGCGGGCAAGCACGTCGCCGTCGCGTACGGCCGGACGGCAGCGCACGCGACGGCTGTCGCCTGGTCGTTCAGCGTCCCGTGAATCAGGTGCCGGCGTCGTCCGCGCCGGCATCCATGAACGGATAGCGGTAGCTCGTCGGCGGCGTGAAGGTCTCCTTGATCGAGCGTGGGCTGACCCAGCGGATCAGGTTCCACATCGAGCCCGCCTTGTCGTTCGTGCCGGACGCACGCGCACCGCCGAAGGGCTGCTGCCCCACGACCGCGCCGGTGGGCTTGTCGTTGACATAGAAGTTGCCGGCGGTGTAGCGCAGCTTCTCCTGCGCGTCCGTGACTGCTGCGCGGTCCTCCGAGAACACCGCGCCGGTGAGCCCGTATGGCGCAGTCTTGTCGACGAGCTCGAGTGTGTCGTCCCACTTGTTTTCGTCGTAGACGTACGTCGTGACAACCGGGCCGAACAACTCGTCGCGCATCGTCCGGAAGCCGGGGTCGCGCGTCTCGATCACGGTCGGCTCGACGAAGTACCCGCGTGAGTCGTCATACCCGCCGCCGACGACGATGTCGCTCTGCGAGCTCGCCTTCGCCTCCTCGATCGCGTCCGCCTGCGTGCGGAACGACGCGCTGTCGATGACGGCTCCCATGAAGTTTCGGAAGTCGGAGACGTCGCCCATTGTGATCGTGGCGACCTGTTCCTGCAGGCGCTCACGCAGGGCGGGCCAGAGGTTCGACGGCGCGTAGACGCGTGACGACGCGGAGCACTTCTGCCCCTGGTACTCGAATGAACCGCGCACGATCGCCGTCGCGAGCGCGTCGACGTCTGCCGATGGATGGGCGACGATGAAATCCTTCCCGCCGGTCTCGCCGACGATGCGCGGGTAGTTGCGGAACCGCTCCATGTTCGAAGCGACAGTGCGCCACATGCCGTTGAAGACCGGGGTCGAGCCCGTGAAGTGGATGCCCGCCAGGTGGGGGCTTCCAAGCGCGGCGTCGCCGATCGCCGGTCCCGACCCGTAGACGAGGTTGATCACGCCGTCTGGCAGTCCCGCCTCCTGGAACAGGCGCATCAGGTAGTACGCCGACAGCATCGCGGTGCCGGCCGGCTTCCAGACGATCGTGTTGCCCATCAGAGCCGGAGAGCTCGTCAGATTGGCGGCGATCGCCGTGAAGTTGAACGGCGACACCGCGAAGACGAAGCCCTCGAGCGGGCGGTACTCGATGCGGTTCCACATGCCGGGCGACGAGATCGGCTGCTCCGCATAGATGCGCGTCATGAACTCGACGTTGAAGCGAAAGAAATCGATCGACTCGCAGGCGGCGTCGATCTCCGCCTGGTGGGCCGTCTTCGACTGGCCGAGCATCGTCGCCGCGTTCAGGGTGTCCCGCCACGGTCCCGCCAGGAGCTCTGCAGCGCGAAGCAGCACCGTGGCACGCTCCTCCCACGGCCAGCGCGACCAGTCCGCCCACGCGGACGCAGCGGCGTCGACCGCCATCTGTACGTGCGCGGCGCTGCCCTGGTGCACGTCGGCAAGCACGTGCTCCTTGTCGTGCGGCATGACCGCTTGCTTGAGCTCACCGGTCGTCACGTCCTTCCCGCCGATCACGAGCGGGATCTCGATTCGCTCGTCGCGCATCTGCTGGATGCGCCGCTGCAGGCGCTCGCGCTCGGAACTGCCGGGCGCATAGTCGTTGATCGGCTCGTTCCGGGGGGTCGGGGCACGGAAGATCGCGTGTGTGCTCATGCTCGTAGATTACGGGGCGTGGACCTGTCGCACGTCTTGTGGATCGGCGGCGGGCAGGGGAGCGGGAAGTCGTCCGTCGCCTGGGCGCTCTCCC
Source organism: Thermoleophilia bacterium (assembly GCA_017882605.1). Taxonomy (GTDB): domain Bacteria; phylum Actinomycetota; class Thermoleophilia; order Gaiellales; family Gaiellaceae; genus PALSA-600. The sequence continues at coordinate 18,244 of JADGPE010000034.1, read as the reverse complement.
GCCGGTTCGATCTCCAGCTCTACAACGTCGACCGCCGGACGTGGGTGCACGAGGCGCGCATGCCGACGACGGAGTTCGGGATGCTCTCCATGGACGAGCGGTGGGTGCATGCGACACCTGAACGGATGCTGGAGTGGTTCGTCACGACCTCGAGACATCGATTCCGCCTCGTGCTCGAGGATCTCAGGGCGCTGCCGGACACCCCGACGGCGATCGTTGAGGGGCCGCAGCTCTTCCCGACCTCGGTTTCAGCCGTGCTGACGGCGCCCGACCAGGCGCTCTTCCTGATCCCGGATCGCGCTGCGCAGGAAGCACGGCTCCTGGCGCGCGGGCCGATGCCCGGGACGTCCGACGGCGTGCGCGCCCGGGCGAACGCGACGGCACGCGACCTCCTGATCTCGGCCCGGTTCGCCCGTGAAGCGCAGGAGCTGCGCCTCACGGCTTTCCCGGCCGACCGGTCGCTCGCAGAGCTGATCGACCTCGCCGCGGAGCATTTTCGCGTGGCGATCGAGCGTGGCCCGCACGCGGGCGATCTCGCCGCGATGCGGCGGTTCGAGAACGAGGTGACCGCGAGACAGGTGCGGCTCTATCGCGAGTCGCTCGGCCCGATCACGCTTCCGGACGAGCCGCTCGCGTTCGCCTGCGAATGCGGCTCGTCGGGCTGCGCCGCCGAGGTCGAGCTGACGCTCACGGAGTACGAGGCGATCAGCGCCGCAGGAGATAGGTCGCCGTTACGACGACCCACACCATGAAGCCGAGCGACGATGCGAAGACCGTGTCGCCCGCGAAGGTCCAGTCGGCCGCGCCCTCGACGATGCCGACCGTGATCACGGCGATCCCGCCGGCGACGCCCGCTCGGCCGAACCACTTCGGGATCTTTCGCGCCCGCCAAGCGGCCAGCGACGCGCCGATGATCACCGCGGCCGCGGCCGCGGACGACGGGGCGGCGAACCGCGGGTCGTCCAGTAGCAGGGCTGCCCCTTGCAACGCGATGAAGGCCGCGCCGCCCATCGCGACGACGCTCGCGAAGAAGCCGTCCGGGTCGAAGCGCACGACGAGCGCGCGCAGGCTCGCGATGAACCAGAAGTAGGAGAACGCCGCGGCCGTGAAGAGCGCCGAGACCGCGCCGCGGTGGCCGACGCCGAGCAGCAGCGCAGGCAGGGCGAGCGCCACATAGAGGTAGCCAAGAGCCGGCAGCTGCGCCCGCGTCACGCGGCGAAGCTACAACATCGTCAGATGAAGCCGACGCTCGTGCAGTACGCCGCGCCCGGTTGGGGCGTGGGGGAGGTCTGGCTCGACGAGGACGGACGTGTCTTCCACAGCGAGCTCCCGCGCCCACGGCCTCTGAGCGGGCTCAGAGCCGGCTCAGAGCCGGCTCAGACGTTGGCCGGCCGTTTGCAGGCCTTTTTCGCAGGTGTCGCAGTTTCGTTTCACGACGTCCCGCTCGCGATCCCGGACGGGTTCTACGGGGACTGCGCACGCGCATTGCTGACGGTCCCCCGCGGCGAGGTCGTCACGTACGGCGAGCTGGCTGCGCTCGCCGGCTACCCGGGGGCCGCGCGCGCGGCCGGGACGTTCTGCGCCCGGTGCGACCTCGCTCCGTTCCTGCCCGTGCACCGCGTCGTGTCCGCGAGCGGCCTCGGGAGCTGGGGCGACCTCGGGGTGGAGTACAAACGCCGGCTGTTGGAGCTCGAAGACGTCGCTTTCTGACGACCTTCGCTACGAGCTCGCGCAGATCGCCCCGGCGCGAGCCTGCTGCCGCCACGCCGAGCTGTCGGCGCTCTTCCATGCCTCCGGTGCCTGGCACCTCCGCGGCGGCACGGTCGCGGTGCATCTCGATCTGGTGAGCTCAGCTGTTGCGCGGCGGGCGTTCGCCCTCCTGCGCGACCTCGGCGTCCGTTCCGAGATCCGCACCTACTCCCGGCAGTCGTTCGACCGTGCCACGAGGTATCAGCTGCACGTCGCCGTCGACGAGCGCGCGCTCGAAGTGCTGCGCGACGCAGGAGTGCTCTCCCCGTCCGGCGCACCGTTGGAACAGCCGCCGAAACGCGTCGTCGGGCGGTCCTGCTGTCGCGGCGCCTATCTGCGGGGGGCGATCCTGGGCGCCGGCTCCCTGTCGGGCCCGCGCAATCCGCATCTCGAACTGCGAGCCGGCGGCGCCGGCGGCGCGCAGTTCCTGGCCGATGTGGCCGCCCGCGCCGACGTCAAGCTCAACGTCGCCGAGCGGCGGGCTCACGCCGTCGCGTACGCCAAGGGTCACGAGGCGATCGCCGCCGTGCTCGCCCTGGCGGGAGCGGGGGACACCGCGTTACGGCTCGAGGAGCACGCCGTCCTCGCTGCGATCCGTGCCGACGCGAACCGGCTCGCGAATGCCGACGAGGCGAATCTCGTCCGCAGCGCACGGGCCGCCCACGAGCAGGTCGAGGCGATCAACGCCGTCGGGCTGGACGCCCTGCCCGAACAGCTCGTCGAGATCGCCGAACTGCGCTTGCGGCACCCTTCGGCGTCGCTTCGCGAGCTCGCGGCGAAGGCCCGCCCACCCATCACGAAGAGCGCTGCACAGCGCCGTCTGCGTGAAATCACCAAGCTCGTTGCGAACTAGGGTCGTCTCACTTGCAACTGCTCTAGCGAAACAAATGTCGGTATCCCCATACTCAAGCGTTGGCGGGTTCGGGCTCGGCCGACGGTGGATACAGACCCCGTCCACCGTCAGCGTTCGCGTCCGGCAAACCGGAGGGAGAGGTCGTCCTCGGAGCTCTCCCTCCGGCCCGCCAGCTTCGTGCGCCGCCGTGTCATATAGGTTTCTCTGCTGTGAGCCGGGCGAAGTTCGATGAACTGCGCGAGCACCTCGCCGAGATCTCGGATCTGGGCAAGACCGCGGCGCTCCTCGGGTGGGACCAGCACGTGATGATGCCGCCCGCCGGCGCTGCTCTGCGGGCCGAGCAGCTGGCAACCGTCGGCCGGATCGCCCACCAGAAGTTCACCTCGCCGGAGATGGGCAAGCTGATCGACGGCCTCCGCAGCTGGGGCGAGCAGCAAGACTTCGACTCGTTCGAAGCGAGCTTGATCCGGGTCACCGCTCGCGATTGGGAGAAGTCGAGCAAGGTGCCGTCGGAGCTCCGCGCCGAGATGTCACGCTCTGCGGCACTCGCGAACCCCGTCTGGGTCGAGGCCCGGAAGCGCAACGACTTCGCGGCCTTCCTGCCGGTGCTGCGGAAGAACCTCGACCTGCGGAAGCGCTACATCGACTGCTTCGAGGTCGGTGACGAGCCGTACGACATCGTGCTCGATGACTACGAGCGCGGTATGAAGACCAAGGAGGTGCGCGGCCTTTTCGACTACCTGAAGGAGCACCAGGCGCCGCTCGTCAAGGAGGTTGCCGCACGGGGCGGGAACGAGCCGCATCACCACAACTTCGCGCTCGAGCCGCAAAAAGTCTTCGAGCTCGAGGTCCTGCGAGCCTTCGGCTTCAACGACGATGCCTGGCGCCTCGATCCGACCGTGCACCCGTTCGCGTCCGGCACCGGCGTCACCGACATTCGCATCACGACGCGCTACTTCAGCGAGCACCTCGGCGGTCTCTTCGGCACGATGCACGAGTTCGGCCACGGTCTCTACGAGCACCAGGTCGACCCGGCCCTCGAGCGCTCGCCGCTCGCGCGGGGCGTCTCGCTCGGCATGCACGAGTCGCAGAGCCGCATGTGGGAGAACCTTGTCGGGCGCTCAATGCCGTTTTGGCGCCACTTCTTCCCGCGGCTGCAGCAGCTGTTCCCGGACGAGCTGGGCTCATACGACGACGAGCGCTGGTACCGCGAGGTCAACGCCGTGGAGCCGTCGCTGATCCGCGTCGAAGCCGACGAGGCGACGTACAACCTGCACATCATCCTTCGCTTCGAGCTCGAGCAGGCGATGCTCGCCGACGAATTCCCGCTCGAACAGTTGCCCGAAGAGTGGAACCGGCGGATGTGGGAGTATCTCGGGATCGAGGTGCCGAACGACACCCTCGGCGTGCTGCAGGACGTCCACTGGTCGGGCGGATCGGTCGGTTACTTCCCGACCTATGCGCTCGGCAACCTGATCTCCGCCCAGATCTGGGAGCAGGTGACGGTCGATCTGCCGGACCTGTACGACGGGTTCGAGCAGGGCGAGTTCGGGCCGCTTCGCGACTGGCTGCGCGAGCGCCTGCACCGCCACGGGCGCAAGTTCACGCCGGGTGAGACGCTCGAGCGCGTCGTCGGAACGAAGCAAATCGACCCGGAGCCGTATGTGCGCTACCTGCGGGAGAAGCTCGCGGCGATCTACGGAATCACCGCCACCACGGCTTAGTTAGAGTCGCCGTCATGGCGAAAACACGCGTAGGGATCAACGGATTCGGCCGGATCGGCCGCAACTTCTTTCGCGCCGCGCTCGAACGTGGCGCTGACTTCGAGATCGTCGCCTTCAACGACCTTGGCGACGTGCCGACGATGGCGCACCTGCTGCGTCACGACTCGGTGCTCGGACCGTTCCACGGTGAGGTGCAGGTGGAGAGCAGCTCGCTCGTCGTGGACGGCAAGGAGCTGAAGGGGCTCGCCGAGCGGGATCCGGCGAACCTGCCCTGGCGGGAGCTCGAAGTCGACGTCGTGATCGAGTCGACCGGATTCTTCACAGACCGGGCTTCGGCGCAGAAGCATCTCGACGCCGGCGCGAAGAAGGTGATCATCTCGGCGCCCGCAACAGAGCCCGACATCACGCTCGTGCTCGGCGTCAACGACGACCAGTACGACGCCGACAAGCACGCGATCATCTCCAACGCCTCGTGCACCACGAACTGTGTCGCGCCGATGGCCAAAGTGCTCGACGAGAGCTTCGGGATCGAGCGCGGCTATATGACGACGATTCATGCGTACACGAACGACCAGCAGGTGCTCGACCTCCCGCACAAGGACCTCCGCCGGGCGCATGCCGCCGCGATCAACCTCATCCCGACCACGACCGGCGCCGCGAGGGCGATTGGGCTCGTGCTCCCCCACCTGAAGGGCAAGGTCGACGGTGTTTCCGTCCGCGCGCCGGTGGCCACGGGATCGATCACCGACTTCGTGGTCGAGCTGCGTGCCGAGGTGACGGCCGACGCGGTCAATGAGGCATTCGCCGCCGCTGCCAAGAGCGGGCCCCTCTCGCCCTACCTCGCCTATTCGACGGAGCCGCTCGTCTCGACGGCGATCGTCCACTCACCGGCGTCGTGCACGTTCGACAGCCTCCTGACGATGGCGAATGGCACCTCCGCCAAGGTCTTCGGCTGGTACGACAACGAGTGGGGCTACTCCTGCCGGCTCGTCGACCTCGTCTCGAGGGTCCTATGAGACTGCCGCGGTCGATCGAGGTCGCCGACGTCGACGGCAAGGTCGTCCTCGTACGTTCGGATCTCAACGTGCCGCTCGAGGGCGCTCGCGTCGCCGACGACACACGCATTCGCGCCTCGCTGCCGACGCTGCGCCTGCTGCTCGAACGGGGTGCGCAGGAGGTGCGCGTGTGCTCGCATCTCGGGAGGCCCAAGACCGAGGAGGACCACGCGAAGTTCTCGATGGAGCCGGTGCGCAAGCGCGTCGCCGAGCTCGTCTCCGACGAGCGCGTGCGAGTGCTCGAGAACACGCGGTTCAACCCGGGGGAGACGAAGAACGACCCGGTTTTCGCGCGTGAGCTCGCGGAAGGCTGCGACCTCTACGTGAACGATGCATTCGGCTCGGCACATCGCGCGCATTCCTCGACGGTGGGAGTCGCGGAGCTGCTTCCGGCGTATGCAGGCCTTCTGCTGCTCGACGAGCTCACACATCTGGGGGCGCTCCTCGGGGACGTCGAGCGTCCGTTCGTGATCGTCTCGGGCGGCGCGAAGGTCGAGGACAAGATCGCCGTGCTCGAGAACCTCGGCGCACGCGCAGACACCGTGCTGATCGGCGGCAAGATGGCCGAGGACGTGCGCGCGAAGAATCCCTTCTCGTTCGAGGCGATCCTCCCGGCCGACGTGGTCGCGGCCTCGTCGTTCACCGAGGACGCCGAGACGCAGGTGACGCCGTTCGAGGCGCTCCCCGACGGCTGGCTCGGTCTCGACATCGGCCCGGAGACCCGTGACGACTTCGCGCGACGGATCGCAGGCGCCCGCACGGTGTTCTGGAACGGCCCGATGGGCGTCTTCGAGTGGCCGAGCTTTGCCGAGGGGACGTTTGCTGTGGCGCGGGCGCTCGCCGAGTGCGACGGCTTCACCGTGGTCGGCGGTGGCGACTCGGTGCGCGCAGTCCACGACGCCGGTGTTGCCGACCGCATCTCCTGGATCTCCACCGGCGGCGGCGCGTCGCTCGAGCTGCTCGAGGGCAAGGAGCTGCCGGGCGTGGCGGCGATCCCTGTCTGATGCTGGTCGCCGGCAACTGGAAGATGTTCAAGGGGCCGGCAGAGGCCGGTGACTTCTGCCGGGCGCTGCGCGACACCGTGCTGCCGGACGACGTGGACGTCGTCGTCGCCCCTCCGTACGTCTCGCTCGCCGCCGCGGTGCAGATACTCGCAGGCACGGAGATCGGGGTCTTCGCACAGAACTGCCACTGGGAGAGTGACGGTGCGTTCACCGGCGAGGTATCCGCTCCGATGCTGCGCGAGCTCGGCGTCTACGGCGCGATCGTCGGCCACTCGGAGCGTCGGCAGCTGTTCGGCGAGACGGACGAGACCGTCGCGAAGCGCTGTCGCGCGGCGCTCGAGGGCGGTCTCCATGTGATCGCATGCGTCGGTGAGACGCTGAGCGAGCGCGAGGCGGGGGAGACCGATGCGGTGCTCCGGCGACAGGTCGGCGTGCTGGAGGCGGACGACAACCTCGTGATCGCCTACGAGCCGATCTGGGCGATCGGCACCGGCAAGACGGCGACTCCCGACTTGGCGCAGCAGGCGCACGAGACGATCAAGTCGCTGCTCGACCTGCCGGTGCTCTACGGCGGCTCGGTCAAGCCGGACAACGCCGCCGAGCTGCTCGCGCAGCCGGCGATCGACGGCGCGCTCGTTGGCGGCGCCTCCCTCGACGTCGCGCCGTTCGCGGCGATCTGCCGGTGCGGTTCCCGCTCGTAACTCTCGTCATCCTCGACGGCTGGGGCTGCGCGCCGCCTGGGCCGGGCAACGCCGTCGAGCTCGCTGAGACGCCGGTGTTCGACCGGCTGTGGCAGGACTTCCCGCATACGACGATCGAGGCGTCGGGCGAGGCGGCCGGCCTGCCGCCGGGCCAGATGGGGAACAGCGAGGTGGGCCACCTGACGATCGGGTCCGGCCGGCGGCTCTACCAGGATCTGATGCGCGTCAACAAGTCGATCGCCGACGGCTTGTTCTTCGAAAACCCCGTTCTCCGGGCCGCCTTCGACCGTGGCAACCGCGTGCACCTGCTCGGCCTGGTCTCGCACGGCGGTGTGCACTCGCATATCGAGCACGTCCAGGCTCTGCTCCGGTTTGCGCCGGAGAAGACGTGGCTGCATGCGTTCACCGACGGCCGCGACGTCTCGCCGCACGCCGCGCTTTCCGACCTCGCCGAGTTGCCGCAGGACCGGATCGCAACCGTGGTCGGCCGCTACTACGCGATGGACCGCGACCAGCGCTGGGAGCGCACGCAGCTCGCCTACGACGCGATCACGAACGGAGCGGGCACGCCGGCCACCGACGCGCGGGCGGCGATCCAGGCGAGCTACGACGCCGGGATCACCGACGAGTTCATCGAGCCCATCGTGCTCGAGGGAACGCCTCGCCTCCAGGCCGGCGACACGGCGATCTTCTTCAACTTCCGCCCCGATCGCGGCCGCCAGTTGACGCGCATGCTCCTCGACCACGGATTCGACGTGACGACCATGACGCGCTACTCGTCGGATCTGCCCACGCCGATCGCATTCGAGGAGCAGAGCATCCCCAACACGATCGCCGAGGTGCTCTCGTCGCACGGCCTGAAGCAGCTGCACGTTGCCGAGACCGAGAAATACGCCCACGTCACGTACTTCTTCAACGGCGGGCGCGAGGAGGAGTGGCCGGGCGAGTCGCGTGTCCTCGTCCCGAGCCCGCGCGACGTGCCGAGCTACGACCACAAGCCGGAGATGTCCGCCGACGGGGTCGCCGACGAGGTGGTGGCGCGGGTCGGCGACGGGATCTCGTTCTGTGTCGTCAACTTCGCGAACCCGGACATGGTCGGGCACACCGGCGTCATTCCGGCCGTCGTCCAGGCGGTGGAGACGGCGGATCGCTGCCTGGGACGAGTCGTCGACCGGGTGACCGAGCTCGGCGGCGTGTGCTTGATCACAGCCGATCACGGCAATGCCGAGAAGATGTTCGAGGACGACGGAGTCAGCCCGCACACCGCCCACACCACGAACCCCGTGCCCCTGATCGTGACGGCGCCGGGCGAGCACCTGCGGGCCGGCGGCGAGATCGCCGACCTGAGCCCCACGGCGCTCGAGCTCCTCGGGCTCGACCAGCCACCGGAGATGACCGGAACCTCGCTCGTAAATCGTACGTAAGGCCGTGAGAAACAGCCGCAAACGCGGATATACTACGGCCTCTTGTCGCTACCCCAGCCTGATCTAGCGATCCTGCGGAAGGCCCAGCGCGGCGACGAGCGTGCGTTTGCGATCATCGTGAACGCCTACGAGACCCCGGTCTACAACTATGTGCTCCGTCTCACGAACGGTGACAAGTCGTTGGCCGAGGATCTGACGCAGGAAGTCTTCCTGCGCGTCTTCCAGGGCCTGCCGCGCTTCTCGCTGCGGTGCAAGTTCACGACGTGGCTGTTCCAGGTGACCAAGAACCGCGTCCTCGACGAGTTGCGCGCAAAGGAGCGCCGGCCACTCTCGCCGGTCAATCTCGACGCCGCACCCCAGCTCGAGGCGATCGACCAGCCCGCCGAGCAGGCGGAAGTGATCGATGCTCTGTGGCGTGCGATCGACGACCTCCCGGTCGACCTGAAGATGGCGTTGCTCCTGCGCGACGTGGTCGGGCTCTCCTACAACGAGATCGCCGACTCGCTCGAGGTCACGCTGGCGACCGTCAAGTGGCGGATCTTCAAGGCCCGCGAGGACGTCCAGGTCGCGCTCGCGCGCGAGGGCTTCACCTTCGGTGTCGCTACGGACGCCGGCGTCGTCACCGGCTAGGCGCCCGGCCGGTTGACCGTGCTAGATCCCGTGCGCGAGCCGGGCGGCGAGCGCGTCCGGAAGCCCGCGTTCCCGCATCGCGGCCTGCGTCGCTTCGATCGGGTACGGAACTCGCCGGAACGACGCTCGCCCGGCCCCTTCGTCGATCAGCAGCCAGGCGGCGCGCGGGTCGCCGTCGCGCGGCTGGCCGACCGAGCCGGGGTTCAGGAGCCAGCGGCGGTTCGCGAGGTCGATCTCCGTTCGCTCGGGAGCCAAGCCGCCCGAGAGCTCCGCTCCGTCCCAGCCGAGCCCGAGCGCGACGTGGCTGTGGCCGACGAGCACGATCGGCGCCGTCGTCTCGAGGATGCTGATGAGCGCGACCTGCTCGGTGAGCACATAGTCCCAAACGGGATCCCGCGGGCTGCCGTGGTAGAGCTCGACACCCGGGCGCACCGCGGCGGGCGACAGCTCGCGCAGCCACGCAGCCTGCGGCTCGCCGAGCTCACCCGCCGTCCAGCGCGCCGCGTCGCCCGCGTCGCCCGTGAAGTCGCCGATGTCGATCGTGCCGAGCACCGCCAGATCGTGGTTGCCGCACAGGGACAACGCTGTGCGCCCCCGCGTCAGGTCGACGCACTCGTTCGGGTGCGGACCGTAGCCCACGATGTCGCCCAGGCACCAGAGCTCGTCGGGCGCTTCGCGGTCCACCTCGGCGAGCACCGCCTCCAGGGCGGGGAGATTCGAGTGGATGTCTGAGATGACAGCGACGCGCATCGGAAGGGCTGCCACGCTAGCCGTCGGAGCCCTCGTGTGGTGCGGGCTGGCGTTGCTGCTGTGGCGGACGAGCGTGCCGTCTCTGCACCTCTCGGGCCTCGACCAGCATCGGTACTTCAGCGCCCATGCGCTCGCCCGCTCGCGCAGCTATACGAGAGGCGAGGAGCTGCTGTGGCTCCTCGGTACCGTGGCGTCGCTCGTCGCACTCGGCGTGCTCGCTTGGCGGCTCCCTCGTTCGATCCGCCGGATCGGGCTCGGCCCGATCGGCAGCGCGATCGTCGCCGGGATGGTGTTGCTGGTCACGCTCTGGTTCAGCTCGCTGCCGTTCAGCCTCGCCGATCTCTGGTGGCAGCATCACTGGGGCCTGGGGCCGTTCGACGTTGCTGCCTGGTTCGCCGCCCAGTGGTCGACACTCGCCCCGGAGGCGGTCTCGGCCATGGCCACGATCGTGTTGCTCGTCGGCCTCGCGGGCCGGTACCGGCGTTGGTGGCTCGTCGCGTGGCCCGTGATCGTCGTGCTCGCGGTCTTCTTCGCGTTCGTGTCGGGTTGGCTCAGTGCGGCGGCGGCACATCCTCTGAAGGACGCGCAGCTGCGCTCCGACATCGCGCGCATCGAGACCGTCGAGCACGTCGAGGGCACACCTGTGCGCGTCCAGGACGTCTCGTCGTGGACGAACCAGGCGAACGCCTTCACGGTCGGATTCGGGCCGGCCACGCACGTCGTCCTCTGGAACACGCTGCTCGACGGCCGGTTCTCGCGCGGCGAGGTGGACGTGGTGGTCGCTCACGAGCTCGGGCACGTGCGGAGCCGCCACATCCTGAAGGCGCTCGGCTGGACAGCGCTGCTCGTTCTGCCCACGCTGTGGCTCGTGGCGCTCGTCACCCGCCGGCGCGGCGGCGTCCGCGATCCGGCCAATCTGCCGCTCGTGATCCTGACGCTCACCGTGCTCGCTCTCCTGACGGCCCCGATCCAGAACGTGGTCTCCCGCCGCTACGAGGCCGAGGCGGACTGGCGCGCGCTGAACGCGACGCGCGATCCCGCGTCGGCCCGCAAGCTCTTCGAGGGCTTCGAGCAGACGAGCCTGGAGCAGCCCAGCCCGCCGTTCTGGGACTACGTCTTGCTCGAGAACCATCCAACGCTGATGCAGCGCATCGCGATGACCGAGCGCTGGCCTCAGTGATGGTCGTCGGTCTCGGGCAGGTCGTGAATGCCCTTGACCGTCGTGTACTTCGAGTAGGCGTCCTGCATCGCGGCCAACAGCTCCCGCATGAACTGCTGCGACATGTTCACGCGCGAGACGACGACGCCCGGAACGTCGCCCTCCTCGACCTCGTGGTCGATCCGGGCGAAGGTGAGCGTGAACTCGTAGTCCGAGAACGTGATGTTCGCGAAGTTCGCATAGACCCCCGCGAGGTTCGCAGGATCCATGTGGATGTTGAGCTGCCGCTCCGGGCCGTCGTCCATCTGCCTCGACGATACTAGAGCCACATGGAGAGTTTCACCCGGCGTGAAGTGACGGTCCTCGTGGTCGCGGTGCTCGTCGTCTTCGCCGGCGGCACGACCGGCTTCATGGCGATCCTCCACGAGTCGTGGCATTCGGCGCTCTACCGCACGATCGTCACCGCGTCGCTGACCGGCCTGGACACGACGCCGCACGGGATCGGCGCCGAGGCGCTCACCATCGCAGTGGTCATCTCCGGGGTGGCTATCTTTGGGTACTTCGCCGCGCAGATCTTCGACTCGATCGCACACAAGGTCCTGGGCGGCGCCTGGAGGGAGAAGAAGCGCCGAAAGATGATCGACGAGCTCCGTGACCACATCATCGTCTGCGGCTACGGGCGCGTCGGGCGTCGCGCGGCCGAAGAGCTGCGCCACTCGGGAGTGACCTACGTCGTGCTCGACTTCAGTCCGGAGGCCCTGAGCTCGGCCGAGGAAATCGGCGATCTCATCATCGAGGGCAGCGGGGCCGAGGACGATGACCTCGTCCGTGCGGGGATCGATCGCGCCCGCGGGATCCTGATCGCTTCCGACGACGACGGCGACAACATGTACATCACGCTCTCCGCCAAGGCGCGGCGGCCGGATCTGACGGTGATCGCGCGCGCGTCCACCGAGGAGGCCGAACGTAAGCTGCGGCTCGCCGGCGCCGATCGCGTCGTCACGCCCTATGCGACCGCGGGCCGGGTGATGGCGCAGCTGATGGCCAAGCCGCAGGTTGCGTCATTCCTGAACAGCCTCACCTCGAGCGACCAGCCCGGCATGAGCTTCGAGGAGATCGAGGTGAAGTCCACCTGCGGTGCCGTCGGCCTGACGATCGGCCAGCTCGATGTCGCCGAGCGCACCGGCGCGAACATCGTCGCGGTCCGCAAGCACAGCGGGCGGCTCGAGGTCCGGCCGACCAAGGACACGCTGCTCGAGGAGGCCGACGTGATCGTCGGGGTCGGCTCGCCGGAGGAGATTCGGCAGCTCGAGCGGATGTTCGAGCCACGGGAAGTCGTTGCCTAACGCCGTCGACCGGCTTGCGGCGCGCATCGGCGAGGCGCTCGGCACGGAGGTCCGGCTCGAGCGCCCGAAGGATCCCTCTCACGGCGACTTCGCGACCAACGTCGCAATGCGCTCGGCCAAGGCCGTCGAGCGCTCACCGCGCGAACTGGCACAGCAGTTCGCCCAGGAGATCGCGGGGCTCGAGGAGGTCACGTCCGCCGAGGTCGCCGGCCCGGGGTTCATCAATATTCGCGTCGCCGATGCGTTCTTCCTCGCTGCGCTCGCGGAGATGGGGCCGGAGTACGGCGGGGGCTGGGCAGATCCGGTCGAGCGGGTGCAGGTGGAGATGGTCTCGGCGAACCCGACCGGGCCGATCGTCGTCTCGGCCGCCCGCAACGGGGCGTACGGCGATTGCGTGGCGCGCCTGCTCGAGTTCGGCGGCCACGAGGTTGCGCGCGAGTACTACTACAACGACGCCGGCGCACAGATGGACCGTTTCCGCGAGTCGATCGCTGCGCTTCGCCGTGGCGAGCCGGTGCCGGGGGACGGCTACCGGGGAGCCTACGTCGAGGAGCTGGCAAAGGCCGACGACGACCCGGTCCCGAAGATGCTCTCCTCGATCGAGCACACGATGGAGCGTTTCCGCATCCACTTCGACAGCTGGGTGCTGCAGAGCAAGCTCGAGCAACGTCTGGACGAGTTCCTCCCGAAGCTCGACACCTACGAGCAGGACGGCGCGCTCTGGGCGCGTTCGTCGGCCTACGGCGACGAGCAGGATTGGGTCCTGATCCGCTCCGGCGAGAAAGGCGGGGCGCCGACCTATCGTGCGGCCGACGTCGTCTATCTCGTCGACAAGCTGGAGCGCGGTTTCGACCGCGCGATCTACGTGCTCGGCGCCGACCATCACGCGACCGCGCGCTGGTACGCGGCGATCGCCCGCATGCTCGGGCTCGACCCCGGCCGAGTCGAGGTACTGCTCTACCAGTTCGTGCACCTCACGCGAGGCGGCGAGTCGACGAAGGCGTCGAAGCGCGCCGGCAACGTCGTCTTCCTCGACGACGTCATGGACGAGATCGGTGTCGATGCGACTCGCTGGTATCTCGTCAACCGTGGGCCGGACCAGACGATCGAGATCGACCTCGACCTCGCCGCCGAGAAGTCTCAGAAGAATCCGGTCTACTACGTGCAGTACGCCCACGCGCGCATCGCGGCGATCCTGCGCAACGCCGAGTCGGCGGAGACCGGCGGGCCGCCGCCGGGGCCGCTTGCTACGGAGGAAAAGGAGCTGATCAAGCGCCTGACGGATTTCCCGGTGACCGTGCGCGAGGCAGCCGACCGTCGTGGGCCGCAGCTCCTGCCGTCCTACGCGATCCGGCTGGCCGACGACTTCCATCGCTTCTACCACGAGTGCCGCGTTCTCGGCGACCCCGCGCAGTCGTTCCGGCTCGGCCTCTGCCGGGCGACGCAGCAGGTAATCGCGCGCAGCCTCGATCTCGTCGGCGTCGAAGCGCCCGAGCGGATGTAGCCGCAACCTGGTTGCCGCCGCAGGCGGAACCAGGTTGGCTGTCTGAGACGGTGTTTGCGGGACGCTGGTTGCCGCCGCACGCGGAATCAGGCCGCTGTCGCGGCGCTTGCCTCGGCGAGGAAGCGCTCGACCTCGCCGGAGGTCGTCAGGCGGACAACGCGTAGGTGCGAAAGGCTCTGCGGCCATTCCCGACGACGACGGAAGTGCATGCGGAAGGCCCATACAATGAGCGACTCACGGCCCCAAATCGCTGTTGCGAACGACTCGGTGTTGCCGTTCCAGAGCTGCTCTCGGCCGTGAATGCGGCGCCAGGTGCGCCGCGCAAGGCGTGGCAGCCAGACGCGAATCGGGAGATCGAGCCAGACCACGACATCAGCCGCGTCGAGCACGAGGTCGCCGAGCTTGTGCTGATACGCGCCGTCGATCACCCAACCGTCCGAGGCGACGATTGGCTCGACCCGCGCGCGCAGGACATCATCGGGTGTCTCGACCCAGCCCGGCCCGTGCGCGAGGGCATCCAGTTCGATGAACGGAACCCCGATGCGCAGCGCCAACTCGCACCCGAGCGTCGTCTTGCCGTTCCCGCTCGCGCTCGCGATCACCGCGACCTTTCTCATGTGCATCCCCGGAAATCTCCGCCAACGCCCGTCAGGAGGAGGGATACGCGGCGTACCGCCGCCGCCCCGCCCTTTGCGATCTCCCAGTCGAGCCTCACCGCGTCACTCTAGGATCAGCACGCGATGGGCACTCCCAAACCACCTGACCGCAACCTCGCGCTCGAGCTCGTTCGCGTCACCGAGGCCGCGGCGATGGGTGCCGGCCGCTGGGTCGGCCGAGGCGACAAGGTGGCTGCCGACCAGGCGGCAGTCGACGCGATGCGGGCGATGCTGGACACCGTCGTCATGGACGGGGTCGTGGTGATCGGCGAAGGGGAGAAGGACGAAGCACCGATGCTCTACAACGGCGAGCGAGTGGGGCAGGGCGGAGGGCCTGAGGTCGACGTTGCCGTCGACCCGCTCGAAGGGACGCGTCTGACCGCGCTCGGGCAACCGAACGCGATCGCCGTGATCGCCGTCGCCGAGCGCGGCTCGATGTTCTTTCCCGGTGCGGCGGTCTATATGGAGAAGATCGCGGCGGGCGCCGACGCCGTCGACGTGATCGACATCAACGCGACGCCGACCGAGAACGTCCAGGCGGTCGCGAAAGCGAAGGGACGCCGTGTCACGGACATTCGCGTCGTCGTGCTCGAGCGTGACCGCCACGAGGCGCTGATCGGCGAGCTGCGCGAAGCAGGCGCCAGGGTGAACCTGATTCGCGACGGTGACGTCGCGCCCGCCATCGCCGCGGCACGCCCCGAGACCGGCGTCGACCTGCTTTACGGCATCGGCGGCACGCCCGAGGGGGTCATCTCGGCGGCGGCGCTGAAGTGCGTGGGGGGCGGCATCCAGGGCAAGCTCTGGCCGCGCACCGAGCCGGAGCGGCAGGCGCTCCTCGCCGAGGGCTACGACCTCGACCGCGTGCTGATGACCGACGACCTCGTAGCGAGCGACGACGTCTTCGTGGCTGCAACCGGGGTCACCACCGGCGCCCTGCTTCGCGGGGTGCGCTACGTCACCGATGGTGCGGTGACCGATTCGATCGTCATGCGCTCTCGCTCCGGCACCGTGCGGCGGATCGAGGCGCGTCATCAGCTCAGCAAGCTCGGGCATTTCACTGGTAGGGAGTACTGATAGCGGGCGGCGCCGCCGGCCCTACAATTCGCGGCGTCGATACTGCTGCAGATGGAGGATGACCATGGCTGTCGCCACACACGAGGGAATCGAACGGATCGAGGAGTTGCTTGGCGACGAGGCCGAGTCCTTGCTGGGCCACACGTGTCAGACCATCGACAAGGACCTCCTGCACCTGCCGGGACCGGATTTCCTCGACCGGGTGGTGGCGATCAACGACCGGTCGAACCAGGTGCTGCGCAACCTGCAGTCGATGTTCGGGCACGGCCGTCTCGCCGGCACCGGCTACCTGAGCATCCTGCCGGTCGATCAAGGGATCGAGCACAGCGCCGGAGCGAGCTTCGCGCCGAACCCGGCGTACTTCGATCCCGAGCAGATCGTCGAGCTGGCACACGAGGGTGGCTGCAACGCCGTCGCCTCGACGATCGGCGTGCTCGGCGCAGTCTCGCGGCGCTGGGCGCACAAGATTCCGTTCATCGTCAAGCTCAACCACAACGAGCTCCTGACCTACCCGAATGAGTACGACCAGACGCTGTTCGGGAGCGCGCGCCAGGCGTGGGACATGGGCGCCGCCGCGGTCGGGGCGACGATCTACTTCGGCAGCGAGCAGAGCAGGCGGCAGATCGTCGAGGTGAGCGAGGCGTTCGAGGAGGCCCACCAGCTGGGCATGTTCACCGTGCTCTGGTGCTACCTGCGGAACTCGGCCTTCAAGCAGGACGGCGTCGACTACAGCGTTGCCGCCGACCTCACCGGGCAGGCGAATCATCTCGGCGTCACGATCGAAGCCGACATCATCAAGCAGAAGCTGCCCGAGGTGAACAACGGCTACGGCGCGCTCTCGACCGACGGCGTCAAGTACGGACAGACGAACGCGAAGGTCTACTCCGAGCTGACAACCGATCACCCGATCGACCTGACGCGCTACCAGGTGGCCAATTGCTACATGGGCCGTGCGCCGCTGATCAACAGCGGCGGCGCGTCATCGGGCGAGAGCGATCTCGCACAGGCGGTGCGCACGGCTGTGATCAACAAGCGTGCCGGAGGCGTCGGCCTGATCAGCGGCCGCAAGGCGTTCCAGCGTCCGACGGCGGAGGGCATCGAGCTCCTGAACGCGATCCAGGACGTCTACCTGGCGTCCGCGATCACCGTCGCCTGAGCGGCAACCGGGCGAGCGGCGTCGCCGCCGTAGCGCGGCGCCGCTCGCTCCAGGCCGTGCAAGTGCGCGCGGCTACAATCGAGGCGACCCGCGGGCGTAGCTCAGTTGGTAGAGCATCAGCTTCCCAAGCTGAGGGTCGAGGGTTCGAGCCCCTTCGCCCGCTTCCGTCCGCTCTGAGACGTGGGAACGTTCGTTGCCTTCCCGGCGAAAGCGTCGGCGGCAGCCCACTACCCTCTCCCCGGGGCCGCCGCCGTCGCGCCGAACGTGCAGCGAAGCTATCGGCAGCCGCTGCGTTGCGAAAGGCCAGTCTTTCGCGCGGCGATTCCTAGCCTTTCACTCGATCCAGGGATATCGCTTCCCACCCCAGCGATCCACACTCTGGGAAGCCGATTGCCCTGCGGTTTGCGGAAACGCGAGTGGCGACAGGCTCACCTGCGGCGACGATTCCGCTCCCCACACGTTGCGGAGCGGATCTCGCCACGCGCCGCTCGGTCCGCGATGTTCCTCTTAGTGCCCGTGCGCGAGCCCGTGCCGACGCCGGTGGGACTGCGGCCGCTCCTCCTCGGCTGCGAGCGAGGGGACCCATTCGAGCCAACGGGGCATGTACCAGTTCCACTCGCCGAGGAGCTTCATCGTCGCCGGCAGCAGAACGCCTCGAATCACGGTTGCGTCGATCAGCACCGCAATCGCGAGGCCGACGCCGAGCTGCTTCATCATGATCAGCTTCAGCGTCCCGAAGATCGCGAAGACGGCGACCATGATGATCGCTGCGCTCGTGACGGTGCCGGCCGTGCGGCGGATTCCCCGGGAGACCGCCTCTTCGGTCGAAAGGCCGCCGTCGCGGAGCTCCTTGATCCGGCTCAGGATGAAGACGTGGTAGTCCATCGAGAGCCCGAACAGGACGACGAAGAGGAACATCGGCAGCCACGATGTGATCGCGCGGTTGGAGGTGAAGCCGAGGATCCCCTCGGCCCACGTGTGCTGGAAGATCACGACGAGCAACCCATACGCCGCACCGACGGAGAGCAGGTTGAGCACGATCGCAGTCAGCGGGATCACGACCGAACGGAAGGTCATCAGCAGGAGAACGAACGCAAGCGCGAGGACGAATGCGATCACCCAGGGCATCCGGGATTTCATCTGCTCGTTCCAGTCGCGTGTGCCCGCGGTCTCTCCCGCGACCGCGTACTGCACTCCCTGGAGCTTCCCGATCGTCGCCGGGAGGACCGCAGTTCGCAAGGTGGTGAGCGCGGCGAGAGACGCCTTGTCGTCGCCGTTTCCGGCGAGCGGGATCTGCACGTCGGCGGTCGTCCTGTCCCGGCTGACGGTGACCAGGAACGGCCGGAACATCTGCCCGGTGGCGACCGCGGCCTGCTCGAGGTCCTGAATCGATGCTGCGACCGCGGGGTCGTCGACGCTTTGCGCCCGGATGACGACGGAGGCCGGGGTCGGTGCGCCC
>JADGPE010000033.1 GCA_017882605.1 Thermoleophilia bacterium | reverse complement strand
TTCCTGCCGATCCGTTTCGCGTGCGGTCTGCGGTTTCTTCGCGGGTTGAGCCCGGCCCGTCTGCGCCGATCGCGCAGGCGGCTCGCGCGTTCGGCGATGTCTTCCCCGTGCTACGCCCTGATCGCTGGCTGCGCGTGGCAGCGGTGGTCCTGGCCGGGGCGAGTCTCTGGTACGTGCCCTGGATGTTCGCCTCGCTGAACCCGCGGGCGCTCTGGCTGGCCTGGCCGTTTGCGGCTGCGAACCTGTTCACCTTGGTGTCCGGCCTCTTGAGCGTGGCGAACTCGTGGCAGCGCAGCACCCCGGAGCCGCAACCGCTGCCGCGAGGCTCCGAGCCGCTCGTCGGAGTGATCGTGCCGACCTGTGGGGAGCCGGTGCCGATGATCCTGCGGACGATCGTCTCGGTGCTCGAGCAGGACTGGCCGAGCGATCGACTGGCGATCGTCGTCAGCGACGATGGGCACGACTCGCGCCTTCAGCAGGCGCTCGAGGGCTGGCCCGTCCTCTACTACTCGCCGCCACCGCGCAATGCGCCGGGTCGTGACGGCGCGGCGAAGGCCGGAAACCTCAACGCGGCGCTTGCCTTCCTGCGCGAGCTCCATCCCGACATCGCCTTCATCGAGACACGGGACGCCGACGACGAGCTCGGCTCGAACGGTTTTCTGCGCCAGGTCGTCGGCCAACTCGCCCACGACTCCTGCCTCGCCTACGTGCAGACGATCAAAGAGGCCCAGGTCGCTCCCGGCGACCCATTCAACAACCGCGAAGCGATCTTCTACCGCGGCCAGATGCTCGCCCGGAACGCCGCCAACGCCGTCTTCCCCTGCGGCTCCGGTGTCGTCTGGCGGCGGGACGCGCTCGAGGAGATCGGCGGTTTTCCGACCTGGAACCTGGTCGAGGACCTCCAGTCGGGAGTCGAGGCTCTGCGGCGCGGCTGGCGCGGCCTGTATCTGCCGATCGTCGGCGCCGTGCCGCAGCACTCGCCACACGACGTGCCCAACTTCTACAAGCAGCGCGGCACTTGGTGTCTCGACACCGTCCGACTGGTCATCTGGGGGAACCTCTCCGGCCTGCGCCTGCGGCAACGCGCGCAGTTCGTCGAGCTTCTCTGCTTCTATCTGGCCGGGTTCACCGTCCCGGTCTACCTCCTCAGCCTGACGAGTGCGCTGCTCGGTTTTCCGCCGCTGACGTCCGGCGTCGCCGGCTTCGTCGTGCACATGCTGCCGCTCGTCCTCGCGACCGAGCTCTGGCTCTACGTGCTCAACCAGCCCTTCAACGACCGCCGCACGAAACAGCGCGCTCCTTACCGCGAGCTCTGGAAGGTCCGGACGATGTGGGTCGGGCTCTCGCCGGTGTTCATCAAAGCCACCATCCAGGCAGTGCTCGGCGGGCCTCACCGCAAGCCGACCTACCGCGTCACCCTGAAGAGCGACGACGTTCGCTGGCATTGGCGGCACACCCTGCCGCAGACGCTGCTCGTCGCAGCAGTGATCGCGATCGTCGTCTATTCCGTCAGGTTCGGCACGTATCCGAACATCACGCTCCTCGCGGGTAGCACCTATTGGGGCGCGCTCAATGTCATCCTGCTGGGCAACTTCATCGCCCGCGGCTGGCACGGGGTCGGTACCGCATCCGCGTTCCTCCGTCGCCGCAGCCGTCGCGACGCACAGGTCGCCCCGGCTGGCAGCTGAAGTCGCTGCGCTCGCAGGCCGGGCTTGCGGTAACCGCTTCAAATCGTTATATTACGATTTGAATGAGCGAGACCATGCTGCCGATCGCCTGTTGCGCGCCCCTCGCGGCGCCCGACCTCGACGAGGACGAGGCGGCCGCAACTGCGGCGCTGTTCGCCGCACTCGGCAACTCCGCGCGGGTGAAGATCGTCAACCTGCTCGCAGCAGGGGCTGGGCCGGTCTGCCTCTGCAACCTGACCGTGCCGCTCGGTCTCGCACAGGCGACCGTGTCGCAGCACCTGAAGCGCCTCGTCGAAGCGGGGCTCGTGCTACGAGAAGAGCGCGGGAAGTGGAGCTACTTCTCGCTCGACCCGGAGGCGTTCGAGCGCGTGGCCGCTCTCACGCTTCTACCGAAGGGAGTGTGTTGTTGATGACGACGACGGCTGAGGAACTACGGGAAGAGGTACGCCGCCGCTACGCCGAGTCCGCGCTGGCGGTGGTCGAGAGGACGGGCGGCTGTGGAAGCGGCTCGTGCTGCGTGGAGAGCGAAGGCGACAGGACGACGTTCGGCGAGGCGCTCTACGACGCCGAGCAGCGCGGCGAGTTGCCGGAGGCCGCTGTGCTCGCATCGCTCGGCTGCGGCAACCCGACGGCGGTCGCCGATCTACACGAGGGCGAGATCGTGCTCGATCTCGGCTCCGGCGGAGGGATCGACGTCATCCTCTCTGCGAAACGTGTTGGTCCCACCGGGACTGCCTACGGCGTCGACATGACCGACGAGATGCTGGCGCTCGCCCAGCAGAACGCCCAGGCGGCAGGCGTCGCGAACGCGCACTTCCTGAAGGGCGAGATCGAGCGCATTCCACTGCCGGCCGGCTCGGTCGACGTCGTGATCTCGAATTGCGTGATCAACCTGTCGACCGACAAGCCGGCCGTCCTGGCCGAGATGGCCCGCGTGCTTCGGCCCGGCGGCCGGCTCGGGATCAGCGACATCGTCGCCGAGGACCGGCTCACGCCGTCCGAGCGCGGCGAGCGCGGCAGCTACGTCGGCTGTATAGCGGGCGCCCTTTCGAAGGGCGAGTACGAAGCGGGGCTCGAAGCGGCTGGGTTCGATCAGGTCAGCGTCGAGTTCACGTACCAGGTCGCGGACGGCATGCACGGGGCGATCGTCAAGGCTGTGAAGACGCCCGCGTGAACGTGCTCTTCGTCTGCGTCGGGAACGCCGGCCGGAGCCTCATGGCCGAGCGGCTCTTTCGCGAAGCCGCGCACGGACGTCACGCCGCGCGCTCGGCCGGCAGCGAGCCGGGCGCGGCTCCGCATCCGCTGGTCGTGGAGGCGCTCGGCGAGGTCGGGATCGACGCGAGCGACCACGTGCCGCGCAAGCTCGACCAGGCAGCGCTCGACTGGGCCGACGTCGTGGTGTCGACCTGCAGCGAGGAGGTGTGCCCGGTGACGCCGGGCGTTCGCAGGATCCGCTGGGAGATTCTTGACCCGAAGGAACTGCCGCTCGACCAGGTGCGCGGCATTCGCGACGAGATCGAGCACCGGGTCGCCGGGCTCGTGGACGAGCTCTCGACGTGACCGTGACCGAAGCTGCCCCCCGGCCGCGCGTGGAGAGCGACGACCGTGCCGTGCTGCAGAAGCTGTCGACGCTCGACCGCTTCCTGCCGCTCTGGATCGCCCTCGCCATGGCCGGAGGCCTGGGGCTCGGTGCGCTGATTCCGAGCCTGAACGACGGCCTCGACAAGCTGCGGGTCGGCACCGTGTCGCTGCCGATCGCGCTCGGCCTCCTGCTGATGATGTACCCGGTGCTCGCGAAAGTGCACTACGAGGACCTCGGGCGCAAGCGGCATGACGGAGTCTCGGACCGGGCGTTCTTCGGCGTGTCGCTGTTCTTGTCGTGGGTCGTCGGGCCGCTTTTCATGTTCTCGCTCGCCTGGCTGTTGCTCGCCGACCAGCCGGCCTACCGCACCGGCGTGATCATCGTCGGGCTCGCTCGGTGCATCGCGATGGTGCTGATCTGGAACGACATCGCGAAGGGTGATCGCGACCGCGCCGCGCTGCTCGTCGTCTTCAACGCGATCTTCCAGGTGCTCGCGTTCTCGCTGCTCGGCTACTTCTACCTGACCGTCCTTCCGGGCTGGCTCGGCCTCGACACACAGGGTTTCGAGGTCGGAATCTGGGAGGTCGCCCGCACCGTCTTGATCTTCCTCGGCATCCCACTGACCGCGGGCTTCCTGACGCGCAGGATCGGGCTCCGGCGCAGGGGCCTCGAGTGGTACGAGCGCGAGTTCCTCCCGCGCATCGGGCCGATCACCCTCTACGGGCTGCTGTTCACGATCGTGCTGCTCTTCGCCATCCAGGGCGACAAGATCACGTCGCAGCCGCTCGATGTCGCCCGCATCGCGCTTCCTCTGCTCGTCTACTTCGCTGTGATGTGGGTCGCCGGATTCGTGATCGGCAAGCTGATCCGGTTGCCCTACGCGCAGACCGCGAGCCTCGCCTTCACCGTCGCCTCGAACGATTTCGAGCTGGCGATCGCCGTGGCGGTCGGCGTGTTCGGCGTGACGTCCGGTCAGGCACTGGCCGGTGTCGTCGGGCCGCTGATCGAGGTTCCGGTGCTCGTCTCGCTCGTCTACGTGGCCCTGTGGGCGCGGCGGTTCTGGCGGCCGCCGCTCTCGGTCGCCGTCTAGAGCGGGCAGCATCCTCGAGCACGGCGGGCATAGTCTCGCGGGATGTCGAAGCCGCCTGAGACCCCGTATCCGCCGGACGTCCCCGACGACGCGCCGGCGGTGGCCGAGCTCGGCGATCTCGCCGACGCGGTTGCGATCGACTGCGACTGGGCGAACGAGCAATCCCGGGGGCTGTCGGCACGGCGAGCCGAGTTGCGGCGCTGCCGCCTGACGGGAGCAGAGCTCGCGGAGGCGGATCTCCGCGACATCACCTTCGAGGAATGCCGCATCGACCTGGTCGGCCTCCGTCACGCGCAGCTCGAACGCGTCGTCTTCCGCGATTGCCGGATGGGCGAGTGCGACTTCTACGGTTCGGTGCTGAAGGACGTGCTCTTCGAACGCTGCGAGTTGCGTGAGGCGACGTTCTCGGGCTGCAGCCTGCAGCGGGTCGAGCTGCGCGCCTGCGACCTCGCCGGCGTTCGCGGCGCAGAGGCGCTGCGCGGTGCGCGGATGCCGTGGAGCGATGTCGTCGAGAATGCGGCGCTCTTCGCAGGCGTCGCAGGGATTGAGATCGTCGACTGAGGCTCGGAGCGCGCGTAAGGTCTTGCGGATGCCCGAGTGGACGAACTGGGTCGACAACCAGATGTGCGCGCCCGGCACCGACTACTGGCCGTACGTGCGTGACGTCGACCGGCTCCTCGGGGAGTTCGATGCACGTGTCCACTGGGGCAAGCTCCACTTCCTGACGCGGGAGCAGCTCTATGAGCGCTACCCGCGGGCGAACGACTTCGTCGCCGCGCGGCGCCGGCTCGATTCCGGCGGGGTCTTCCTGAACGCGCATCTCGCGCCCCTCTGCGCGTGATCCTGTACGAGAACGCGACGTCGGGCAATTGCTACAAGGTTCGGCTACTGCTTGCGCACCTCGGCCTCGAGGTCGAGCGCCGACCCGTCGACGTCGTCGACCGGTCGAACCGGCCGGCACTCCTCGGTGGGCTCAACCCTTCACTGCGCGTTCCGACGATCGTGCTCGACGACGGAAGGTCGCTCGGGGAGTCGGGCGCGATCCTCTGGTACTTCGGCGAGGGCACCCGCTTCGTGCCGGACGATCGCTTCGCACGCGCGCAGGTGCTGCAGTGGATGTTCTTCGAGCAGTACGACCACGAGCCGGCGATTGCCGTCGCACGATTCTGGCTCGCCCTCTCCGGGGACCCGGACGCGTACCGGGATCGCGTGCCCGAGAGGCAGGCGGCCGGGTACCGCGCGCTCGATGCCATGGAACGTCACCTCGAGGGCAGGGGATGGCTTGTCGAGGACGCGATGTCGCTGGCCGACATCGCTCTGTACGCGTACACGCACGTCGCTGACGAGGGTGGGTTCGACCTCGACCGCTACTCGGCGATCAACGCGTGGCTCGCCCGCGTTGCCGGGGAGCCGGGGCACGTGCCGATCGACGCCTAGCGGATCGAGAGTGCCGCACCGGTCACTGTGCCCGCGTGCAGCCGCACCACCGCGCCGTGCGGAAGCGCACCTGTCCAGCGGACGAAGCCGCCCACGTCGGCCCGCAGTTGTGCAAGCGGTTGCCAGCTCGCTCCCGCCTTGCGCTCCAGCAGCGCGGTCGGGCGCGTGGCGGCGGGCGCGCGCAGTTGCCCCCACAGGTCGACGCGCGCTCCACGGCGCGACGTCTGCGCAAGCGGCGCCTCGAACGCGGCGAGCGCAGGCTTCGGCTTGCCGGCCAGCGTCACGAGCCCGCTCTGGAAGCGCGCGACGTCGGGCTCGTCGCGATACAGGAACTGGATCAACAGGTCGACGCGCGCCGTGCGATAGGCGGCGTACGCGCCTTCGCCGAGATACCGAGCCTGGAGCGCCGGGGAAACGCCGAGCAGGCGGTCGGGTGGGTTGCTCTGGTAGCCGTACTCGGTCAGCCAGATGCGGGCACGCGGGAAGTTTCGCGTCACGAGACCGACCAGTTTGGCGATCGTCGCCATCGTGATCGTCGTGCACTGTTTGCAGCCGCCGCTGAGCGGCGTCTCGCGCTTCGGGTCGAGCGGGTACGGGTTGTGGGCGTAGGCGTCGAGCCGCGCGTTGGCCGCGCGCATGCCGAGCAGCCAGTTGACGGGTGAGACGCCGCCCCCCGAGCCGCGGGGAGCCGTACCGCCGCCGGCGACCTGCGCACCGCTGATCACCGCGTGGATCGCGGCGTACCCCGGATTGAGCAGCCGCGAGGTGTACACCTTTGGCGTCGTCGGCCGGAGCCAGCGGACTTGATTCGGCTCGTTCCAGATCAGCCAGCGACGGACCCACGGATACTCGTGTGCCGCAGCGGTCGCGAACGCGCCGAACGTCGTCGCGGAGCTCGGGGCGTAGTTCGCGGCCAGCCCGCCGTTTGCCCAGCCCGGCGTGCCCACGAGTTGCAGCACCACCTCGATCCCGTGGCCGTGCAGGCCGTCGAGCACGGCATCGGCTGCGGCCCAGTCATAGGCCGGGTCCGACGGATCGGTCGGGGCGGAGGGCTCGGTGGTCGCGATCTGATCCCAGTGGAGCGTGAAGCGGACGACCCGCACGCCGAGCGTGTCGAGCTGCGCGAGCCTCGACTCGAGCGTGCCCGGGCCGTCGAGCAGCCACGCGTCGTCGGTGACGCCGTACCCGACGCCCGGCGCAGCCGACGCGAGGGGCGTCCCGAGACCGAGCAGCATCGTGGCAGCGAGCGTCGCGCCCAGGCAGGCGCAGGCAAAGCGGGTCATTCCGTCAGCATCGACGCGGAAGCCGCGAGCCAAACGTCTGTGGATGAGCTTTCACAGCTTTGTGACAATGCGGTATCCCACGCTTTGCACCTTTCGCTCTAGCGTGGAGGCATGACGAAGACGGCAACTCCCTGGGGCACGGCCACACTCGTGGAACGGCTGGTGCTCCCCCAGCGGGCAGGTGAGAAGCGGTTCTCCTCGGTCGTCGAACTGCTGGAGACGGCACGCGGTGAGCGGCTCGTTCGCTTTGCCTATTCGACCGGAGGTGCAGCTCGCCGTGGCCCGGTCACGCTCCGCGCGGCCGATGTGGAGCGGCTTCGCCGGGCCATCGCGAAGACGCCCGAGCTTGCGGAGGCACTCGGCTTGGAGGCGGCCTAGACGGTTACGGCGAGCGACAACCGAGCCGCGTCGACGAGCGACCCGAGGATCAGCGCACCGTCGGTCGAGCCGAGCAGCGGGTCGACGGCATGCTCGGGGTGCGGCATCAGGCCAAACACGTTGCCGTGGGCGTTCAGGACGCCTGCTACGTCGGCCACTGCGCCGTTGGGGTTGGCGCCGGCCGCATAGCGGAGGATGAGCTGACCGTTCTCGTCGAGCTCGCTGAGCAGTTCGTCGTCGGCGAACCAGCAGCCGTCGCCGTGCTTCACCGGCACCGTGAGCTCCTGGCCCGCCGTGCAGCGCGACGTGAAGGGTGTCTCGGTGTGCTCGACCGTGAGCGCCACGTCGCGGCACACGAACGAGAGCGACTTGTTCGGGCGGAGCGTGCCCGGAAGCAGGCCGGCTTCGGTCAGAATCTGGAAGCCGTTGCAGATGCCGAGCACGAGGCCGCCGTCGGCGGCGAAGCGGGCGACGGCCTTCATCAGCGGCGAGCAGCGTGCGATGGCGCCGCAGCGCAGGTAGTCGCCGTACGAGAAGCCGCCCGGCAAAACGACCGCGCCCGTCTCGGGCGGGAGCGCTTCCTCCGTGTGCCAGACGCGCGAACTTGCGGCGCCGAGGCGCTCGAGCGCGAGCTGCGCGTCGCGGTCGTCGTTCGACCCTGGGAAGACGATCACGGAGATGGTCGGCCGCGGGCCTGCGCTCTCCGTCACGCGCGCTCCAGTTCGATGGCGTAGCTCTCGATCAGTGGATTCGTGAGCAGCTGCTCACACATCTGCTCGAGCTGCGCCAGCGCCTCGTCGCGGTCGTCCGTCGTCAGCTCGACATCGACGAGTTTGCCGACGCGCGCTTCGCCGACCTCGAAGCCGAGGTGGCGCAAGGAGTTTCCGACCGCCTGTCCCTGTGGATCCAGGATTCCGGGCTTCGGCCGGACGAGCACCGTCGCCCTCATCCGAGCACCACGCCCGGGTTGGCGAGGTACATGTCGAACCCGATGCCGGTGAGCTGTTCGAATGCCTCGACATAGCGCGCTCGAGTTCCTGTGACGACGGCCTGCGGTAGTTCCGGGCCTGGGAAGGACTTGTCCCAGCCGAGCGACTCGCAGTAGTCCCGGACGAACTGCTTGTCGAACGACGGCGGCGTGCCGCCCGGGGCATACTCGTCGGCCGGCCAGAAGCGCGACGAGTCGGGCGTGAACGCCTCGTCGCCCAGGACGAGCCGGCCATCCTGGTCGAGGCCGAATTCGAGCTTCGTGTCGGCGAGGATGATCCCGCGCTCGCGTGCGTACGCGGAGGCGAAACGGTAGAGCGCGAGTGCGGTCGCCTCGACCTCGTCGAAGCGCGCCTCGCCGACGAGGTCGACGGCTGCGGTGCGGTCGATGTTCTCGTCGTGGCCCGTCTCGGCCTTGGTGGCCGGCGTGAAGATCGGCTCAGGCAGTTGCTGTGACTCGATCAGCCCCTCGGGCAGCCGGTGGCCGCAGACCTCGCCCGTCGCGAGGTAGTCCTTCCACCCGGACCCCGACAGGTAGCCGCGAACGACGCATTCGATCGGGAGCATCTCGAGCCGCCGGCACTCCGTCGACCGTCCGTCGTCGCGCAAGGCGAGCAGATGGTTCGGCACGAGCTCGCGGGTCCGTGCGAACCAGAACCCCGACAAGCCGGTGAGCACACGTCCCTTGTCCGGGATCTCCGTCGGGAGAATCACGTCGAAGGTCGAGATCCGGTCGCTCGCGACGAGGAGCAGGCGTTCGTCGTCGAGCGCATAGAGCTCGCGAACCTTGCCGCTCCCGACGTGCAGGGCTTCAGACATGGACGGGTTCCTCCTTCGGGGTGAGACGGCTGAGGCGGTCGAACGTCGTGTCGAGGTTGGCGACGGTGGCATTCAGGTCGAAGACGGCGGCGAGCGCTGCCTCGTCGAGGTGCGCCGTGAGCTCCGCGTCTCCACGGACGAGCTCGGGGAAGTCGCGCTCCTCGTCCCACGCGCGCATGGCGTTGCGCTGAACGAGCTTGTAGGCCTCGTCGCGTTCGAGGCCGCTCTCGACGAGGGCGAGCAGCACCCGGTGAGAGAAGAAGAGGCCGTGCGAGGCCCAGAGGTTGCGCTCCATGCGGTCCGTGTACACGACGAGACCGTCGATGATCCAGGCGAACTTGTCGAGCATGTAGTCGAGGGCCAGAAACGCATCCGGGATCACGACGCGCTCTGCCGACGAGTGCGAGATGTCGCGCTCGTGCCAGAGCGGCACGTTCTCGAAGCCGACGATCGCCGCCGCGCGCACCACGCGGGCCAGTCCCGAGATTCGCTCGGCCACCTTCGGGTTGCGCTTGTGCGGCATCGCCGACGAGCCCTTCATGCCGGCCGCGAACGGCTCCTCGACCTCCCGCACCTCCGTGCGGGCGAGATGGCGGATCTCGGTCGCGAACTTGTCCAGCGACGTCGCGCACAGTGCGAGCGCACTCAGCAGTTCGGCGTGGCGGTCGCGGGCGATCACCTGTGTCGAGACCGGATCGGGGTCGAGCCCCAGGCGCTCGCAGGCAATGCGCTCGACGTCCGGATCGATCGCGGCGTACGTTCCGACCGTCCCCGAGAGCTGGCCGACACGGCAGGTCTCGAGTGCCCGCTCGAGTCGCGCGCGGGCGCGGTCGAGCTCGAACGCCCAGCCTGCGAGCTTCCAGCCGAAGGTCGTCGGCTCGGCGTGGATGCCGTGCGAGCGGCCGATGCAGATCGTGTGCCGGTGCTCCTCCGCACGACGGACGACCGCGCTGAGAGCCGCCTCGACGCCGCGGAGGATCAGCTCGCCCGCGTCCCGGATCTGCAGTGCAAGCGACGTGTCGACGACGTCGGACGAGGTGAGCCCGTAGTGCACCCACCGGCCCTCCGGGCCGAGCTGTTCTGCGACCGCGTCGACGAACGCGGCGAGGTCGTGGTCGGTCTTCTCTTCGATCTCCGCGACGCGCTCCGGCGTCGGCACCGCGGCGCCGGAGCGGATCGCCGCGACATCCGCAGCAGGCACGGCGCCCACCTCGACCCAGCCGTCCAGCGCAGCCAGTTCCACCTCGAACCAGCGCGCGATCCTGCCCTCCTCCGACCAGATCCGGCTCATCTCCGGACGGGAGTAGCGGGCGATCACTCCGGACAGTCTAGAGCCGGGTCAGGAGGTCAAGCGCAGAGAGCTGTGGCGCTCGCGACGTAGACCTCGCGGCAGCGCTCGAGCGAGGCGAGGTCGACCCACTCCTCCGCCGCGTGGGCGCCCGCCCCGGCCGGCCCGAAGAGAACCGTTGGGATTCCAGCCGCCGCCGTGAGGGCCGCGTCGGTCCAGAAGAGCACTCCGGCCGGTTTGGTCGAACCGGCCGCGGCAAGCACGATCTGCACGAGCTCGTGCGTCTCGTCGATCTCGAACGGATCGCGCGCGGCGAAGATCCGAACGTCGGCGTCGCCGGCCGCAACGCGGAGCTCTTGCTCGATGTCGGCGGGCGACTCGCCGGGCAGCGTGCGCCGCTCGCCGGTCAGGACGCAGTGCGCTGGGTACGTCGAGAGCTCGTGTCCGCCTTCGATCAACGAGGCGTGCAATGACGCGGAGCCGACAAGGGGGTGGCGCCGCCCCGTCTCGAGCCGCCGCCCGAGTTCGTCGAGCGCGACGAGCACCGGCCCCATCAGCGCGATTGCGTCGACGCCGAGATCCGGCCGGGAGCCGTGAGCGGCGACTCCGCGTGTCTCGATCTCGAATCCGGTGAACCCGCGCTGGGCGATCGCGACCGTCAGCTCGGTCGGCTCGCAGACGATCGCGGCGTCCGCTGACATCCGCTCGACGACCGCCTCGGTACCGAGGGAGCCGAGCTCCTCGTCGGCGACGGCCGCGACGATCACGTCCCCCGCCAGACCGAGGCGCCAGGCGTCGGCGGCCGCAACGAGCGCGGCGGCAAGCGCGCCCTTCATGTCGTATGAGCCGCGCCCGTAGAGCCGGCCGTCGGTCACGCGCGCAGCGAACGGCTCGTGCATGCCCGCGACGCCGACTGTGTCGAGATGCGCATTCAGGACCAGTGAGCGTCCGCCACCCCGGCCGCGCGCGATCCCGATCACCGACGGTCTCCCTGCGACCGGCTCGACCACCTCGACCTCCAGGCCGGCCTCACGGAGCCACGTCGCGACGAACTCGGCGATCTCTGTCTCGCCCGCCCCGCCGGGCACGAGCGCCGGATTGACGGAGTCGATCCGAACGAGCGCAGCCGCGAGCTCGGCGACCTGGCTCAAACGAGCGCGAGGATGCGCGCGGCGAGCACGGCGGCGTTCTTCGCGTTGTCGACTCCGACGGTTGCGACCGGCACGCCCGGCGGCATCTGCACGATCGAGAGCAGCGCGTCGAGCCCGTCGAGCACTGACATCGAGGAACGCAGCGGCACGCCGATCACCGGCAGCTCGGTGTGCGCCGCGACGACGCCCGGCAAAGCTGCCGCGAGGCCCGCACCGCAGATCAGCACCTTCAGCCCGCGCGCCTGCGCCGACTTGGCGTACTCGGCGACCGCGTCCGGCATCCGGTGCGCCGACCTGACCTCGAACTCCCAGGCGATCCCCCGCGCATCGAGTTCGTCCAGCGCAGCCTGCATCCGCGCGCGGTCCGACTCGGACCCGACCAGGATTCCGACCGCCGGGTCAGCCACCGGCCACCGCCGCGATGTCTCGCCGGAACTGTGCGCCTGCGAATGAGAGCAGCTCGACGGCGGCGTACGCGTGGCCGCGGGCGGCTTCGACGGTGGTCCCGGTCCCGGTCACGGAGAGGATTCTGCCTCCATTTGTGACCACGGTGCCGTCGCGCACGGCGGTGCCGCCGTGGAAGACGAGCGCGCCGGTGGCCGCGGCGGCGGCGAGGCCGGTGATCGGGGCGCCGGCGTAGTCGCTGCGGGCGGG
This sequence comes from Thermoleophilia bacterium, assembly GCA_017882605.1. Classification (GTDB taxonomy): domain Bacteria; phylum Actinomycetota; class Thermoleophilia; order Gaiellales; family Gaiellaceae; genus PALSA-600. Next base: position 14,674 of record JADGPE010000033.1, on the reverse strand, counting down.
GTAGTCCGGCCCGGCCAAGACGACCGTCACCGCCGCGTCACCCGACAGCGACGGCGCGACGCCGGACAGATCTCCGAGGGCGGCGGCATGCAGCAGCTCGAGGAGGTCGCCTTCGAGCCGCGGCAGCAGCACCTGTGTCTCCGGATCGCCGAAGCGCGCGTTGAACTCCAGCACCTTTGGGCCGTCCGGGGTGATCATCAAGCCCGCGAAGAGACACCCGACGAACGGCGTTCCGCGCCGGGCGAGCTCGTCGATCACCGGCTGGTGCACCTGCTTCACCAGTTCGTCGGCACCCTCGAACCACGGCACCGGTGAGTAGGCGCCCATCCCACCCGTGTTCGGGCCGGTGTCGCCTTCCCCGATGCGCTTGAAATCCTGCGCAGCGCCCATGGGGACGAGCCGCTTGCCGTCGGAGAGCGCGAACAGAGACACCTCCTCACCGTCGAGCAGCTCCTCGACCACGAACTCTGCGCCCAGGGCGGTGACGGCATGCAGGGCGTCGTCGACCTCCTCGGTCGTTCGGCACACGAAGACACCCTTGCCGGAGGCGAGGCCGTCCGCTTTCACGACGCACGGCGGTCGCGCGACCGGCAGTGTCTCCGCGGTCGGCACGCCGGCTGCGCGCAGTACGTCCTTCGCGAACCGCTTCGATCCTTCGATCTGGGCCGCTGCCGCGCTGGGGCCGAAAACGGCGATCCCGTTCCGGCGCAGCACGTCGGCGATGCCCGCGACCAGTGGGCCTTCGGGGCCGATCACGACGAGGTCGGCGTCGAGCGTCAACGCCAGGCTCAACAGGCCGTCCGCGTCGTCCGCGCGCACGGGATGGCAGCGTCCGATCGCAGCGATTCCGGGGTTGCCTGGGGCCGCGTGGAGCTCGGTGAGGCCGGGGCTCTGCCGGACGTGCCAGGCGAGCGCGTGCTCGCGCGCACCGGAGCCGACGACCACCACCTGCACGCGGCGAGGATACTTGGCTCGTGACCGTGCCGCCGTATTCGACAGCGAGGGTGGACGTCGTCCGGTTTCCGGGTGGGGCGACGGAGGATGTCGTGGCCGTCGAGGAGCCGCTCGAGATCCGGATCGGCGGGACGCCGGTCGCCGTCACGATGCGCACGCCGGGCCACGACGAGGAGCTCGCGGTCGGGTTCGCGCTCTCGGAGGGGCTGCGGCCGGTCGGCGCCCACCTCCCGGACGACCTTGCGGCGAACACCGTCGAGCTCGACGCGCCGGGCTTTGATCCGGCCCGGCTCGCGCGCAGCTTCTACACGACGTCGTCGTGCGGGGTGTGCGGCAAGGGCGCACTCGAAGCGGTTGCGGTCGAAGCGCCGCGCGTCGAGAGCGACCTGCGGCTGCCTGCGGCGCTCCTGGTGAGCCTGCCGGAACGGCTGCGCGAAGCTCAGCCGGCGTTCGAGGCGACCGGCGGCCTGCACGCCACGGGGCTCTTCGACGGTCGCGGCGAGCTGCTCTGCCTGCGGGAGGACGTCGGGCGGCACAACGCGATGGACAAGGTGATCGGGTGGGCGCTCGGTGCCGGCCTGCTGCCCCTCGGGCAGGCGGTGCTGTGTGTCAGCGGCCGTCTCTCCTTCGAGCTCGTGCAGAAGGCCGCGGTCGCCGGCTGTCCGATCCTCGTCGCAGTGGGCGCTCCGTCGTCGCTCGCGGTGCAGCTCGCGGCGGATCGTGGCGTGACGCTGTGCGGTTTCGTGCGGGGCGGTCGCCTCAACACGTACACCGAGCCGTGGCGCATCGAAAGCTGACGGGCGTCCTGCTCGTGGGCGGCGCGAGCCGCCGCTTCGGCTCGCCCAAGGCGCTGATCGAGCTGGACGGCGAGACGCTGTACGAACGCGGCCGCCGTGTGCTCGACGCCGCCTGTGAGGAAGTGCTCGTCGTCGGCAAGGCAGGCGAGCTGCCGTTCGACGTGCTCGACGACGGGGCGGAGGTGCGTGCGCCGATCGCTGGCGTCGTTGCAGGCCTGCGATCGGCGACGCACGATGTCGCGTTCTTCCTGCCCGTCGACTGCCCGCGTGTGACGCCCGAGCTCGTGCGCGAGCTCGGCGCTGCGTGCCACGACGCGGCAGTCCCCCAGACGGGGCCACTGCCCGGCGCGTGGGCGAAGTCCGCGCTGCCGCTGCTCGAGCAGCGGCTGGCCGAGGGGCCGCTAGCGCTCTATCGCACCTACAGCGAGCTCGACGTCGTCGAGGTGCAGGTCGACCCGGCGCTCGTCGCCGACGTCGACACCCCCGGCGATCTCGCAAGCCTGTGAATCGTTTGTCGCACTTCGGTCAACCTTGGTCTGACCAGGTGACATGTCTCGCCGCGGCCTGTTCGCTTCGGGCTACGGCTTCCGGTCGGCGGCTCGCCGCTGTTCGGCCAGGCGGCGCCAGCGCTGCTCGTCCGGGTCGTTCTTCTTTCCCCGGAGGACGACGACCGCGATCACGGCCGCCACGACCACCGGCACGAAGATCGACAGGCCGACGATGATCTGCGTCCAGGCGTCCGGTGAGATCACCGCGATCACACGATCACGCAAGCACGCGCTCGCGCGCGGCGCCGACGCCGACCAGCTCGATCGGCACCTGCAGGTCGCGTGAGACGAACTCCACGTAGGCACGTGCCGCCTGCGGCAGGTCGTCGAGCGACACCGCGTCGTCGAGCGGCTGCGACCAGCCCGGCAACGTCTCCCACACCGCGGTTGCATGGTGGAAGTCCGATTGATGCGCAGGGAAGTGCTCCGTCTCGGAACCGTCGCGCAGGCGGTAGCGGACACAGACAGGCAACTCGTCGAACGTCGACAGCACGTCGAGCTTCGTCAGCGCGAGCGACGTCATCCCGTTGACGCGCACGGCGTAGCGCAGTGCGACGAGGTCGAGCCAGCCGCACCGCCGCTCGCGTCCCGTCACCGTGCCGTACTCGCCGCCGAGCTCGCGCAGCTGCTCCTGGGCCGGACCGACGATCTCCGAGGGGAACGGGCCTGCCCCGACACGCGTCACGTACGCCTTCGAGATGCCGAGCACCCGGTCGATGCGGGTGGGCCCGATCCCGATCCCGGTCGCAGCACCGGAGGCGATCGGGTTGGACGACGTCACGAACGGATACGTCCCATGGTCGAGGTCGAGCATCGTCGCCTGCGCGCCTTCGAAGAGCACGCGCTTGCCGTCGCGCAGCGCCTCGTCCACGAGGAGCGACACGTCGCCGACGAACGGCGCGAGACGCTCGGCGAAGCCCGCGTACTGCGACCAGACCTCTTCCAGATCGAACGGCTCCACCTCGTAGATCCGCTCGAGCCACAGGTTCTTCTCGGCCAGCGCGACCTCGATCTTCTGGCGCAGGATCTTCGGCTCGAGCACGTCCTGGACACGGATCCCGATCCGCGAGGCCTTGTCGGCGTAGGTCGGGCCGATGCCGCGCCGCGTCGTGCCGATCTGGAGCGAGCCGAGCCGCCGCTCCGATGCCTGGTCGATCGTCACGTGCCACGGCATGATCAGGTGGGCGTTCCCGGAGAGCACGACGATCGACGGGTCGATGCCGCGCTCGATCAGGAGGTCGACCTCGTCGACGAAGACCTGGGCGTCGACGACGCACCCTGCGCCGATCACCGACTGCGTGCCCGAGACGACGCCGCTCGGCATCTGCCGAAGCTTCCACGTCTCGCCTGCGACGACAATCGTGTGCCCGGCGTTGGGCCCGCCTTGATAGCGGCACACGACATCCGAATCCTGGGCGAGCAGGTCGACGATCTTGCCCTTGCCTTCGTCGCCCCACTGCGCGCCGACCACGACGGTCGAAGGCACTCGCCCGAGTCTAGCGGGCGAGAGTGTCGGCGCCCGACGACCAGCGCAGAGGGCGAGCGGTGCCATCAAGCCGAGCGCAACGCCGCGCGCACTGCGCAGAGCGGACGGTCACACGGTGATCTGCAATTGCCTGTCGTCGGGACGCCGCAACGCGGGCGGACGTTCGATGCGCCGGAGCGTGATCTCGTGCCCCGAGACGCAGCGGGCGACGGCAATCTCTGCGTCGGCTGCGATCGAACCGCGCACGCTCGAGACCATCAGCGCGTCGGAGAAGAGCATGCCCGACCGCCGCGCGCCTTCCATGCACGTCTCGCAGAGACAGGAGAACGCGGTCGCGGAGGGCGACACCCAGACGGTCGTCATGCGGGCACGTTCGTCAGGTCCTGGAACTTCGCGTACCGCTTGGTGAAGTTCAGCTTGATCCCGTCGGTGGCTCCGTTACGGTGCTTCGCGAGGATCAGCTCGGCGATCCCGGCGGAGTCGGTCTCCTCCGGGTTGTAGTACTCGTCGCGGTAGACGAACATCACGAGGTCGGCATCCTGCTCGATCGAGCCCGACTCGCGGAGGTCGGAGAGGATCGGCCGTTTGTCGTGCCGCTGCTCGACGGCGCGCGACAGCTGTGACAGCGCGATGATCGGCACCTCGAGGTCGCGTGCGAGCACCTTGAGCGACCGCGAGATCTGCGACACCTCCTGCACGCGGTTCTCGGCCGAGGTGCCGCTCGTCATCAGCTGCAGGTAGTCGACGATCACGAGCCCGAGCCTCGGCTCGCGCATCTTCAGGCGCCGCAACTTCGAGCGGATCTCCATCATCGTGATCGAGCCGGTGTCGTCGACGTAGATCGGCGCCTTCGCGAGCTTGTCGCAGGCGGCCGTGAGCCGGGGCCAGTCGTCGACGGCGAGCTTGCCGGTGCGCAGCCGTTGCGACTCGACCTTGCCCTCGGAACACATCAGGCGCTGCGTCACCTCCGACTTCGACATCTCGAGCGTGAACAGCGCGACCGGCGTGTCGTGCCGGACCGCGACGTTCGCAGCCATGCCGAGCGCGAGCGCCGATTTGCCCATCGACGGCCGGGCGGCGATGATGATCAGGTTGCCGGGCTGGAACCCGGCGGTCAGACGGTCGAGGTCGCGGTAGCCGGCGGCCGTGCCGGTGATGTCGCTGCCGGCCTCGTACAGCTTCGTGATCGTCTCGAACGATTCCTTGAGCAGTTCGTCGATGTGTGCGAACTCCGTCGACACGCGCTGCTGAGACAGATCGAAGACGATCCTCTCGGCACGGTCGACCAGCTCGATCGTCTCGCCCGGCCGGTCGAAGCCGAGCCGGGCGATGTCGTTGCCCGCGCGGATCAGACCGCGCAGCGTCGACATCTCGCTGACGATGCGCGCGTAGTGCGCGGCGTTCGACGCTGCCGGAACGAGCGCCGCCAGCTCGTGCACGCGCTCCTGGCCGCCCGCTGCGTTGAGGGTCGATGACCGGTCGAGCTCGTCGACGACGGTGATCGCGTCGACCGGCTCGCCCTTCGCGTAGAGCGAGAGGATCGCCTTGAAGATGTGCCCGTGGCTCTCGCGGTAGAAGTCCGCGCCGCTGAGGTTGGTCGACTCCGTGACCGCCCCGATCGCCAAGGGGGAAAGCATCATCGCCCCGAGGACCGACTCTTCGGCATCGAGGTTCTGGGGTGGGACCGGGGCGGTCTGGAGAGCCTGGGCAGGCACAGCCATACGCTGCCTAGTAGACCCGGTGTCGCGTGCGCCCGAAAGGGTGTGGAAAGCGCTCGTCCGGTGATCGAAGCTGCCGTCTATGCAGGCAGTATAGAACGGATGTTCGTGTCTCGGTAGTGGACGAAACAGCCGCTCTTTGCGTCAACTTTGACGCCAAATCCACAGGCGTGGAGCACCTGTGGACAGCCGGTGGATCGTCGTCCACAGGCCCGTGGAGAGCCTGTGGACGACCGCGAGGCGCCTACTCCTGTTCGCGGTCGAGCTCGGAGCCTGCTTCGGCCTCGGCCGCCTCGGCCTCGTCGGCCACCTGCGGTTCGGCGGCCGGCTCCGGCACGTCCTCGTACTCGATCGCGGCAGGCGCGGCGGCTTCCGCTGCGGCCTCGGTGGCGGCGCGCTCTTGCGCTTCCAGCTCGGCGAGCTCCTCTTCGGGCGGCAGCTCCTCGCCCTCGGGCGCGACCACGAGCCTGAGCTGCGCGGTCACGTCGCTGAAGAGCTCGAACGGGACCGTGTAGCGGCCGATGCGCTTGATCGTGTCCATCTCCAGCTTGCGCCGGTCGACGCGCAGCTTCTCCTGCTCCCAGAGCCGGTCGGCGACGTTCGTGGCGGTGACCGAGCCGAACAGCGATCCGGTCGGCCCCGCTGTCACGTCGAAGCGCAGCTCGAGCGCCTCGAGCCGCGAGGCGAGTGCGCGCGCCTCGTCGACCGTCTGGGCGTCGTGGCGGGCTCGCAGGGCGTCGCGCCGCTCGAGCTCCTTGACGAGCGCGGGGGTCGCCACCTCGGCGAGACCGCGCGGCAGGAGGAAGTTCCGTGCGTACCCGCGCGCGACGTTCACGACCTCGCCGCGCAGGCCGAGCTTGTCGACATCGTGCTTGAGAACGACTTCCATGGGCTACTTGTCGCCGACGTACGGGAGGAGGGCGATCTCGCGGGCGCGCTTGACGGCGACCGCGACCTGGCGCTGGTGGCGCCGGCAAGCGCCGCTGATGCGGCGGTTGCGGATCTTTCCCTTCTCCGACACGTAGCGCCGGAGCTCGTTGACGTTCTTGTAGTCGACCTCGTCCACCTTCGACTTGCAGAAGAAGCACGATTTGCGGCGGCCGGGGCCGCTCGGCACGTTGCGCTTCCTGCTCGAGGTCGAGGTGCGGTCGCGATCAGATTTCTTCTCTGCCAAGAAACTCTCCTTAGAACGGAATGTCGTCGTCGGAGCCCTGGAAGTCGGCGTCGGAACCACCCGACGCGCCCGCGGGCACGAACTGGTTGCCGCCGTCGCCGCCGGCGCCTTCACCGCGGCCGCCGAGGAACTGGACGGAGTCGGCGATGATCTCGACCGCCTGGCGCTTGGTGCCGTCCTGGGCGTCCCACTCGCGCCATTCGAGCCGGCCGTCGACCGCCACGGGCCGTCCCTTGGCGAGATACTGCGCGCAGCTCTCGCCCTGGTTGCCCCAGACCGTGATGTCGAAGTAGTTCGGCTTCTCGGTCCACTGGCCGGTCGACGAATCCTTGCGTCGCGTGTTGACCGCGATGCGCAGACTGCAGACCGCCATGCCTGCGGGGGTGTGACGCAGTTCGGGGTCGCGGGTCAGGTTGCCGACGAGCACGACGCGGTTGATGTTGGCTGCCATGGGTTCTCGCTCCTCTCCGAAGGTCGATCCAGGCTACTCCGCAGCCGGGTTGCTGTCATCGCCGTCTTCGGCCGGGGCCGAGGGGGGCGCGCCCACGGCGACCTGCGCCGGAGCCTTCGTGTGGGTCGAGCCCTTGACGCGCCGGTAGGCGCCGTGCCTCATGACGCCGTCCGTGATCTTGAGGACGCGCGTGATCTCGGCCAGGGTCTCCGGCGGGCAGCTGAAGAGGAGCAGGTGGTAGACCGCCTCGCTCTTGTGCCCGATCTCGTAGGCGAGGCGCCGGCGACCCCACGGCTCGTGGCCGTCCCAGGTGCCCTGCGCTCCGTCGACGGAGTCGCGAATGCGCTGGATGATCTCGTTCCCCCGCTCTTCGGCAAGCTCGGGGTCCAGCAGCAGCATGATTTCGTAGTCGTTCACAGGCCCGAATCTCCCTTCTCATGGACTGAATCGGCCGCACCTCACGAGCGCCGCTTCGGGTGACGGCGCGACGGGCGTGGCGAGAAGCGGCGGCAGTGTAGCATCGCCCACGATTTTGAAAGCCACGACGAAGCGCCTGATCGCCCTGCTCGCCGGTGGACTCGGCCTGCGGGCGGTGCTCCGCCGCCGCTCCCGCGCCGCGCTTCCCACCTCCACGGACTCACCCGCGGCGGAGCTGAAGGCGAAGCTCGCGGCGGCGAAGGAGCCGGAGCCGATGCCCGAGCCCGTGCCTGCACCGGAAGGTGTCGACGAACGGCGCGCCGACACGCACGCCCGGGCGCGGCACGCGATCGAAGAGCTACGCGACAAGCGCGACTAGCAGCTCGTCGCGCTCGCCATCGGTCAGGCCCCGCAGCGGGGCGCGAACGTCCTCGCGGATCGGCACGCCGCGCGAGCGCACGACCGCCTTCAGCGCTGCGTGGCGCGGGTAGCGGTCGACGATCGCCCGCAGCTCGCCCGCCGCGGTCGAGTCGCCGCTTCGCACCGCTTCCACGACCACCTCGGGGAAGGCGGACGCGAGGCCGGAGACTGCGCCCGCGGCGCCGGCGGCCAGGCCCTCACCGATCAGCGCCTCGGCCCCGATGTAGACGTCGAGCCCGTCGAGCAGGTACGGCGACACCTTTGCGAACGGGGCGTCGCTCACCTTCATCCCGGCCACATTGTCGACCTGCTCGCGCAGCCGTTCGACGACGGAGACCGGGATCGCGTAGCCGGAGGCCCTTTCGAGCTCGTAGACGTAGAACGGGAGCGGGGCGCAGGCCCGGGCGGCCGCAGCGAAATGCGCCAGGAGCGCGTCGTCGTCGAACTGGAAGTAGGGCGGTGCGATCACGGCAACGGCCTCCGCGCCCGCCTCCGCGGCCGCCGCAGCAAGCGCTACGGTGTCCGCGGTCGTCTGCGCGCCACAGTGCGCCAACACAGGCAGCGGCCCGAGAACCGCGTTCGAGATGGCCTTTTTGCGCTCAGACAGGGACAAGAGAATCCCCTCACCCGTCGTGCCGAGGAGCAAGATCCCCTCGATCCCGGCGTCGCTCAGGAAGCTGAGGTATGGGATGAGAGCATCGTCGTCGAGTTCGCGCCCGCCGTCCCGGAGCGGGGTGAGGGCAGCTGCAATCGTTCTCGCCATCGCCACGATGGTAGTGCCGGCGGGGGCGCGGGCGTCCGGTCTGCTCGACCTGAACGCCAGCCACGTCACGCTCGAAGTCCACGGACCGCGGGCCCTCGTCGAGTACACGGTGGGCGGCCGAGCGCGGCACGTGCTCGCCTGGGGCGCCCTCGACGCCCGCTCGCCCGGCTCGGGGCTCCCGCAGGTTCGCTTCGAGCACGACTACTCGGGTGGGCTGAAGCTGGAGCGCCGGGCGATGTGGAAGACCTTCGCCGACGAGTGTCGTCCCTACGACGGTCCGCCGCTTGCCTACCTCGTCACCGCGTGCAAGGCGCCGGACGGCTCCTACTGGGCGGTGCAGAGCTGGCAGCGGAACCTCCCGCACCGCGGCTGGGCTCCGTGGACAGCCTGGCAGGGCGCCTGGGAGCTCCGGCTCTCCCACTGGGACGGTGCAATCGCTCACGTCGAGCTCTACACCGACTGGGCGTTCGGCAAGGCGCACGACATCTTCGGCCGCCTGACCTACGGCGGCGGCCCGGTCTACGGCTTCCACTCGACCTCGCGCGGCGCGCCGACGGATTCCTACGGCCGGAGCCTCTACATCGACACCTTCGACTCGGCCTACGGCCCAGGGTGGAAGCGCGAGACGTCGATCCTCTTCCGCAAGCCGACCGGCGCGTTCTGTTACTCGTTCTGGCCCACGCACGACGGCTCGCTGCCCGGCAGCCCGGCGAGACCCGCCGGGAACGGCAAGCGCTACCGCGTCAGCGTGGTCGGCCCCGGCGTCACACCTGACGTCGTTGCCGAAGCCCCCGACCCGGGCCCCTTCGACGCCAGTCAGGAGAGAACACGGGACGCCCTCTTCACGCAGGTGATCGCGGGCGACAGGTTCTGCTCCACCCAGCACTAAGATCAGGTTCGTGGCCGTCCGCGTCGCGAACCAGCCGCCACCGCTGCGCGAGCTCGACCTGAGGCTGCTCGTGGAGGGCGTGCACCGAGAAGGCGCGCCGTGGGTCGAGCAGGAGCTCAGCGCGCTCGGCAGTGAGCTCGCCGGCGAGCCGCGGGAATGGGGTCGCCTCGCAAACGAGCATCCGCCGGTGCTGCGCACGCACGACCGCTACGGGGCCCGCGTCGACGAGATCGAGTTTCATCCCGCCTGGGACTCGCTGCTCCGGCTCGGGATCCGTGAGCGGCTGCAGATGCCCGGTGCGTACGTTGCCCGAGCCGCGAAGTTCATTGCCTTCGCCCAGGTCGAGCAGGGTGTCGGGTGCCCGCTCTCGATGACTCACGCCGCCGTGCCGGCGTTGCGCAACGAGCCCGAGCTGGCAGCCGAATGGGAGCCGCGGTTTGCCGCGGGCGCACTGTGCGGGATGGCGATGACCGAACGCCAGGGCGGCTCGGACGTGCGCGCGAACGAGACGGAGGCTCGACCGTGCGGAGACGGCGAGGCGACACTGCACGGTTACAAGTGGTTCTGCTCCGCTCCGATGAGCGACGTGTTCCTCGTGCTCGCGCAGGCGCCGGCGGGCCTCTCGTGCTACTTGATCCCGCGCGGCGAGGGCTTCGTGATCGAGCGGCTGAAGGACAAGCTCGGCAACCGCTCGAATGCATCGGGCGAGGTTCGGCTCGAAGGCGCGTGGGGCCGGCTCGTCGGCGAGGAGGGCCGCGGTGTCGCGACGATCATCGAGATGGTCGTGCACACGCGGCTCGACTGCGTGCTCGGCTCGACCGCGCTCCAGCGGGAGGCAGTTGCACAGGCGACCCACCACTGCGCCCACCGCGCCGCGTTCGGGAAGCTGCTCACCGACCAGCCGCTGATGCAGAACGTGCTCGCCGACCTCTGCGTCGAGTCGGAGGCCGCCACCGTGGGCGCGCTTCGCCTCGCGCGCGCATTCGACGAAGGCGACGAGCTGCGTCGTGTGGCGACCGCGGTGCTCAAGTACTGGATCTGCAAGCGCACCCCGGCGGTCGTCGGTGAGGCGCTCGAGTGCCTCGGCGGCAACGGCTTCGTCGAGGAGAGCGGCCTGCCGCGCCTCTATCGCGAGAGCCCGCTCAACGCGATCTGGGAAGGAAGCTCGAACGTGCAGTGCCTGGACGTCCTGCGGGCGCTCCGTCGTGAGCCCGCGGCGGCCGAGGCGTTCGTCGCCGAGCTCGAGAGTCGCGACCGCGCCGGCGTCGAGCAGGCGCTCGCCGAGGCCGACGAGCAAGGCGCGCGCCGCCTGGTCGAGACGATGGCGGTGGCGCTGCTCGCAACGCTGCTCGACCGGCACGGCGATCCTGCCGTCGCCGAGGCGTTCCGCGCGCGTGAGGGCTTCGGCGTGTTCGGCACGCTGCCCGCGGGCCTGCCGCTGGCGGAGCTCGTCGAACGGCACACCCCGCAGGTCGCGTGATCCTCTCCACCGGCGCGGAGCTGCGCGTCACCGGGAACGGCGGACCGGCGGTCGTGTGCATGAACGGCGGCCAGGCGGCGGCTGTGCCGGGCACCTGGAGCGCCACGATCGAGTGGCTCGTGGCGCGGCTCGCTCCGCGCTTCCCCGAGTTGCGCTTCGCTGAGCTGCGCTACCGGGTCAAGTCCTGGCGCGAACTCGACGGCTGCATTGCCGACGCGCGCGCCGCGATTGCGGAGGTGGCCGCGCCTCGCACGCTGCTGCTCGGTTTCTCGATGGGCGGCGCCGTATCGATCGCCTGCGCGGGCGATCCCCCGGTCGAGTGCGTGCTCGGGCTCGCGCCGTGGATCCCCGACCGGCTCTCGGTCGAGCCGCTTCGCGGCAAGCGGTTGCGCGTGTTGCACGGATCGCTCGACCGTGCGTTCCCGGCCGTCCCGGGTGTGAGCCCGGAGCTCGCGCGGCGCGGCTTCGAGCGGGCGCGGGCGCTCGGCGCCGTGGGCGAGCTGACCGTGATTCGCGGTGGAGTGCACGGGGTCGCGCTGCGGGCGCCGTGGGGAGCGCTCGTTCCGCTGCCACGCGCCCGGCTCTGGCTCGACCTGATCTCGGACGAGCTCAAGCGATTCGCGCGTAACGACGGAGCGGGTCGCGTGTCTGAGTGACGGTGAACGGCGACGAAGCACGCCCGTACGGGCGGCGTGCGTTCCTCGGCCTGCTGGCCGGTGGTCTGTCGTCGCTCTACTGGGCCGGTCCAGCTGCGCGTGCGCTCGCGCCCGTGACGTCCGGCTTCTCGCAACTGCTCGGAAATCTGCTGCCTGTCGGCGGCTGGCGCATCTACACGATCTCCGGTTCCATGCCGATCTTCGACGAGCAAAGCTGGCGGCTCGAGATCACCGGCCTCGTTCGCAAGCCGTTGCAACTGACGTATGCGCAGCTGCGCGCGCTTCCTCGTGCGCACCAGGTGAGCGACTTCCACTGCGTCACGGGCTGGTCGGTTGCGGGAGTGCGCTGGGGCGGTGTGCGCTTCCACGATCTGCTGGCGCTCGCCGAGCCGCTCCCGTCCGCCAAGGCGATCCGGTTCGTGTCGCTGGAGCAGCCGTACGACGACTCGCTGACCCTCGACCAGGTGCTGCTCGGGGACGTGATGCTCGCGTACGAGCTGGACGGGCAGCCGCTGTCGCGTCCGCACGGCGCGCCTGCCCGCGTCGTCATTCCGGAGATGTACGGCTACAAGGGCGTCAAGTGGCTGACGCGGATGGAGCTCGTCGACCACCAGCCGACGGGGTACTGGGAAGGGCTCGGCTACGACCAGAACGCGTGGGTCGGGAGGTCGAACGGCTATGGCTCCTGAGCGTCGCCGCCTGCGCCGGTTCACACGCACCGAGCGTGCCGTCCACTGGGTGCATGCGGTTGCGTTCCTGCTCCTGCTCGGCTCCGGGCTGTGCCTCTACCTGCCGAGCCTGGCGGAGGTGGTCAGCCGCCGCCCGCTGGTGAAGGGGATCCACATCTACACCGCGGTTGCCTGGGCCGTCGCGCTCGCCCTGATCGCCCTGGTCGGCGACCGCCGGTCGCTGATGCGAACGGCGCGCGAGATCGACCGGTTCGACGCCGACGACCGCGCCTGGCTGCGCCGCCGCCCGGCGCCGCAGGGACGGCTCAACGCCGGCCAGAAGCTGAACGCGGTGATCACCGCTGCGTTCGCGTTGCTCTTCGTCGTCACGGGCTTCTTCCTCTGGTACGGCGAGCGTGACACGCGCTTCCGACTGCCGAGCGCGCTGCTCGTGCACGACTGGCTGATGTACGTCTCGTTCGTCCTCTTCGTCGGGCACCTGTTCCTGGCAATCGTCTATCCGAAGACGCGCCATGCGCTGAACGGGATCACGCGCGGCTGGGTCGACGAGGATTGGGCGCTGCGACACCACCGAAAATGGGTAGAACGGCTGCATGACCAGGAAGCGCCCACTCTCGAGCCGTAGCGTCGTCAAGCTGAGCGAACGCGAACGGAACACCGGCCTCGATCCGGATGACGACGCCTCGCGCTGGCTCGAGGAGCATGACCCGGCACCGCCGCCTGTCGCGCCGAAGCGCGCCGCGAAGAACAAGACGCTTCATCGCTGGAAGAGCCGGCGACCGAGCGCATAGACTGGTTCGCTCGCAACTCCAAGCCAGGAGGCTCCATGAAGAACAGCTTCTTCGTCCTCACGGCAGTCGTCGCAGCCGCTCTCGTGAGCGGGCCGGTTGCCGGCGGCACGGTGTCAGCCACGGCCAAGTTCGAGGCTGCGCTCACGGTCCGCCAGGAGACAGACCATCCCAAGGGAACGAAGCCGACTGCGTCGGGGCAGTTCACCGCGACGCTCACCGGCAAGACGCTCAAGTGGAAGCTGACGTGGAAGAACCTGAGCGGCCCGGCGAATCAGGCGCACATCCATCTCGGCAAGCGTGGGATCAGCGGCAACGTGCTCGTCCCTCTGTGCCCGCCCGGCTGCACGTCGCCGAACCACGGCACGGCGACGCTCACCGCCGTCGTGATCAAGGCGATGAAAGCCGGGGGAACGTACGTCAACGTGCACACCAGCAAGAACTTCGACGGCGAGATCCGGGGACAGATCACCCTCGTCAAGTAGCCCACGCAGAACAGGGAGGCAGCGTCATGGAGTTCGACCAGAACCACGTCTGGATCACGACCCGCAAGCTGAAGCCGGGTGCGCGCGCGGAGTTCAGCCGGTGCTGGCGACCGAGTGAGTTCCCGGCCGGGATGCTGCGTGCCTACGAGTGCTACTCCACGGACGAGACCGAGGTGGTCGGCGTCTCGATCTGGGACTCGCCCGAGTCGCGGGACCGCTACCGCCTGTCGGACGTCGAGTCCAAGCGCCGCCAGGCGATGGCGCCGTACGTGCTCGAGGAGAGCTCGGGGTTCTACTTCGGCCGCGAGCTGAAGATCCCCGACCGCTGAACGCGGGTGGTGGTCGACGGAGCGGCCCCGGAGTCGAACCGAGCCAGCCTGGGGTTGCCAGACCTGACGGGTTTTGAAGACCATTGGCTGGCGCCCGAGTTAGTTGGCGCTGTGCTGGCTCTTGTGCTGTTTCGGTAGGCCAGCGCGACTGTGTGCGCGACTGTTCGGAGTGGAGGAATGGCAGTTTTGGCAGTGCATAAAAGGCTTGTTTAGGCCGTTTGTGGTTTGCCCTGGGTTCGCCCCTTCTTGCGTGTTGTTGCCACTTTAGACGAAGGTAACGGGCGTGGTATGGCTGGTGTCCAGCCGCGTTTGAGGAGGCGCGGGCCGGGGTTGGCGCCGGCGCGGCCTTGGGTACCGGAGGTGAGGTAGCCGCGTTGGCGGGCTTGGTGGAGGCGATCGCGGACTTGGGTGGTGGTGAGCCCGAATTCTTGAGCGAGGTGTGCGCGGGGGCGCTTGTTGCCCCGCTGGTAGAGGGTGAGGTAGCGGGCGGCGAGCTCGGCGAGTTGGTCGTCGCTGACGCGCCCGTGTCGGGTGTGGGGTGCGTAAACGCGATTCCGCTGCAAATCAAGTTTTTCCGATACGTGATCCAGTTTGCGCACCCCACACGCATGAAACCGAATTTGCGCACCC
>JADGPE010000103.1 GCA_017882605.1 Thermoleophilia bacterium | reverse complement strand
AGCGCCGGCTCGTCGACGCGCTTCCGGCGTTTCGGCCGCGCGCGGTTCGAGCTCGACGGCGCGCTGCAGACGCTCGATCTCCTCTGGCTCGAGGGCTACGGCGGCGGCGCGTTCCTTCCCTTCGCCGATGCGACGAGCGGGCGGGAGACCTACGGCGGCGGTCGCTACGTGTTGGACACCGTCAAAGGCTCGGATCTCGGTGAGGTCGACGGCCGCCTCGTGATCGACTTCAACTTCGCCTACAACCCCTCCTGCGCGTACGACCCGAGCTGGGCGTGCCCGCTCACTCCGCCTGCAAATCGGCTCGAGATTGGGGTGCGCGCAGGGGAGCAGACCCCCGCGTCCTAGCCATTTGCAGGCGGTTTTCGGCCTCTGTCCGGGGGCTGCTGCTACTCTGGCGGTACGGACGGCAATGGGTCGTCCTGTGAGATCAGCTTCTCGTTCCTCTTTTGAGCGGATTCGAGCGTCTGATTCTCGAATCCGATATTCAAGGAGTCGAACTTCTATATGTCTGAAACGTTTCGCACGCTTGGCGTGAGCGAGGCGGTTGAGCAAGCGCTCGCCGCCCGCGGCATCACCGAGCCATTCCGCATCCAGACCCTCGTCCTGCCGGACGCGCTCGAGGGCCGCGACATCCTCGCCAAGGCGCCGACCGGCTCGGGCAAGACGATCGGTTTCGGCATCCCGCTCGTCGAGCGGACCAAGGCCGACAGCAAGACGCCGAGCTCTCTCGTCCTCGTGCCGACCCGCGAGCTCGCGCTCCAGGTCGCGGAGGAGATCGAGTCGTTCGCCACGGCCAAGGGCGTCAAGGTGGGCCTCGCCTACGGTGGCGCTCCCGTCCCGGCACAGGCGAAGAAGCTCAAGGGCGCGCACATCGTCGTCGCCACGCCGGGTCGTCTCCAGGATCTCGTCGAGCGGAAGATGATCTCGCTCGACAACGTCCACGTCCTCGTGCTCGACGAGGCTGACCGGATGCTCGACATGGGCTTCAAGCCCCAGGTCGAGCGGATTCTCCGGCGTATGCCGCGCGAGCGCCAGACGATGCTCTTCTCGGCCACGCTCGACGGCGAGGTCGGCGAGCTCGCGCGCGAGTACACGCAGGACGCCTCACGCTTCGAGGCGCAGCGGCACTCGAGCGACGAGGACGGCATCATCTCGCACGGCTTCGTGCCCGTCACGCCCGACGGGAAGGTCGACACGCTGGTCGAGATGCTCGAGGCCGAGGAAGGTCTCACACTCGTCTTCGTCCGCACGAAGCGTGGGGCGGACCGGCTTGCGCAGAAGCTCAACCGGCGCAACATCAACGCCGCCGCGCTCCACGGCGACATGGTGCAGTCTGCGCGCGAACGCGCACTCGAGAAGTTCCGCAGCGGCAAGGTGACGACGCTCGTCGCCACCGACGTCGCCGCACGCGGGCTCGATCTCGAAGCGATCGAGCACGTGATCAACTTCGACCCGCCGGAGGACGACACGGGCTACACGCACCGCGTCGGCCGCACCGGTCGTGCCGGCCGCGCGGGTCGTGGCAGCACCCTCGTGCTCCCGGATCAGCAGGCAGACGTCAGTCGCGTCGCCATGCTCGCCGGGCACAAGGAGCAGTTCGAGAGCACCGGCATGCAGACGGCCCGGCCGAAGCTCCTCTATACGAGCCGCCGCGGCCGCCGCTCTCGCTGGTAACAGCAACACAGCCGAACAGCAATAACAGCAAGACCCGAGGCCCCGGAGACGGGGCCTCATCCGTTTTGGAGGGATCGGCGGAAGAGGGGCTGAGCCAACTCCCGCCGAGCCCTCCTGTCGTGCGGTTCGAATTTGACACTTGCTTATACCTGTCATTAGTCTGCCGACCAACTCAACTAACTCGATGAGAAAGGTTGGCCCCGCCTGATGCGCCGTTCGCTTGCCCTCATGACCCTCCTGACCGCCGTGCTCGTCTCCGCTGCTGCCGGCTCCGCGGCCACCGGACGCGCGGGCGACACGACGCTCTCTGTCGTCGGATACTCGATCCCGACGGCCGTCATCCCGAAGCTCGACACCGCCTACCAGGCGACTCCGGCCGGCGCGGGCGTCAAGTTCACCACGTCGTTCGCTGCGTCCGAAGTTCAGAGCAAGGCGGTCGCGGCCGGGCTTCCTGCCGACGTCGTCCAGCTCTCGATCTCGACCGACGTCGACCGGCTCGTGCAGGCAGGGCTGGTGGACAAGGGGTGGGACAGCAACCAGTACAAGGGCATCGTCTCGAAGTCCGTGGTCGTCTTTGTGCTGCGCAACGGCAACCCGAAGCACATCCGCACCTGGGACGATCTCGTGAAGCCGGGCGTCGACGTCGTCTTCCCGAATCCGTTCAGCTCGGGCGGCGCGCGCTGGGACGTGATGGCCGCGTACGGGGCGCAACTGCGCGAGAAGAAGACGCCGAAGCAGGCCCAGGCCTATCTCCAGCAGCTGTTCCAGCACAACGTCTCGCAGGACACGAGCGGCCGTAACGCGCTCAACACGTTCCTCTCGGGCAAGGGTGACGTGCTGCTCGACTACGAGAGCGACGCGAAGCTCGCGCAGTCGCAGGGCAAGCCCGTCTACTACCTGATCCCGAAGGCGACGTTGCAGATCGAGACGCCGGTCGCCGTCGTCAACTCCTCCAACAAGGCCGCGGCGACGCAGTACGTGAACTGGCTCTACACGCCGGCCGCGCAGACGATCTGGGCCGACAACGGCTTCCGTCCCGTCGTGCTGAGCGTGCTGCGGAAGTACGCGAAGCAGTTCCCGCCGCGACCGCAGTTGTTCAAGATCGGCTACGTCGGTGGGTGGGACAAGGTGAACACGCAGTTCTTCGATCCGACGAATGGGATCGTCGCGAAGATCGAGCAAGGTCTCGGAGTCACCACTGGCGGTTGACGTTGCACGGCTGCCGAGGGCGCGGAAACGCGCCCTCGGCGGGCCCGCCTTAAGCAGCGGGTTGGCGCTGGGGTATCTCAGCGTCATCGTTCTCATTCCACTCGCCGCGCTCAGCGTGAAGGGCGCGCAGGGCGGCTGGCACCACTTCTGGCAGGTCGCCTGGAACCCGGAGTCGAAATCGGCGCTCGAGCTGACGGTCGGCCTGTCGTTCGCCGTCGTCGCGATCAACGCCGTCACGGGAACGGCGCTTGCATGGACGCTCGTCCGCGACGAGTTTGCCGGCAAGGGGCTCGTCAACACGCTGATCGACCTGCCGTTCGCGCTTCCGACGATCGTCGCGGGCCTGACACTGCTCGCGCTGTACGGACCGACGGGCGGCGTCGGCGTGAACGTGGCGTACACCCGCTGGGGCGTGCTGCTCGCGCTGCTCTTCGTGACGCTGCCGTTCGTCGTTCGCACGGTGCAGCCGGTGCTGATCGAGCTCGACCGCGAGATGGAGGAGGCGGCGGCGTCGCTCGGCGCAAACAAGCTCACGATCTTCAGGCGCATCGT
>JADGPE010000032.1 GCA_017882605.1 Thermoleophilia bacterium | reverse complement strand
GCGACCGCGGCCTGCTCGAGGTCCTGAATCGATGCTGCGACCGCGGGGTCGTCGACGCTTTGCGCCCGGATGACGACGGAGGCCGGGGTCGGTGCGCCCGGGAAGGCCGCGATGACCGCCTTGTAGGTGTTGACGATCGGAATGTCGTTCGGCATGTCCGTGAAGCTCGGCAGCTTCGTGTGCATGCCGAGCGTCGGCGCTGCCGCAGCGAGCAGCAGCCCTGCCGCGACGGCAGTCGAAACGACCGGCCGACGCAGCACGCGGTCGAGCACGAAGCCCCAGAAGCGTGACTCGTTCGCGGCGTGCTTACGGCGTCCGACGAAGGGGATGCGGCCCTTGTCGACGCGGTCGCCGAGCTTGGAAAGCGCAGCGGGGAGGACGGTGACCGATCCGACCACCGCACACAGGACGACGAGCATCGTGCCAATCGCAAACGAGGTGAAGATCCTGTTTCCGGCGATGAACATTCCTGCCATCGCGATCAGCACTGTTGCACCGGAGATCAGAACGGCCTGCCCCGACGTGGCAGCTGCGCGCAACAGCGCCGGCCGAGGCTCCCGGCCGATCGCGCGCTCCTCTCGTTCGCGACGCAGGTAGAAGAGCGAATAGTCGACACCGACCGCCATTCCGATCAGCAGTACGACCGCCGAGGTTGACTCGTAGTCGCCGGTGTGGACGTGCGTGATCAGCGCATAGATCCCGAGCGACGCGAGCACCGCAGAGAACGCGAGCAGCACCGGGAGCCCAGCTGCGACGAGCGCGCCGAAGGCGATCAGGAGGATGATCAGCGTGATCGGAATCGTCAGCCGCTCGGCGTTCGCGAAGTCCTTGTTGAAGCGCTTGCTGAGCTCGTACGTCGCGCTCGCATTGCCCACCTCGCGCACGGAGATGCTGGGGTTGGCCGCCTGAGCGGATGCGATCGCAGCGAGAATCGGCTCGACCTTGTTCTTGGCCTTGTTCGGGTCACCCTTGATGGTGAACTGCACGAGCACCGAGTGGCCGTCGCGTGAGATCTGGCCTCCCTTGGTCAGACGCGGGTCCTGGATGTTCGTCACGTCCTTCTGGACGTTCAGCGTCACGATCACGCCCGCAACCGCGGAGATCATCGGGGCGTCCCGGATCGTCCACTGGGAGCTCTGGATCAACACGCTCTCCGTCGACGGCTGCGTGAAGCCCGCGCGCTCGAGGAGGCGGAGCGCCGTCGCCGTCTCACCGGCTGCTGCCTGCGAGTCCTTCATCTGCACATGGCCGGCGACGTTGCCGACCGCCATCGCCGCTGCGGAGAACAGGAGCCAGCCGAACAGCGCCTTCTTCCAATGCGCGGCGCTCCACCTGCCTGCGCGTCCGGCGAGATTGAGTTCGCTGATCGCTACCACCTCCGCTCCGTCGCACGACCGAGGTCAGCCGTTCGAGCCCGCGGCCGGCGGCGACCGCGCCTCGCTGGGCTGAGTGACCCGACCCTTGCACCGCCCGGTTCATGAACCGTCGGGGAGCACGCCGATCGTTCTCCGGGAAACACCGTAGATCGCTGTGCCCGCGCGGAGTAGGATCGGCAAGTGTCCAAGGTCACCGATGAGCTGAAGCGCGTGCCGCTCTTGAGTGAGCTCAGCCAGCGCCAGCTGGGGCGACTCGGTCGTCACGTCCGTGTGCGTACGCTGGAGCCCGGGACGTCGGTCGTACAGGAAGGGAAGATGAGCGGCATCGGCTTCTTCATCATCTCCGAGGGTGAGGCGACCGTGACCGTCGGCGGCAAGCAGGTGGGGAAGCTCGGCCCTGGGGACCACTTCGGGGAGCTCGCGATGATCAGCGAGAGCGAGCGCACCGCCACCGTCACCGCGAAGACGCGGCTCCGCTGCCTGGAGATCCCGTTCTGGGAGTTCCGCGACTTTGCGGGAGCGAACCCCGACGTGACCTGGAAGCTTCTCCAGCACGTCGTCAGGGTGCTCTCCGCCGGCCGTGCTCGTTAATTAAAGGAATTCGCCGCTCGTGCCGAATCGTGGCGGCATGAGCTCACTGACGAATCTGGTTTTCGGAGCGCTGCTGGGTGTCGTGATCGTCGCGGCCTTGTGGCTCCTTGCGAGCTTGATCGACGATCTGCGGCAGTCGGCGGCGGGGCACGCGAAGTCGGAGCGCCGGGCATCCACTTGATCTGACGCTCGGACGTATTACGGTCGCCCGATGTCCGGGGTCCAGAAGGGTGCGTTCCAGGTCTGGCGCGTTCTGCGGCTGATCGGGATCACGTTCGCGCTCGCTGTGATGGCCGAGGTCCTTCAGCACCTGTTCGCGCTTCCGAAGCACCCGCGGGTGGCCGGCTTACACGCCCTCGACAGCGTCTCGATCCTCGCCCTCTCGGCGTGGCTCGCACACGAGGCCTGGCGCGGGAGCTCCGCGGCCGGTCGTTCGTCGTCGACCGCAGACGCCTAGCGCCGCCGCGCCAAGGGGGACGCTCTCCGCTGGCCTCGATCGGCAACGCGGTGTCCGATTCCGCCAGAACGTGGGAGCGCTTCGTGCGAGCCCTGTTAGCCGCCGGACATCTGGGCACACCACCCGAGGCCAGGTCAAGACGAGTCCTCCGTGAGGCCCAGCCTCCTGGCCTTTCGGAGCATTTCTGCCCGCCGTGAGTCGGGCGCGGGGGCGTTCGGCATCGGCTACATCGTGTGTGGGGGTGGCGCGGCCGGTTCGAAGCCGGCTTGCAGCCGCTTCCGGGGCAGTCGGTAGGGCCGAGGGAGGGCGGCCCTGCCGAATGCCGTGCGCCGTTGGCGGTCCGCGGTGCGGAGGAGGTCTCTTCTTACCGGCGCGCGAGGCTGATCGGCACCAGCCGGGCGCGAACGGTGTTCAGTTCGCGGCGAACTTCGAGATGCTCGTTCCGCAGTCCGGCGATCTGTCGTTCGCCTGCGTCGTCGCGGAGACGTCCGTCGGTTTCGAGGAGCGTTGCCAGGTTGCGCTCGATCAGGGCCTCTCGCTCCTCCAACTCGACGAGGCGGAAGGCCAGCACTTCGGTGTCGCGCAGCTCGGAGACAGCCATTCGATCTGGTTTCGGCCCAAACCGCAGAGTCCTTTACGAGGTCGTCACCCATCCGGGTGATGAGCCGCGACGCACCGGCGATCGATGACTGGGGTGGCCGACTGCCCGCGACCTTCTTTGAGGCGCTGAGGACGAAAGGCCCCCTGCGGCGACGATTCCGCTCCTCCCCCCGAGGAGCGGATCTCGCCATGCCGGACGCCGGCCGTTGCGGTCAGCCGCCACCCGCGTCAGAAACGCAGGCGTAGCCTCTCCGCCGTCCGCTCCAGCGCCTCGGGCAGCACCTTCACGTCGCCGAGCACGGGCATGAAGCTCGTGTCGCCGTTCCAGCGCGGGACGACGTGCATGTGCACGTGATCTTCGATTCCGGCGCCCGCGGCACGGCCGAGGTTCCAGCCGACGTTGAATCCGTCCGGCGCGTAGTGGCTCTGCAGCGCCTCGATTCCGCGCGCGGCCAGCCGGTGGATCTCGAGTGCCTCGTCCGGGCTCAGGGCGCCGAACTCGCCGAGGTGCCGCTTGGGCGCCACGAGCAGATGCCCCGAGGAGTAGGGGAACTTGTTCAGCACGAGGAGCGCGAGCTCGCCGTCGTGGACGAGCAGCTCCGGCTCGGGCTCGCAGAAGATGCACCGGCCGAGCTCGTCGGCGTGCTGGACGTACTCGAGGCGCCAGGGTGCCCACAACGGCTTCGGCATGGCGGGGAGCCTACTTGCCTGCGGCGGATGCCTAGAGCCAGCGCTTGAGACGGAAGAACGCCAGCATGCTGACGAGTGCGATGAAGATTCCGACGAAGACCACCCAGAACGCCCAGACGGTGTCGAAGCCGGGGAAGCGGACGTTCATCCCGAAGACCCCGGTGATCAGCGTCAACGGCAGTAGCACGACGGAGAAGACCGTGAGGATCCGCAGCACGTCGTTCTGACGGTGCGAGATCACGGATTCGTTCGTGGACTCGAGGGCCTCGACGACCTCCTTGTAGTTGTCGAGGATGTCCCAGATCCGCTCGGCGGCGTCCACGATGTCGTCGAAGTAGAGATCGAGCTCCTCCGGGAGGAAGCGTTCGACATGCCGTTCGAGCAGGCGCAGCGTCGAGCGCTCCGGCTTCACGATCTTCCGGTAGCTGATGATCTCCTGCTTGGCGTTCGAGATGTCGCGGACAACCTCCTCGGAGCGTCCCTCGAACACGTCGTCCTCGAGCGAGTCGAGCTTGTGCCCGATCTTGTCCAGGATCGGGAAGCAGTAGTCGAACAGGTCGTCGAGAACCTCGTAGAGGAGGCGTCCGGAGCCCTTGGTGAAGAGCTGCTCCCGGAACGCCTCGTCCTCCTCGCAACGGCGGAAGAGCCGGGTGACGGGGCGGAGCGCAACGGTCGGGAGCGTGACGAGGTAGTCGGGCCCGATGAAGAAGTCCAACTCGGCGGCGTTCAGCCGCTGGACTGCGCGGTCGTAGACCGGAAAGTGCAGGACGCCGAAGAGGTAGCCCTCGTCGGCGTAGTCGTCGACCTTCGGCCGCTGGCGCTTGGACAGGACGTCTTCGACGTCGAGCGGGTGCCAGCCGAAGCGGCTCGCGAGCAGGCCTGCGTAGAGCGAGTCCGGCGCGTCGAGATGGATCCAGGTGAGCCCGGCCGCCTCGAGCTCAGCGGGCGGCGACGGCGGAGCCGTGACGGCGACGACCGTGTCGCGCGTGCGTGTGCGCCGGATGCGAGGCAGGCTCGGCATCGGTACTGAGTGGATCCTCGATCACAGGGATCAACGGCACAGTCGCAATTCTAGCGATGGTTGTCGTGCAAACGGTCGATTTCGGCGGAGAAGATCCGCCAGCGCACCCGGGTAGCCGCAGATGCGCCGGCAGCGATCTTTCTCGAACGACGGCTGCAGGGAAGGTCGTCGGCGGAAACCTCTCACACCTTGAGGCTCAGCGCCAGGGCGGCTCTCCATGATCCGTCGAACGTCCCAGAGGCGCCCGCCGAGAGGCCGGCGGCCGTCGCCGGGGGCTCACTCGTTCGAGTGATTCGGCCGCACGCCGGGCAGACACCGGCAGGACGCAGGATTACCATGGGTCCGATGCTGCATGCGCACCAGCTGCTCCATTCGCACATCGTGCACATCGGGCTGATCCTCGTCGCGGTGTTCGCGGTTGTCATGTACACGCTGTTCCGGTTCGCGATTCGCTAGCGAGTGTCCGAGGGGACACATCTCGGTCGTGTGGGACCGTGCGCTGACGTGAGTACGCTAAGTGGATGACGGTTTGCCCGAGCTGCGGACGGGAGCCGCCTGAAGGCGCGCGGTTCTGCGCATTCTGTGGCGCGGTGCTCGAGGCTGAGCCCGCCGGCCGCGAAGAGCGGAAGGTCGTAAGCGTCGTCTTCGTCGACCTCGTCGGCCACACGGCTCGCTCGGAGACGGTGGACCCCGAGGACGTGCGGGCGCTGCTCGCGCCCTACCACGCGCGTGCTCGAGTGGAGTTCGAGCGCTTCGGTGGCAGGGTCGAGAAGTTCATCGGCGACGCCGTGATGGCCGTCTTCGGCGCTCCGGTGGCCCACGAGGACGATGCCGAGCGCGCGGTGCGCGGTGCCCTTGCGGTTCGCGATGCATTCGTCGAGGAAGGCCTCGACGTGCGGATCGCCGTCAACACCGGTGAGGCGCTCGTCCTGCTCTCGGCGCGGCCGGAGGCCGGCGAGGCAATGGTCGCCGGTGACGTCGTCAACACAGCAGCCAGGCTCCAGTCGGCGGCGCCCGTGAACGGTGTCCTGGTCGGCGAGGCGACGCGGCGTGCGACGGAGAGCGCGATCGAGTATCGGGACGCACCCGCGGTCGACGCGAAGGGGAAAGCCGTCGCCGTCGGCTGCTCGGAGGCACTTCGTCCACGGGCCCGGCACGGCATCGACGTCTCGCAGCACGGGGGCGCGGCCCTCGTAGGTCGCGAAACCGAGCGCCGGCTGCTCGTCGACGCCGTAGACCGGGCCGGGCGGGAGAGGTCCTTGCAGCTCGTGACGCTGGTCGGGGCGCCCGGGATGGGGAAGAGCAGGCTCGTCTGGGAGCTCTACCGGGAGCTCGAGGAGCGTCCGGGCCTCGTTGCGAGCTGGCGGCAGGGTCGAGCTCTGGCCTACGGCGGCGGCGCGTTCGACGCGCTCGCCGACGTCGTGCGCGCGGAGGTCGGCGTCCTCGAGACGGACGACGCCGAGGCGGTGCGTAGCCGCCTCGCCGATGCGCTCGCCGCTCGCTCGGACGACGAGGCGGAGCGCGGCTGGCTGCTCCGCGCGCTGGGGCCGCTCCTCGGGCGCGGCGACGCGCTGACCCGCGACGAGGCGTTCGGTGCCTGGCAGCGCTTCTTCGAGCTGCTCGCCGACGAACGCCCGCTCGTCCTCGTCCTCGAGGACCTCCACTGGGCCGACGACGGCACGCTCGACTTCGTCGAGCACCTCGCCGACTGGTCGACCGATTCGCCGCTGCTCGTCCTCTGCACTGCGCGCCCCGAGCTGCTCGACCGCCGGCCCGCCTGGGGCGGCGGCCGCCTCAACTCGCAGACGATCTCGCTGGCGCCCCTCGACGACACCGCGACGGCCGAGCTACTTGCCCAGGTGCTCGGCAGCCCCGTCGTCGACGCCGGCGTACAGCAGCTGCTGCTCGCGCAGGCGGGCGGCAACCCACTCTATGCGGAGGAGTTTGCCCGCATGGTCGTCGAGACCGGTGTCGCCGGCGACCTGCCGCCGACCGTGCACGGTGTGATCGCAGCTCGGCTCGACGTGCTGCCTCCGAGAGAGAAGGCGCTGCTCCAGGACGCGTCGGTGCTCGGCAAGGTGTTCTGGCGCGGAGGAGTGGAGGCGCTCGGCTCCACCGTCTCGGACGACGCGCTCGTCTCGCTGACCCGTCGCGAGCTGCTGCGCCGCGCTCGGACGTCGACGGTCGCGGGGGAGACGGAGTTCGCGTTTCGCCACGCACTCGTCCGCGACGTCGCCTACGGGCAGATCCCTCGGGCGGCCCGGGCCGACAAGCACCGGCGTGCCGCGGAGTGGATCTCAGCGACCGCGGCGACTCGTGTCGACCTCGTCGCGCGCCACTATCTCGAGGCGCTGGAATTCACGGAAGCGGCCGGCGGCGACGCGGACCCGCTGCGGGAACCGGCTCGCGTCGCCTTGACGGCAGCAGGGGACCGTGCGCGTTCGCTCGGCGCGCTGGGTGACGCGGTCGCCCTATTCCGCCGGGCGTTGGCACTGGCGCCGGATGACCCCGATCTGCTGCTCCGCTTGGCGTTCGCCGCAGCCGATGCCGACGGATCAGGTCTCGCTGAGGGCCGGCGGGCGTGGGTGCTCTACGCGGCAACCGACGACGCGCTCGGAGTCGCACGCGCGGCAGTCGCGGTCGCCCGCTGCCTCTGGCTGATCGGCGATGCGCCGGGGGCGCAAGAGGCGATCGCCGACGCAGTCGCGCAGGCACGACTCGCTGGAGACGGCGCCGTGCTCGGGGAGGCGCTCGACGAGCAGGCGCGCGGCCTGATGACGGCGGGCCGCTACGAGGAAGCCCTCGCGGCGGCGGAGGAAGCGATCGCCTACAACATGCAGCACGACCAGCCCGTCACTACGGTGAACGCGCGCGTGACGCTCGCCACCACACTCGGGAACCTCGGCGACCAACGCAGCCTCGCGATGCTCGAGGAAGCAGCCGACGAAGCGGACAGGCTCAATGAATCACGCGCCCTTCTGCGCGCCCTCAACAACATCTCGCACCTCCACTGGATGGCCGGCAGGTTGAAGCTCAGCCACCAGGCATGGCAGCGAGCGCGGGAGCGCACGGCGCGCTTCTCCCTCCCGGCCGCAGCTTCGTGGCTCACGTCGAACGGCGCGGCAGGGTCGCTCACGCTGGGGGACTGGGAGCAGGCGGAGGAGCTGCTCGAGGAGTACGACCGGGTGACCGGGTCGGAGGGGTACTACCTCGACCCGCAGAGCGCGAAGGTGCGCGCTGTCATCGCGTACGCACGCGGCGCGCCGGAGGCCTTGGACGAGCTCGAGCGGCTGGCGTTTGGCGTCTCGACGGCCGACCCGCAGGTCGGCCGCGATGCGATCGAGTTCCTGGGCATCGCTTACGCGCTCGATGGTCGCGCCGAGGACGCGGCGACGCTCGCGACGAGGCTGGCCGCTGTCGCGTCACAAGAATCGAGCTCGGCGTTCCCGGGGCTGCTCAGCCTGGTGACGGGTATCGATGTGACAGCCGGGCTGGAGGGCGTTTCGCCCTGGCAGGAGGCGAACAGGCTCCTCGCGGCCGGACGGCCAGAGGAGGCGCTCGCGATCCTCGACGCGATCGGCGCCAAGGCGGACGCCGCGATGCTCCGGCTCGTGCTCGCGCAGCGGCAGGGGCCCGAACCCTGGGACACGGAGGCCGAGGCGTTCTTCACCGAAGTAGGCGCAACGCGATTCCTGCGGGAGGTGCAGTCGCTGCGCGCCGGCCGTCGCAGCGCTTGAAGCTGAACGCCGCATGGCTCGCGCGATCATCGGGTGCGCTACGAGGTGCGACTGTGGTGACGACGATCGACGACGCCGCGAGCGCGGAATACGTCACAATGGTCGGGATGCCAAGCAAGGCACCGCAGCAGAAGACCGATCAGCGCATCCTTGACGCGCTCAAAGTGGGCTCGTTTCGTCGCGGGCGCGTCCAACGCCGACGCTATGAGCGCGACACTCGACTTGACACTGATAGCGCAGGTACGGAACTCGACCGGCACCACCGCACCGAACACGCACGAACCTAGCTGCGGCGAACCACCGCCTGAGCGTCAGGGAAACGCCACACCACAGCGCGGCTGCTTGTCTCCAATCCGGCTGAAGACCACCCGACGTTTGCCCGTTCTTTGAAATCGGCGGGTCGATCCGTCACGGGCCGCCGATCGCCACTTGAACAAACATAGAAGCAACGCCGGCCTAGAACGTGTGCGGTTCTAGTAGTTCCCACAGCCAACCGCCTGGCCTCAGTTCTTGTCCGGCGAGTCGCCTGCGGTGGGGGTCGGTACTTGCGGGCAGACCGCTTCAGCGGAGGCGCGGATGCTCCACGCCTGGACGTGCGCGAGCCTGCTCGGTGAAGGGAGGCGCTGGTGCGCCGTTTGACGCTGCTCGTGAGTGTCGTGGTCGTGGTCGCGGTGAGCCTGGGTGTTTCTGGGGCTGCGAGTCCTTCGGGGTCGGCGGAGGCGCGTTGGGTGGTCACCTATGTGGGAGCCATAGGCAGGCCGAATTTCTATTTCGATCGCTTCGATCCCGCCTTTAACGACCGCGGTCAGGTCACGTTCATGCGCGCGGGGCGTGCAGTTCTCTGGCAGAGCGGGAAGGTGACCGGACTGGACGCGACTTCCTCCGCTCGGGGCACGGCGAGCTATCCGACCGCGATCAACGAGCAGGGTCAGGTCGTCGGGATGTCCTACTGTGGCGAGTGTCAGTTTCCACCCGAAACGCCGTGGGTGTGGCGGAACGGCGCGATGACCGGTCTTGGCACCGGCGGGAATGACCCGAACGCGATCGCCTACCCGTCGCTCAACAACCGCGGCCAGATCGTCGGCATGGGCGGGAACCTTCATGCGTTCCTCTGGCAGAACGGCCGCCGGAGCGATCTGGGAACGCTGCCCGGACGGCGGTACAGCGACGCCGTGGCGATCAACGATCTCGGCCAGGTCGTGGGACGAAGCTACGCGATGCTGGATGACGCCTATGGCTACCTGATCGGCCCGCGCGCGTTCGTCTGGCAGAACGGCAAGATGACCGACCTTGGCGCGCTCCCCGGCGACGTGTACAGCTCGGTGCAGGCGATCAACGCGCGCGGCCAGATCATCGGCAGGAGCTACCCCAAGAGCGCCAAGTCCTACAACGGAGACAGCTTTGAGTTTGCCTGGGAAACGGGGCGTGCCGTCCTCTGGCAGAGCGGCATGATCTCCCTCATTCCCGGAAGGCGCGCGAGCGTCTCAGCGATCAACGACCGAGGACAGATCGTCGGCTCGAGCGTAACGAAGGACGGTCGCACCCATGCCTTTCTCTGGCAGGACGGTAAGTTGCGCGATCTGGGTTCGCTGCCGGGACGACCGAACAGCGACGCCGTTGCGATCAACAATGACGGCCAGATCGTCGGGACGAGCTACCTCGCAAGCAAGGATGGGAGGCTGGTCGGCTCGCGCGCTTTCCTGTGGCAGAACGGGAAGATGACCGAATTGCCCGCAACTGCTGGTGGGGGTGACTACGCGGCACTCGACATTAATCAGCGCGGCCAGATCCTCGGCACGATCCCCAACAAGCGCGGCGAGCCCCAGGCGGTGCTCTTGTGGACGCCACAGCGCGGGGCCTGACGACCGCTGGTTGCAGTTGGACAACCGACGGCCAGCAACATGCGTTTGCTTGGAGGCAGAGGCACATCACCGACCTCGGCGTGCAACGTGCCCACTCACAGCTTTCTGTGGCAGGACGGGAGAATGACCAACCTCGACGGTCTCGCTGGCGGCACGAACTTCTACGAGAGATTCAACAACCACAACCAGATCGCCGGCGACAGCACGACCAAGAACGGCCAGCAACTCGCCGTCCTCTGGACGCTGAAGACGGGCGGCGCGTGAGATGAGGATCGTCCTGATAGTCGGGACGGTCGCGACGGTCCTCGCGACGGCCGCCTGCGGGTCTTCGCGAGCCACTGACGCCAACGGGAAGATCCTGTTTGGGCGTTCCACGGATCTCTACGCGATGAACGCCGACGGATCGCAGGCGCGGTTGTTTCTCCGCAATGCTGGATACCCGGCGGTTTCCAGGGACGGTCAGTGGGTGGCGTTCGTGCGCGACAGCGCGATCTGGATTGTGCGCCGAGATGGCACCGCTCCACGGCAGATCACGACACGCCCGAGGCGAATCCACGATCTGGAACCGGCCTGGTCTGCGGACGGGAGGACGATCTTCTTCTCGCGGCGGAAGGAACCCGAAGGCGGGTACGAGTCGATCTTCTCGGTTTCGCTGGATGGCAGAGACCTACGGCGGCTGACGTTCTCGGACGTGGAGTGGGACTGTGCCGAGATGGAGCCTGCCCCCTTCCCCGATGGGCGGATCGTCGCCTACACGGACTACTGCGACCGAGGCGCAACCGCGTCCATCCTTGCGATCAGTCCATCCGGTCGCGATCGCGACCTCGGGCTCGACCTGGGCGACAACTTCTGGTCCGAGTACGCGCCAGCCTGGTCGCCAGACGGGGCTTCGCTCGCTTTCGCCGCGGAGCACCCGGACGAATATGGAAACGCACCGATCGACCTCGGCTCTCGGTTGGCGATCTACGTCGCGTCGAGCACGAAGCCTCCGCACGCCGTCGCTCGTCCCAGCGGAACAGCGGACGGTCTGCGTGATCCCGCATGGTCGCCTGACGGCACGTGGATCGCGTTGACCCGAGCGACGGGCACGAAGGCCTCCGAACTGTGGCTCGTGCACCCCGACGGCACCGGGCTCCGCCAACTTACCGACGGCACACCGGCCGATAGCAACCCCGAGTGGCTTCCGCCTGTCCAGTAGCACGGGTGACGTCGGGAACGAGCTTGACCAGGTCATACGAATGGCATGGCCCGGGAGGCATCTGCGTCGCACGCCGTCCTCTGGACGCTGAAGACCGGCAGCTAACGACCGGGTTACGGGCAGCGGGAGGGCGGGTGCTTCCGGACTGGCGGTCGCGGTGGGGATCGTCGCGACGGGCCGCGAGCGTCGATGATCGTGCTGCGCTGGTAGCTACTCCGGCTTGGTGCCCGCGTCCACGTGCGCGAGAGCCTCGGCCAGCCTTAGCTGCAACTGCCGCGCCTCTTCGAGGCTCATGGCGATGGCGTCGCCGGCACCGGTGGCGATACCGATCATGACCATCATCTCGCCGGTGCTTTCGTTCGCAACGTCCCACCGCCGTACCCGCACGCCAAATCGGCTCTACGTCAAAGGCCGAGATGCGCCCGGCAGGATTCGAACCTGCGACCTCTCGCTCCGGAGGCGAGCGCTCTATCCCCTGAGCTACGGGCGCGTTGCCGAACTAGTGTAGCCCCGTGAAACTCACGGCCTGCCAGGCGACAGTGCAACTCGCGGAGACGTTCACGATCTCGCGCGGATCCGAAGACGAGGCGGCGGTCGTGCAGGTCGAGATCGAGCACGAAGGCGTCTCCGGCTTCGGTGAGGCGGCGCCGATCGAGCGCTACCACGAGTCCGCCGCGTCCGCGCTCGCCTGGTTCGGGGGCGTCGAGCTCGGCGACGATCCGTTCGCGCTCGACGAGATCTTCGACGACCTTCCGCCCGGCGAGCACGCCGCACGCGCAGCCGTCGACCATGCGCTGCACGACCTGCAGGGGAAGCTCACACGCCGGCCCGTGTACCAGCTCCTCGGGCTGCGCCGGGCCGGCCCGCCGACGTCGTGGACGATCTGGCTCGGCGATCCCGACGACATGGCGCGCCGGACCGAGAAGGTCGCCTCGCGCGGGTTCAAGCGCCTGAAGTTGAAGCTCGGCGGCCGGGACGGGCTCGACGTTGACCGCGTGCGCGCGGTGCAGGCGGTCACCGACCTGCCGTTGCAGTGCGACGTCAACGAGGCCTGGAGCCTCGACGAGGCACTCGAGTACCTGCCGCAGATGGACTTGCAGTACTGCGAGCAGCCGCTCGTTGCCGGTGACCCCGATGGGCCGGAGCTGAAGCGGCGCTCCCCGGTCCCGATCTACGTCGACGAGGACTGTCATGTGCTCGCGGACGTCGCCGCATGCGCCGACCGCGCGCATGGGATCAACATCAAGCTCGCGAAAGCGGGCGGCATCCGCGAATCGGTTCGGATGGTGCATGGTGCTCGCGCACTCGGTCTCGGGGTGATGCTCGGCTGCATGGTCGAGTCGGGCCTCGGCATCGCGCCCGGCGCCCACATCTCGAGCCTGATGGACCACGTCGACCTCGACGGCAACCTCCTGCTCGCGCACGATCCGTGGCCCGGCGTCGCGTTCGTCGACGGCGTGCAGCTTCCGTCCGAGGCGCCCGGGATGGGTGTTGCGCCCGCGTAGGCTGCTCATCCTCGCCGAGGGCAAGTCGGACGATCCGCACTACGGGAAGACCGCCCGCGGAGTGCTGCGCTACCGGCCGGAGGACGTTGTCGCCATCCTCGACTCGGAGTCGAACGCGACGGAGCACGAGGGGTTCCCGCTCGTGCGCACCGTCGACGAGGCGCGGCAATACGAGCCGACAGTGGCGCTCGTCGGGGTCGCGACGCAGGGCGGACGGTTCCCACCGGCCTGGCGCGAGCTCCTGAGGGACTGCATCCGGAGCGGGCTCGACATCGAGAACGGTCTGCACGAGTTCATCTCCACCGACCCCGAGCTGGTCGCGCTCGCCCGCGAGCACGGGGCGGAGCTCCGTGACCTGCGCATGCCCCCGCCGGGGCTGAATGTCCCGACCGGCGCGAATCTGACGCACGGCGCGACGACGATCCTCACGGTCGGCTCCGACTGCGCGATCGGGAAGATGACGGTGTCGCTCGAGCTCGACCGCGAGGCGAGACGCCGCGGCTGGAAGAGCGTGTTCGTCCCGACCGGCCAGACGGGAATCGCGATCGCCGGCTGGGGAATCTCGGTCGACGCCGTGGTGGCCGATTTCATCGCCGGCGCCGCGGAGCAGCTCGTGCTCGAGGGCGTCGAGCGCGGGGGCGAGGTGCTGTTCGTCGAGGGGCAGGGCTCGCTGCTGCATCCCGGCTATTCGGGCGTCACCCTCGGGCTGATCCACGGCTCGGCGCCGCACGCGTACGTGCTCTGCCACAAGGCGGGGGAGCGCTTCGTGGACGAGAACGAGCGCTTCCCGATGCCGCCGCTCTCCGAGCTCGTCGACCTGCACGAGCGCATGAGCCTGATCGCGCGGCCCGCGCGCGTGCGAGCGATCGCGCTCAACACCCGAGACCTCGACGAAGCCGCCGCGCGGCGGGCGATCGAGGAGACGGAGGCCGACACCGGGTTGCCTGCGGACGATCCCGTACGTTTCGGTGCGGAGAGGCTCGTCGACGCACTCGGCCCCCAACCGAGTTAGGCCGCCAGCCCGGCGCGCATAGGTCGCGCGGCACTTGCTCGAGACGAGCGGGCGGGCCACGGTTCGGGCGTGAAGAGGCTCCTCGGGGGATTGTTGCTCCTAGCCGCGTTGGCCGGCGCCGGCAGGGCGACCGCCGAGCCGCTTCGTTACGGCGTCGCCGACGACTGGCCGAAGTTCCACGCCTGTGGAGACGTCTGGTGGCAGAGCGCAGCGGACATCGGGTACCAGGAATTCCGGATGACGGTGCAGTGGGACGACGCTGCCCCGACGGTCATCGCCTACCAGGCGAACCTGCAGGCTGCGATCGACTGCGCGCTGCTCGGCGGTCTGCGCCCGATCCTCGCGGTCTACCCGCTGCATCCGGCCGCGATCGGCTCGAACGCCGTAGCGCAGGCCCAGTTCGCCACGTTCGTGAGCCTCGTCGGGCAGGCGTTTCCGGGCGTGCAGGACATCATCGTGGGCAACGAGCCGAACGTGAACCGCTTCTGGCAGCCGCAGTATCGGAACGGCCAGGACGCCGCGGCGACCGACTACGAACACACCCTCGCGCAGGCGTACGACGCACTGAAGACGGTTCGTCCCGATGCGAACGTCTGGGGGCCTGCGATCTCCTCGCGCGGCAACGATCACGCGACGGCGACGTCGAACCCGAGCCACTCGCCGGTGTGGTTCATCAAGTACCTCGCCGACGCCTACAAGGCCTCTGGCCGAACAAAGCCGATCTTCGACGAGTTCGACATGCACCCGTATCCGCCGACCCAGGACACAGATCCGTTCTCCAAGTCGTTCCTCTGGCCTCAGGCCGGGGCAGCGAACCTCGACCGCATCAAGCAGGCCCTCTGGGACGGGTTCAGCGGGACAGCGCAGCCGACCCCGGCCGAGCAGCCCGGCGGCGGCAGCGTCCGGCCCACCCTGAGCTCCCCGGGGCTGCCGATCGATCTCGACGAGGCCGGCGAGCAGACGGTCGTCACCGGTCACGACCCCGCGTACACGGGCGGCCCGGAGAACGTGACGCCGATCACCGAGCAACAGCAGTCGGACCGCCACGTGCAACTCGCCGAGATCGCCGCCTGCGATCCCGACGTGAAGGCACTCCTCTACTTCCCGCTGATCGACGACACGGGCCTCTCGAGCGGCTTCCAGTCGGGGAATCTCTTCGCCGACCTGACGCCGAAACTCTCCTATGCCGGAGTGAAGACGAAGATCGCCTCGGCGCAGGGCTCCTGTCAGGGTGGCATCACTGGAATCAGGCAGGGCTGGACGCACTCGACCTCCGTGCAAGGCGCGCGGGGGATCTTCGGCGGCCCCGGCACGAGCCTCACCGTCTCCGAGGACGCGAACTACGCCGCGCAGGTCGTGAAGATCCCCGGCGGCCCGGTCGGCGCGGCCCTCACCGGGACCGTGAAGGCGTATTTCCGGCCCGGCCTGCACTTCCCGGGGCTGCAGCTCCCGGCCGGGACGTACCGGTTCCAGATCGTGCTCTCAGCGGCCACCAATCCGAGCCGCACCACGACCCTCGTGTCTCCGACCTTCATCGTGGGCCAGGCGGCGAAGCCCGATCGGAGCGGCCGGCCCGCTCCGCATGCCGCACCGAAGCAGTGCAGGCACGGCCGGCACCACAGGCGGGCCGGCTTCTGCGGGAAGTAAGGGGGCTTGACAAGGCGAACAGGTGTTCGCTAGTATGGCGAACACATGTTCGTCCGGATCGCACTCATCGTGGGAATCGCCGTTCTGGCCTGGAGCGCGGTCGCGCGCTCCTCGAACGCGCACGGGCCTCGCCACGTGGTGACGGTTCGTCCGTACGACACGCTCTGGTCGATCGCGGCGCGCAGCTACGGCGGCGACGTCCGGGATGCGATCTGGCGGATCGAGCGGGCGAATCACCTGAGCGGCGCCGACGTCCGCGTCGGTCAAGCGCTCGTCCTGCCGTAGCCCGCGGCCGCCGCGCTGCGACACTAGCGGCGGTATGGACCTGGACATCATCTTCCTCGGCACCTCGGCGAGTGCGCCGACGGCCCGGCGTGCGCCGGCCGCGCTCCTCGTGCGTCGCGGCGGCGAACGCCTGCTCTTCGACTGTGCGGAGGGCACCCAGCGGCAACTGATGCGCTCGTCGATCGGGCTGCCCGACCTGGAAGAGGTCTTCCTGAGCCACTTCCACGCCGACCACTACCTCGGGCTTCCCGGCATGCTCAAGACGTTCTCCCTGCGCCAGCGCGAGCTGCCGCTGACCGTCTATGGCCCGCCCGGCCTCGGCGACCTCCACGCGAGCCTCAAGCGGGTGATCGGCAAGCTCAGCTACCCCGTCGAGATCGAGGAGCTGCGAGCCGGTGAGGCCTTGCAACGTGACGGCTACCGCATTCTCGCGTTCCCGGTGCACCACGGTGTCTCGGCGCTCGGCTATGCGATCGTCGAGGACGTTCGGCCCGGCCGTTTCGACGTCGAGGCGGCCGACGCGCTGGGCGTGCCGGCCGGCCCCGAACGTGGAGCGCTGCAACGCGGCGAATCGGTGACGCTGCCCGACGGCCGCGTGCTCACGCCCGACACCGTGCTGGGCGAGGCGCGTCCTGGGCGCAGCATCGTGATCCCCGGCGACACGGCTCCCGTCGAGACCGTGCGCGTGCTCGCCCAAGGCGCCGACCTGCTGATCCACGAGGCGACGTTCTCGGAGGAGGAGCACGATCGGGCCGCGGAGACATTCCATTCGACGGCGCGGCAGGCCGCCGAGATCGCGCTCGCCGCCGGCGTGCGCCTGCTCGCCCTGACGCACGTCTCGCCGCGCTACTTCGGCAAGGAGCTCGCCGAGGAGGCGTGCGCCGTGTTCCCGGCAACGGTCGTGCCGCGCGACTTCGACGTCATCGAGGTGCCGTTTGCCGAGCGCGGCGAACCGCGGCTCGTCAAGTCCGGTGCACGTCCCGAACGCCCGGTGCCCCTGGTGTCTGACACCGAAGGTGTCTGACACCGCTGCAGTTCGAGTCTGGCCGTGGTCGAAAGAGTGTCTGACACGAGTCGTGTCAGACACCCACCTGCCAGTCGCCCCCGCGTAGCACGGGCACCTCGGTGCCGTCTCCCTGCACGCCGGTGACTGCGACGTCGTCCGAGCCGATCATGAAGTCGATGTGGATCGAGCTCGTGTTGATGCGCTGACGATCCTCGTCGCCGACCGAGACCGCATAGGCGTTGCCGAGGGCGATGTGACTCGCCGCGTTCTCGTCGAGGAGCGTGTTGAAGAAGACGGTGCCCGTCTTGCCGATGCGGCCCTCGCGGTCGACGAGCGCGACCTCGCCGAGCCTCGAGGCGCCCTCGTCCTTCGCGGCACGGGCGCGGAGCGCCTCGGCGCCGTCGCCTTCGATCTCGACGGCCCGTCCGCCTTCGAAGCGCACGCGCAGGTCGCTGATCACCGTGCCGCCGACGTCGAGAGGCTTGGTCGCGCTGACGACGCCGTCCGCGCGCGTCGGATCGGGCGAGGTTGAGATCTCCTCGGTCGGGAGGTTCGGCGCATGCACGACGCCGTCGACCGTCTGCATCCCGGGCGTCTCCGACGCGAATCTCGAGCTGGGCAGCAGGCCGATCGTCAGGTCGGTGCCCGGCCCTTCGAAGCGCAGTGCGTCGAAGCGATAGGCATCGATGCGCTTGCCGGCCTCGTGCAGCTGCGCGAGCCGGGTGTGCCAGGCCGCGGCCGGATCGGGCTCGTCCAGGCGGAGCACGAAGATCAGCTGCTCCCAGAGCCGGGCCATCGCCGTTTCGTCGTCGACGCCCGGGTGGACGAGGCGCGCCCATTCCGGCGAGGGCCAGGGGACGACCGTCCAGTTCGTCGTCTTCGCGTTGATGACGTCGAAGTTCTCCGCGAGCGCAGGGAGCGCATCTTGGCCCGCGCGCGCTGGATCGATGCCCGCGAGGAGCCCTGGCGGGACCTGCGGCGTGATCGAGATGCGAACGCCGTGCCCCTCGCCCAGGTCCACGAGCCGCCGGCCGTACCACGACGGCACGAAGCCGAGCGTGTCCTCGGCGGCGCGCTCGAGCCGAATCCGCTTGACGACGGGGTCGAAAAACCACGGATCGACGAAGCGTGCGCCGCGCTCGTAGGCTGCGGCGGCGACCAGCCGGGCGAGCGGCGCGGCACGAGGCTCGGCGACGATCCACACCGTCTGGCCGGGCTGGACGTTGGCGCCGACCTCGACGATCAGCTCGGCGTAGCGGTGCAGGAGCGCGTCGTCCAAGGCTGCGAGAGCCTATCCGTCCGACGGGATCGTCTACAGTGCGATCCGCACCGCCCCTTTAACCCGGTCCAGCGAGGCCGGAAAGGAGTCGAATGTCCGACACTGCCGTCACACGGTCGCGGCGAATCCTGCTCGACGAGGAGTCGATTCGCCGGACGCTCTCCCGGATCGCGCACGAGATCATCGAGCGCAACGACGACCTCGACACCGTCGCCCTCGTCGGCATCCACACCCGCGGTGTGCCGATCGCCCAGCGCATCCGCAAGCTCATCGAGGAGCGCTCCGGCGAGGAACTGGCGCTCGGACAGCTGGACATCACCTTTCACCGCGACGACGTGTCCGTCCGCGCCGGCCAGGCGCCGCGCCGCGCGCAGCCGCTCGTGCGCGACACGAAGCTCGACTTCGACCTCGAAGGGCGCACGGTGATCCTCGTCGACGACGTGCTCTACACCGGACGGACGATTCGCGCCGCGATCGACGCGCTCTTCGAATACGGGCGGCCCGATCGAGTCCAGCTCGCCGTGCTCGCCGACCGTGGCCACCGCGAGCTGCCGATCCGGCCCGACTACGTGGGCAAGAACCTCCCGACCACCCGCGGCGAGCGCGTGCAGGTCGAATTGATGGAGGTCGACGAAGTCGATCGCGTGCTGCTGATCCCCGAGCGTGAGGAGGCCGACCATGACTGATCTCCGTGTTGTCGGGGGCGACCTGCGGCCGCCCGCCGACGAACGCCGCCACCTGCTCTCGATCGCCGACCTGACGAAGGACGACATCGATCGCCTGCTTGCGACCGCCCGGTCGTTCGCGCATTCCCAGGAGCGCGACAACAAGAAGCTGCCGACGCTGCGCGGCCGGCTCGTTCTGAACGTGTTCTACGAGTCTTCGACGCGCACGTCGTCATCATTCGAGCTCGCCGCGAAGCGGCTCTCGGCCGACACGATGACGCTGAAGGCCGTCGGCTCGTCCGTCGACAAGGGAGAGTCGTTGAAGGACACGGCGCTCACCCTCTCCGCCTACGACCCCGACGTGATCGTCCTCCGACATCCGGAAGTAGGGGCTGCGCAGCTCGTCGCCCGGGTCACGGAGGCGCGCGTCGTGAACGCCGGTGACGGCAAGCACCAACACCCGACACAGGCGCTGCTCGATCTCCACACGATGCGCGAAGCACTCGGCAGGCTGGACGGACTCCAGGTCGCGATCGTCGGAGACGTCGCGCATTCGCGCGTTGCCCGGTCGCTCGTGCAGGCGTTGAACCTCGTCGGGGCGAGCACCGTTCTTGTGGGACCGCCGGCGCTGCTTCCGGCGGGGCTCGCGCCCGTGAGCACCGACATCGCGGCGATCGCGCATGCCGATGTCATTTACGTCCTGCGCATGCAACAGGAACGCATGCTCGCAGGCGCCAACTTCGTGCCGTCTCTGCGCGAGTACACGGCCCGGTGGGGGATCACACCGGCTCGCGTGCGTGAGGGACAACGCGTCATGCACCCGGGCCCGATGAATCGAGGTGTGGAGATCGACGCGCGCGTCGCCGACTCCGACGCGTGCCTGGTCGTCGATCAGGTGCGCTCAGGCCTTGTCGTCCGCATGGCGGTGCTCTACGACCTGCTCACCACCGGGCCGGTCGCGGTCGAGTCCGCGGTGGGGGTGGCGTGATGCTCGCCGGCCCGACAGGGAACGACAACATCGTCATCCGTGGCGCCCGGCTGCTCGACCCGGCCGAGGGGCTCGACGCGAGGCTCGACGTGCGCATCGACAACGGCGTCATCGCCCAGATCGGCGAAGCGCTCGACACCAACGAGCACCGGGTCGTCGACGCCGGCGAGTTGATCCTCGCTCCGGCGTTCATCGATCCGCACGTCCATCTCCGCACGCCCGGGCGCGAGGACGAGGAGACGATCGCCTCGGGCACCGCGGCCGCGGCGGCCGGCGGCTACTGCGCGATCCTCGCGATCCCGAACACCGACCCGGTGATCGACGACGCGAACGTGCTCCGAGGGCTGCGAGTGCGCGCCGACGCTGAGGCACACGTCCAGGTCGGCTTCATGGCTGCGCTGACCAAGGGCCAGGACGGCTCGGAGCTGACCGAGATGGGCGCTCTCGCCGACGCCGGCGCGGCCGGCTTCACCGACGACGGCCGCCCGGTCGCGGCCGCGGGAGTCATGCGCCGCGCGCTGCAGTACAACGCGATCACGGGGCGGATGATCGCCGTGCATTGCGAGGAGCAGTCGCTCACACGCGGCGGGCACGCCCATGCGGGGCCTGTGGCGGCCGAGCTCGGCCTCGGCGGCTGGCCGTCGCTCGGAGAGAGCCTGATGGTCGCGCGCGATCTCGCTCTCGCGGGCGACACGGGCCAGCCCGTGCACCTGATGCACCTCTCCGCGCGCGAGTCCGTCGAGCATTTGCGACGCGCGCATGCCGCCGGCGTCCGGGCGAGCGGCGAAGCGACGCCGCATCACCTGTGCCTCACCGACGAGGCCGTCCGCACGCTCGACCCGAACGTCAAGATGAATCCGCCGCTACGCAGCGCCGACGATCGCGCGGCTCTTGTCGAGGCGATCAGAGACGGCACGATCGCCGCCATCGCGACCGACCATGCCCCGCATGCGCCCGAGGAGAAGGACGTGCCCTTCGAGGCGGCGCCGTTCGGGGTCACCGGCCTCGAGACGTCCTTCGCAGTGCTGTACACCGAGCTCGTCGAGCCCGGCGTGCTCTCCCTCGAGATCGTCCTGCAGCGGATGTCCGCGGGGCCGGCGGAGATCTTCGGGCTCGATCGCCCGCGGATCGCGCTCGGCGCGCCGGCGAACCTGACGCTGATCGACCCGAACGCGACGTGGCGCGTCAAGCCCTCCGCCTTCCGCTCGCGCTCGACCAACTCCTGGCTGCTCGGCCGCCGTCTGCGCGGCCGCGTGAAGCTGACCGTCGCGGCCGGCCGCGTGGTGTTCGAACTGTGAACGCGGGCGCTCTCGTGCTCGAGGACGGGACCGTCTTCGAGGGTCAGTCGGTCGGCGCCGAGGGCTTCACGTTCGGCGAGGCGGTGTTCACCACCTCGATGAGCGGCTACCAGGAAGTGGCGACCGACCCGAGCTTCGAAGGGCAGATCGTCTGCTTCACCGCACCGATGATCGGCAACTACGGCGTCGACGACACCCGCAACGAGTCCCGGCGCGCGCATGCGAGAGCGGTTGTCATGCGCGACGCTCGTGGTCCCGAGTGGACCGACTGGCTCCACGAGCGTGGGGTGGTGGGGCTCACCGGCATCGACACCCGCTCGCTCGTCCTGCACCTGCGCGAGCGCGGCGCGATGCGTGCGGCAGCGGTCACGGGCGACACGTCCACCGAAGAGGTGCTCACAGCAGTGCGGTCTCAGCCCGAGATGGCCGGAGCCGCGCTCGTCGCCGGTGTCTCCTCGAGCGAGCAGTACACGTACGCGGCGGAGGGAACCGTGCGCGTTGCGGTCGTCGACTACGGCTGCAAGCGCTCGATCCTGCGCCGGCTCGCGCTCAACGGCGCCGCCGTCGACGTCTTCCCCCACGACGTCGACGCGGACTCGGTCGCCGCCTACCACGGTGTGCTCCTCTCGCCCGGCCCCGGAGACCCCGAGCCGTTGACGGACGAGACGCGGATGCTCGAGCAGTTGCTCGGCCGCACCCCGGTGCTCGGGGTCTGCCTCGGCCATCAGCTGCTCGCCCTCGCGACCGGCAAGCAGACGTTCAAGCTGCCGTTCGGCCATCGCGGCGCGAACCATCCGGTGCTCGACCACCGCTCTCGCAGAGTGCTCGTCACCGCGCAGAACCACGGCTTCGCGGTCGCCGCCGGCGACGAGTCGGGCGTGACGCACAGCTCGCTCTACGACGGCACCGTGGAAGGTCTCGACTACCCGGAGCTGCGCGCCCGCTCCGCACAGTTCCACCCGGAGGCGGCACCCGGCCCGCACGACGCGGCGTCGATCATCAGCAAGTGGGTCGAGGAGTTGAAGCACGCTGCCTAGACGCCGCGATCTGCACTCGATCTGCCTGATCGGCTCCGGGCCGATCGTGATCGGCCAGGCGGCGGAGTTCGACTACGCGGGCTCCCAGGCACTGAAGGTCCTGCGCGAGGACGGCTTCCGCACGATCGTCGTCAACTCGAATCCGGCCACGATCATGACGGATCCCGGTTTCGCCGATCGCACGTATCTCGAGCCGCTCGACGTCGAGGGCGTGGCCGCAGTCCTGCGCC
Source organism: Thermoleophilia bacterium (assembly GCA_017882605.1). Lineage (GTDB taxonomy): Bacteria > Actinomycetota > Thermoleophilia > Gaiellales > Gaiellaceae > PALSA-600. Next base: position 4,573 of record JADGPE010000032.1, on the reverse strand, counting down.
GGGAGCGTCCCGACGCGCTGCTCGCGACGATGGGCGGCGGCACGGCGCTCAACCTCGCACGCGAATTGCAGCAGGCGGGCATCCTCGACGAGCTCGGCATCGAGCTGATCGGCGCGAAGATCGACGCGATCCAGCGCGCCGAAGATCGCGAGCTCTTCAAGTCGACCGTCGAGGGATGCGGCCTGCGAGTGCCGACGTCGCGCGTCGTCACCTCGAGCGACGACCTGGCAGGCATCTCGCTGCCTGCGGTCGTCCGGCCGGCGTTCACGCTCGGCGGCCACGGCGGCGGCTTTGCCGACACGCCCGAGCAGCTGCGCGCGCAGGTGGAGCGCGGCCTCTCCGAGTCGCCGATCAGCCAGGTGCTGGTCGAGGAGTCGGTGCGCGGCTGGGACGAGTTCGAGCTCGAGGTCGTGCGTGACCGCGCCGACAACGTCGTGATCGTCTGCTCGATCGAGAACCTCGACCCGATGGGCGTGCACACCGGTGACTCCGTGACCGTCGCGCCGCAGATGACGCTGCCCGACGAGGCCTACCAGGAGCTGCGCGACGCGGCCATCGCGGTCATCCGCGCAGTCGGTGTCGACACCGGTGGGTCGAACATCCAGTTCGCGCGCGACCGTTTCTCCGGCGAGATTCGCGTGATCGAGATGAACCCGCGCGTCTCGCGCTCCTCGGCGCTCGCATCGAAGGCGACCGGCTACCCGATCGCGAAGGTGGCGGCGAAGCTCGCGGTCGGCTACACGCTCGACGAGATCCCGAACGACCTCACCGGCACGACGCCCGCGAGCTTCGAGCCCACGCTCGACTACGTCGTCGTGAAGATCCCGCGGTTCGCCTTCGAGAAGTTCCCGAATGCCGACACGACGCTCGGGACGCAGATGAAGTCCGTCGGCGAGACAATGGGCATCGGGCGTTCGTTCATCGAGGCGTTCGTGAAGGCCAAGCGCGGTCTCGAGGGCGACTTCGAGTGGCGGCCGGACAACCTCCACCCGTGGTTTCGACGCGAGCTCGAAGGCCTCCAGGCGGAGGAGGAACGCCAGCGCACGTTGCCGCCCGTCTACCGCCGCATCGACTCCGTCGCGGGCGAAGTCGAGGCGCCGTCGAACTACTACTACGCGACCTGGGGGGAGCAGGACGAAGGCGCGCCGCAAGGCGACGGCAAGCGCGTCGTGATTCTCGGCTCGGGGCCGAACCGGATCGGGCAAGGGGTTGAGTTCGACTACTGCTGCGTGCACGCAGTCCAGACCTATCGCGAGCTCGGCTACGAGGCGGTGATGGTCAACTGCAACCCGGAGACCGTGTCGACCGACTACGACACGTCCAACCGTCTCTACTTCGAGCCGCTCGACGCGGAATCGGTGCTTGCGATCTGCGAACGCGAACAACCCGAGGGCGTCGTGATCCAGTTCGGCGGCCAGACCCCGCTCAAGCTCGCACGCGCCATCGAGGCGGCCGGCTTCGCGATCCTCGGCACACCGTTCGACGCAGTCGATCTCGCCGAGGACCGCGAGCGCTTCGGCAAGCTCCTCAGCGACCTCGGCATCCGGTGCCCGGACTGGGGGATCGCGCGCTCGGGCGTCGAGGCTGCCGAGACTGCGCGCCGCATCGGGTATCCGGTGCTCGTCCGCCCGTCGTACGTGCTCGGAGGTCGTGCGATGCGCGTCTGTCACACCGAGGAGCAGGTGGTCGAGGCATTTCACGGCGTGCACGGCCCGACGCTTGTCGACCGGTTCCTCGAATACGCGATCGAGATCGACGTCGACGCACTCTGCGACGGCGAGACCACCTACATCGGCGCAATCATGCAGCACGTCGAGGAGGCCGGCGTGCACTCAGGCGATTCTGCCTGCGTGCTCCCGGCACAGTCGCTCGGCGTCGCAGCGTCGGCGGAGATCTCGTCGATCGTCAAACGCCTCGGACCTGCGCTCGGGGTCGTCGGGCTCTTGAACGTCCAGCTCGCAGTCGTGGACGATGTGGTGTTCGTGCTCGAGGTGAACCCGCGCGCTTCGCGCACGGTGCCCTTCGCATCGAAGGCCACCGGCGTCAACCTCGTCGCCGCGGCCTGCCGGCTCGCCGCCGGCGAGAAGCTCGGCGACCTCGATCTGCCGGCGGAACGACCGCCGCGCCAGGTCAGCGTGAAGGCGGCGGTCCTCCCGTTCGCACGCTTCCCGGGCGCCGACCCCGTGCTCGGCCCGGAGATGCGGTCGACGGGCGAGGTCATGGCCAGCGCAAGCGACCTTCCGACCGCGTTCGCAAAGGCCGAGCGTGCGGCGGGCAGGCCACTGCCGCGGGACGGCGCGGTCTTCCTCTCCGTGCGCGGAGACGACAAGGCTGCAGCCGTTCCGGTCGCTGCCGCGCTCGTCGGGCTCGGCTTCCAGCTCGTCGCGACCCATGGGACAGCCAGGACGCTGCGCGGGGCCGGGCTGGAGGTCGACGAGGTGCGCAAGGTCAGCACGCCGGGTGAGGAGCCGAGCGTGGTCGACCTGATTCGGCGCGGGCGCTGCAACCTGGTCGTGAACACGCCCGAGGGCGGCTCGGGGCCGCGGTCGGACGGCTACCTGATCCGGGAGGCGGCGCTCGCCGCTCGGATCCCGTGCATCACCACGATCGCCGGCGCGTCCGCGGCTGTCCACGCGATTGCGAACGCACGAGCCGAGACGGCGCTCTCCCTGCAGGAACGGATCGATGTCGAAACCTCGGCGCGAGCGTCGTAGCGTCGTCGCGGTCGAGGCGGTCGGGCCGTACGTGCTCCTCCGCATCGGGCGCGGTGGCCTCGAACCTGGCAGGCCCGGTCAGTTCTTCATGCTCGAGGCGCCGGGCCGTGTGCTGCCTCGGCCGATGTCGCTCTGTCTTGCGCCTGCCGGCGAGCTCGGGTTCCTGCTCGATCCGATCGGCCCCGGCACACGTGCGCTCGCGGAGCTCGAGCACGGCGACTCGATCCACGTCTTCGGACCGCTCGGGAACGGATTCCACCTCGACGTCGAGCGTCCGCTCCTCGTCGGCGGCGGCATCGGCGTCGCACCGTTCCCCTATCTCTCGGAGGCGCTCGAGCATCCACCTGTCGTGCTCGGCTTCAGGACCGAGTGGCACGCCGAGGCCGCGGTGCTCGTTCCCCAGGCGGAGGTCGTGATCGATCCGATGCTCGTCACGGAAGCGATGCCGCTCGATCGCGATGTCCTCGCGTGTGGGCCGGAGCCCATGCTCGAGGCGGTCCGTGCCCTCTGTCCGGACGCCCAGCTCGCCTGGGAGGCGCCGATGGCGTGCGGGTACGGCGCGTGTTACGGCTGCGTCGTCGAAATCGACGGAGAGTTGAAAAGGTTGTGCGTGGAAGGACCGGTGCTCTGCTCCTCCTGAACGCGAGCGGCTGCCTCGACGCATTCACTGCGCCCGACGTTGCGTCGCTGTTCGACGCGTTCGTGACGAAGACGGTCACGCCCGAGCTGCGGCAGGGGAACCCACCCGTTCGCATCGCCGAGACGGAGCACGGCATGCTCAACGCGATCGGTCTCGCCAACCCCGGTCGCGACACGTTCCTTGGCCAAACGCTGCCGCGTTTGGCTAGCACGATCGACGTTCCGATCTGGGTCTCCGTCGGCGGCTTCTCGGTTCGCGACTACGTGGAAACGTGCGAGCAACTAGCACGCGACGAAGTCGCGTGCGTGGAGCTGAACCTCAGTTGTCCGAACGTGGACGAGGCGCCGGAATCGGCGGCCGAGATCGTTCGTGCGTGTCGCGGGGTGACCGCCAAGCCGCTCTACGCCAAGGTTTCACCACACACCTGGGACATGGGAGAGACGGTGCGCGCCATCGAGGAAGCAGGAGCAGACGGTGTCAGCATGGTCAACACGCTGCGCGGCGTCGCGCTCGACGCGGGGCTGCACACGACCCTCGCTCGCGGCGCAGGCGGCTACTCCGGCCCCGCGCTGAAGCCGGTCGCGCTCGCGGCTGTGCTCGCGGCGCGACGCGCGACGGCGTTGCCGATCGTCGCGATGGGCGGTGTGCAGAACGGACGCGACGCGCTCGAGCTGATTGCGTGCGGCGCCACACACATCGCGCTCGGCACCGTGTTGTTCGCCGACGTCGATGCGCCGTCGCGCGTGCGCGCCGAGCTCCACGAGGAAGCGCGTCGCGCAGGCTTCGAGCGTCCCGAGGATGCGCTCGGTGTCGCACTCGAGTCCGTTGCCAAACCGGCCAACTAACCTTGAGAGGTTCTAGTTGCACGGCGCCGACAGGTTGGTAGGATGCTGCCCTTATGGCGCCACCCCAGATTCAGGTGCAAGCTCCGGTCCGTTCGCTGGACCAGCGGATGGAAGCCCTCAAGCGAGCGAATGACATCCGTGTCAAACGAGCGCAACTGAAGAAGGACCTCAAGTCGGGCGTCGTCTCGATCGAGGAGATCCTGGGTGAGCCGCCGGAGTTCGTCTCGACGGCGAAGGTCTTCGACATGCTGATGGCCGTGCCGAAGTTCGGTCGGGTGAAGGCGGCCCGCCTGCTCAACCAGTGCCGCATCAGCCAGTCGAAGACGGTCGGCGGCCTCTCCGACCGCCAGCGGCACGAGCTGATTGACCTCTTC
>JADGPE010000102.1 GCA_017882605.1 Thermoleophilia bacterium | reverse complement strand
GCGGGCCGTGACCGGGGTGGAGGCGGACAAAGCTGCGTCCGCCGCCATATCGATCGATCAGTTCATCCAGGACATCCTCGGCGATCTCAAGAGCGTGGCAGTGCCGACCGCTGACCCGGGGGGACTGGAGCGACTTCAGTCGTTTCGCGGGCTCCTCGGGCGTCAGAAGCTGGTGAGTCAACTGACATACGTGGATGCGAGCGGGAAGGAGTGCGTTCGCGCGTATTCCTTCGAAATCAACCAGGTCGACAGCCGGACATGTGGGACCGATCGCTCCTCCAGCGAGGAGTTCGTCCGCGCCAGGGCCGAGCAGCAGTACTTCGGGAGTGCCGCCTTTGATGCGCGCGATTCGAGACCCCACATGACGGTCGCAGTGGCCGAGGATGCACCCGGGAAGGGCGTCATCGTCGCCGACGTCGACCTGAGATCCGTCCTGGAGGCGATCGACCGTGCGCAGATCGGCACCGCGGGGTATGCGTACGCCGTCGACTCACAAGGCGAGCTCATCGCTCATCCGAACATCAACCTTGTCCTCGCCCACACGAGCTTCGCCGCGCTCCCGCAAGTGCGAGCCGCCCTGACCGGGGCTGCGGCGGCTCTCGCGGGCGTCGTGACCACCGGACGTAATCCGGACGGGACGGAGGTGCTGAGCGCCTTCCAAAGGGTCAACCCGCCCGGTTGGTGGGTCTTCGTCGAGGAGCCGCTCAGCGAGGCGTTCGCGCCGATCGAATCAGCCATCTGGCGCACGGTATTGCTGCTGGTCGTATTCCTGCTCCTGGCAGTCGCGACGAGCGTGCTGCTGGCGCGCAATCTCGTCAGGCCAATCGAATTGATCCAGGCCGCGGCAGCGAAGGTGGGCTCCGGTGATCTCAACCAGCGGATCGAAGTCTCGAGCCGCGACGAGCTCGGCGCGCTGGCAGACGAATTCAACCGCATGGCGGCACGGCTGCAGGCTTTCTACGCCGGGCTCGAGCAGGAGGTCCAGGAGCGGACCCAGGAGCTCGCGACTGCACTTGCCGAGCTGGATGAGAAGTCCAGCGAGCTGGAGGCTGCGAGCCTCCACAAGTCCGAATTCCTGGCCAACATGTCACACGAGCTGCGGACTCCGTTGAACGCGATCAGCGGCTTCTCGCAGGTATTGCGCAAGCAGCTTTTCGGCGCGATCAACGACAAGCAGGCCGAATACCTCGACGACATCCTCGGCTCGGCGCGCGACCTGCTGTCGCTCATCGACGACGTGCTCGACCTCTCGAAGGTGGAAGCCGGCCAGATCGATCTCCAGGTCGCGCCCTTCTCCCTGCTCGGGGCGCTCGAGCGCGGCGTCGTGATCGTGCGCGAGCAGGCGACCCAGGCAGGGGTCCGAGTCTCGCTCTCGTCTAGTCCGGGCGTCGACACTGTCTTCGGCGACGAACGCCGGATCAGACAGGTGATCTTCAATCTGCTCTCGAACGCGGTGAAGTTCACGCCGCCGGGCGGGACGGTCGACATCGCCGCGGCGCAGCTCGGTGGCGAGGTGCGAGTCTTCGTAAGCGACACCGGGCCGGGCATCGCTCCGGAGGACCAGGAGCGGATCTTCGAGGAGTTCCAGCAGACTGCGGCGGGCAAGGAGCAGGGCGAAGGGACGGGCCTCGGGCTGGCACTCGCAAGACGCCTCGTCGAGCTGCACGGCGGGCGGATCTGGGTCGATAGCGAACTCGGCAAGGGCAGCACCTTTGTGTTCACGCTGCCGGCGCAGCCGGAGTAGCCATGGCGGGCGAGCAGATCCTGGTCGTCGAAGACAATGAGAAGAACATGAAGTTGCTCAGGGACGTGCTCCGGGCGGCCGGCTATCGCACGCTCGAGGCATCGACCGGCGGACAGGCGCTGATGCTGGCTACCGAGCATCGACCGGCGCTCGTGTTGATGGACATTCGGCTGCCGGACATGGACGGCGTGGAGGCACTGAGCCGGCTGCGGATGGGCGAGCGGACCGCGTCCATACCGGTGCTCGCCGTGACCGCGCAGGCGATGAAGGGAGACTCTGAGCGGTTCAAGGAGGCGGGGTTCGACGGCTATCTCTCGAAGCCGCTCGACATCGACGGGCTTCTCGTAACGGTCGAGCTGCGCTGCCGAAGGTCCGGCGGGTGATGGCCCGCACTTCCGGGATCAGGATCGTCGCCAGCGGGGCACGGCTCGTCGCCGGCATCGGCCGGCGGCTGGCTCGGCACAGCCCAGGCAAGTACCTGAACCCGTTCGGCGTTTGATGACAGTCGGATTGACCCAGACGATTCCGTGGGTCGCCACGATGTTGCCATCGTGCGGTAGTCGACGCTGGTGGTATATAGGGGGTGAACGAGGGCTTCGGCTCGCGGCGTCCGATCCGTCATCACAGGCCTAGCTGTGATTCCCGGACACGTTGTTGACGAGCACGCCCATCGGGGTACGGCCGTCGAGTGAACCGTGCGGTCGGCTCGTGTTGTAGTGGACGAGCCAGTCCGGGAGGGCGTCGAGCCGCGCCTGGTTCGTCCCGTACATGCGGACGTAGGCCCACTCGGCGAGCAGGGTCTTGTTGAACCGCTCGGCCTTGCCGTTGGTCTGCGGCCGGAAGGGCCGGGTCCGCTTGTGGCGGGCGCCGATCGCCGCCAGGGCCGCAGCGAACGCCCGGGACTCGGTGTAGTTCCGCGCGTTGTCGGTCAGGACCCGTTCGATGCGCACCCCGTGGACGGCGAAGAACGCCGCCGCGTCGAGCAGGAAGCGGGCGCACGTGGTGCCGCGCTCGTCGCGGAGCGGTTGCACGAAGGCGACCCGGCTCATGTCGTCGATCGCCACGTGGAGGTAGTCGTAGCCGGCCCTGCCCGCCGCCCGTGGCGTCCCGTTGCCCCGTCCCCGGAACCGATGACCACCGCCGTCGGGGATCCGGCCGAGCTTCTTCACGTCGATGTGGAACAGCTCGCCGGGTCGCTCACGGACGTAGCGGATCGGGACTCCCGAGGGCCGGTCGGTATCAGCGAGACGCGAGAGGCCGTGGCGGGAGAGCACGTCGCCGATCGTCGAGCGCGGGCTCCCGACGAGGGATGCCAGTCGATGGGGTCCGAACCGGTGGGCGTGGCGGGCGGCGAGGATGGCATCGACCTGCTCCTGCGCCAGGGCCCGCGGCGAGCGATGCGGTCGCGACGTCCGGTCCTCGAGCCCCGCCTCGCCCTCGGCCTCGAACCGGCGCAGCCACTTCCAGGCCGTCTGCCGGCTGACCCCGGCCATGTGCGCGGCGTGGGCCACCGCCATCCCCTCGACGAGGATCCGGTCGACCAGGAGCCGCCTGCCGAGCAGGGTGAGCTTCGCCCTACGATGTGCCACGAGAGTCTCCCGTTCGATGTGAGCCCGATACCCACACCGAGCCTCCGGAGGCTCTCGTTTGTCAACAACCTATTCGGGAATCACAACTAGCCCGTTCAATGCCCCGGGACTCCGGTCGGCGCCCGGGGCCCCGTTCAG
>JADGPE010000064.1 GCA_017882605.1 Thermoleophilia bacterium | reverse complement strand
ACGGAGCGGCCCCGGAGTCGAACCGAGCCAGCCTGGGGCTGCCAGACCTGACGGGTTTTGAAGACCCGCTGGGGCACCGGCCCCCGCCGCTCCATGTGAGGATCGTACGGACCGGCGGCCGGTGCCGGACGGTGAATCCGCGAGATCGCGGATGGCGAGGTCGACCGGCGGAGAGATGCTGGTTGACCGGTCGACAAGAGGAGGAGTCATGGAGCTGCAAGAGCTCATTTCGGGCGCGCGCGACGTGATCAGCGTCAAGCGCGTCTACGGGGAGCCCTACGAGAAGAACGGGCTCACGGTGATTCCGGCGGCGACTGTGCGCGGCGGCGGCGGCGCTGGCATGGGTGACCACGAAGGCGTCGACACCGGCGGCGGGGGAGGGTTCGGTCTGATGGCGCGTCCTTCCGGGGCGTGGATCGTCGAGGACGGCCGCGCGACCTGGAAGCCGGCGGTCGACGTGAACCGGATCGTGCTCGGCGGCCAGGTGATCGCGCTCACCGCGATCCTGATCAGGGGCCGCGTCCTGCTCGCGCATTCGCGGCGGCGCCGCTCACTGCTCGAGCTCGTTTCGCTCGCTTCGCTCCGGCCGAAACTCGGGCGGCGCCCTCGCCTGCATGTGCCGAAGCCGGCCCGCTAGTTGAGGGCCTGCGAACGCCGGGCCGTCCGGATCACGACGGCTGAAGAACGGCCCGGCGCTCGCGATTCCTCGCAGTAGCGTCAGCGCTTGCGGCGCAGCTCTCGCTCAGCGCCTGCGGCGCAGTTTTCGCTCAGCGCCTGCGGCGCAGCGTCCGGACGTCGCCCCGCCGGAGCGTCAGCCCGTCCGCGTCGTAGCGCTCGAGCAGGAGCTGCGCGGTCCGGCGGCCGACGCCGAGGGCGTCGCGAAAGGCGGCGAGTGTGATCGCCTCGAGCGTGGGCAGCAGCGCGGCGCCGCGATCGTAGAGCGCGACCGACACTGCGTATCCGTCCCCGACGCGCCTGATGCGGCCCTTCTGTTCGAGAAACGCCGCGAGCTGCTTGTCGTCGGTCTTGGCGATCTCCTCCTGCGCGAGCTGAGCCTCGAGCTCGCGCGCCGCGTCGGCGCGCTCGCCGAGCGCGGCGGTCGTCCCGGGCAGGTACGCCTTCGCGCCGCGGCGCTCGACCTCGAGCAGATCCAGGACCGCCGGCGCCCACGGCGTGTTCGGCAGGAGCTCCGCAAGTGGCAGGCCGGGGTCGAGCGGGCTCGACGCTGCGCGATCGGCGAGCCGCTTGCGCACGAGCTCGCGCAGCTCGGCGAGCCACGACTCCGAAAAGTAGTACTCGCCGGCCGAGCGAACCGACGCAAGCCCTTCTGCGAGCTGAGCGGATGACAGCAGCCCGCGGCCCTGCAGCTCGGCCGCGGTCACCGGTTCGTGCACGAGCGCACGCACGATCTCCTCTGGCGTTCCGCTGTCGAGCGCCGCCAGCCGCGCGCGGTCGAGTCGCCGCACGGGGGCGGGGTCGAGCACGACGCCGCCGCCGACCGTCGTGTCGGTGCGGAGCACGACATGGTCGCCGCGTGCGGCGACGACTTCATCCCGCAGCCGAAGCTGCGCGTACTCGCCGTCGCGCACGATCCGCGCGGGCACGGCGTTCGTGCCGAGGTGCACCGTCGCCGCGGCAGGAATCTCGTGGAGCGTTTCGAGCCGGATGTCGAGCCGGTAGGAGACCGGGTAGTGGCCCGGCTCGACGAGCACGTCCCCGCGCGCGAGGTCGCGACGCTCGACCCCAGGCAGGTTGACGGCAACCCGCTGTCCCGCCTCTGCCGTCTCGACCGCCGCGTCGTGCACCTGCACCGATCGCACTCGCACCGTCGTGCCCCGAGGCTCGACTCGCAACAGGTCGCCCGCTGTGATCGCGCCGGACCAGAGCGTGCCGGTGGCGATCGTGCCCACTCCGGGCAGCGTGAACACGCGGTCGACGTAGAGGCGCGTCGCCGCGGACGGGTCGCGTGGCTGGACGGGGACGCGCGCGAGCGCCGCGCGCAGCCCGTCGAGCCCGGCGCCCGTCTTGGCCGACACGGCGACGACCTCGGCACTGGGGACGAGCTCGCGCGCCTCCTCGAGCGCCAGCTCGAGTGTTTCTTCGTCGACGGCGTCCGACTTCGTGACCGCCACCACTCCTCGCTCGACACCGAGCAGTCGCAGGACGGCGAGGTGCTCGAGCGTCTGAGGCCGCGCGCCTTCCTGGGCGTCGATCACCAGCAGGAAGAGGTCGATACCGGTCGCGCCGGCGATCATCGTGCGCACGAACCGCTCGTGACCCGGAACGTCGACGAGCGAGAGCCGGCGACCGTCCGGCAGCTCGAGCGGGGCGTAGCCGAGGTCGATCGAGATGCCACGTGCCTGTTCCTCCGGCAACCGATCCGTGTCCTTGCCGGTGAGTGCCCGCACGAGCCACGTCTTGCCGTGGTCGATGTGGCCGGCGGTGCCGACCGTCAGCGGCATGTGCGAACCGCGGCGGCGACGTCGTCGACGTCGCCGTCCGCGAGCGTGCGGCAATCGAGCAGCAGCCGACCGTCGCGCAGGATCCCGATCACGGGCGGCTCGTGCAGGCGGAGAGGCTCGGCAAGCCCCTCGTCGAGCCCGCAGGCGAACGACGGCAGTTCCGCCAGCGGCAGCGCACCGCCGCCGACACGGGCCACTGTCTCCTCGACGTCGCCGTCGACCGCGGCCGCGAGCCGCTCCGCCCGGGCGCGAACGGCGGAGACGTCCTCGTGCAGCATGCGCAGCACCGGGATCTCCCGGAGCGCACGCGCCGGCTCGAGATAGAGCAGCAGCGTTCCTTCGAGCGCGGCGAGGCTCAGCTTGTCGATGCGCAGCGCACGGTGCAGCGGGTGCCGGCGCAGCCGCTCGATCAGCTCTGCGCGTCCGACGACAATGCCGGCCTGGGGGCCGCCGAGCAGTTTGTCGCCGCTGAAGCAGACGAGGTCCGCGCCGTCGGCGAGGGCACCGCGCACCGTTGGCTCGTCGGAGAGCTCGAGCAGCGCTCCCGAACCGAGATCGTCGAGCAGTGGCAAGTGGTGCCGTTGCGCCACCGCTGCCAACTCGGCAACCGACGGCTGCTCGGTGAAACCGACGACTCGGAAGTTCGACTGGTGCACCCGCAGCAGCAGAGCCGTCTCAGTGCGCACTGCACGTTCGTAGTCGGCGGCGCGCGTGCGGTTCGTCGTGCCGACTTCGACGAGTCGTGCGCCGGAGCGCGCGAGCACGTCGGGGATGCGGAAGCCGTCGCCGATCTCGATGAGTTCCCCGCGCGAGACGAGCACCTCGCGCCCCTCCGCGAGCGCTGCGAGCGCGAGCAGCATCGCGCCGGCGTTGTTGTTGACCACGATCCCGCTCTCGGCGCCGGTCAGCCGTCGCAGGATCCCTTCGACGTGATCCTGGCGTGAGCCGCGTGCCCCTGCGGCGAGGTCGTACTCGAGATTCGAGTAGGCGCGGCCGGCCTCGACGACACGATCGAGCGCCGCCTGTGGCAGCGGCGCCCGGCCAAGGTTCGTGTGCACGATCACGCCCGTCGCGTTCAAGACGCGACGCAGTCCAGGCCGGCGCGACGCGACGAGCTCCTCGCGGAGCCGCGCGGCGAGGTCACCGGGGTCGGCGCCGGCGCGAAGCTCCTCGCGGGCCCGGACGATCACCGCGCGCGCGGCGTCCACCGCGAGCGGATCGTCGTCCGCCGTGCGGGCGAGCTCGTCCACCGAGGGCAGGTCCCTGAGCTCCACGGCATGCAGATTACGCCGAGCTCGGCAGAGACCGCGGGCTACTGGGCGTCTTGCCTGTGCGGCGACGAGGGATCGTCGACGCAACGCTGCTCGTAGCCTTCGAGCACGAGCTGCACGGCTTCGTCCGGATCGTCCGTCATGTGGAGGAGCTCGATGTCGTCCGCGGAGATCATCCCGTCGGCGAGCAGCTCGCCCCGGATCCAGTCGACCATCTCGCCCCAGTAGTCGGAGTCGAAGAGCACGACGGGGAAGTGGCGGATCTTGCCGGTCTGAATCAGCGTCAGCGACTCGTACATCTCGTCGAGCGTCCCGAACCCGCCGGGGAAGATGACGAAGCCTTCGGATGGACGAACGAAGCAGACCTTGCGCGCATAGAAATGGTTGAACGTGTGCACGATATCGAGGTACGGGTTCGGATGCTGTTCGTGTGGAAGCTCGATGTTGAACCCGACCGAGACGCCGCCGCCTTCTTGGGCCCCGCGGTTCGCCCCTTCCATCACGCCGCCACCACCGCCCGTGATCACGGTCCAGCCGTGCTCGCCGAAACGCCGGCCGACCGAACGCGCGTCTTCGTACGGCTTGCTCCCCGGCGCGACGCGCGCGGACCCGAACAGCGCCACCGCCGGGCGCGGCACCTCGGCCACCTGCTCGAACCCCGCGCGCAGCTCCGCGGTGATCTTCGCGATCGACACCTCGATGTCGTTCGCGGGATGGTCGAGGATCTGGCGGTCGTCGGTCACGGTTCCCTAGAGCCGGTGCTGGGGGACGTGGGAGGCCCACATGCCGAGCACGAGCACGAGCGCGGTGCCGAAGTAGAGGGCGTAGATGAAGAGCGCCTTGCCGGACCCGCCTCCCCGGCGCAGGAAGGCGGCCGAGCGCCAGACGGCACCGCCGTCGAAGAAGCCGAAGGGCAGCAGATTGAAGAGGTTGAGGAAGAACCCGAAATAGGCGAGCGCGTACATCAGGTTCGAGCTTTGCGACTTGCCGATCAGGTAGCAGACGAAGGCAGCGGCACCGCCGAGGATGGGGCCGGCGATCGCGACGCGGGCGGTCTGCCAGGGGTTGCCGCGGGTGTACTGCACGTAGGCGCCGAGAAAGGGAATGAACACCGGCAGCTTCGGGTGCAGCCCCTCGCGCTGCGCCTCGATGTAGTGGCCCGTCTCGTGGATGAGGATCAGTAGGACCAGGCCGATCGCGAACTTCCAGCCCCAGATCAGCGCGTATGCCGCGACGGCGATGAAGATCGTCGAGAACTTGACGAGGATGAACGAGAACTTTGCGAGCGCGATCCCGCCTGCCACGATCGGCCCGACGAGCTTCTTCAGGCGCGCGCCCCAGTCGGTGCCGCGCGGCTGGATCGGGTCGTAGCCGCGATAGTCGAAGTCGGGGTCGAAGCCGGAGTCGGAGTTTTCGGTCATGCCCGCTTCGGCGCCGGCAAAGCCGGCACGTGCGCTCCTTGTTCGCCTCCGTCGAGCCTACGGCTCATGAGCCCCTCCCGATCCATTCTTCGCCGCCTGCGTAGACCTCTTTCTTCCAGAGCGGCACGCGCTCCTTCAATTCGTCGATCGCGTCCTTGCACGCGGCGAGGGCTGCTTGGCGGTGGGCGGCCGACACGGCGATCACGACGGAGGTCTCTCCGATCCCTACGCGCCCGACCCGGTGGTGGATGGCGATCGCACGGAGCTCGTAGCGAGCGTGCAGGCCGTCGGCGATCTCCGCCATCACGCGCTCGGCCATTCCCTCGTACGCCTCGTAGTCGAGGTGGGTGACGGTGCGGTCGCGGGAGTGGATGCGAGTCGTGCCGCTGAAGGTCGCGATCGCGCCCGCCTCGTCGTCGCGTACCTCGTCGACGACGCGTTCGAGCGACAGTGGCTCGTCGCTGAGCAAGAAGGCGCCGCCGGAGACGGGCGGGATCAGCGCGACCTCGTCGCCGTCCGAGAGGGTGTGGTCGGGGGTCGCGTACTCCTTGTTGACCGCATAGAGGAGGCCGCTCGGCTCGTCGCCCAGGCCGAGGGCGGGCCACACCTCGGCAACGCTGGAGACGTCGATCTCCCGCTGCGCCCAGCCGGCGCGTTCACGGAGGCCGGCGAACAGGCGGACGCGGACAGTCACGCCGACAGGCTACGCGGAGACGGCGACGAGCTGCGGCGCGACCGCGACAGCGGCGATGCGCATGAGGCGAGCATACTTCGGGCGTGGCAGCGACAGGCGGGCGCGAGACGGAGAGTGGGATTGAGGTCAAGCCGGTCTACGCGGCCGTCGACGTGACGACCGAGCTCGAGCCTCCCGGCGACTACCCCTACACGCGCGGCCCCTATCGCGACATGTACCGCGGCCGGCCGTGGACGATTCGCCAGTACGCCGGTTTCGCGTCGGCCGAGGAGTCGAACGAGCGATACCGCTACCTGCTGGCGCGCGGTCAGACGGGGCTCTCGATCGCCTTCGACCTGCCGACGCAGCTCGGCTACGACTCCGACGACCCCCTCGCCCGCGGCGAGGTGGGGCGCACCGGCGTCGCGATCGACTCGATCGCGGACATGGAGATCCTGCTTGCGGGGATTCCGCTCGCAGACGTGTCGACGTCGATGACGATCAACGCGCCGGCCTCGCTCCTGCTGCTCCTGTACGAGCTCGTTGCCGAGGAACAGGGCGTGCCCGGGAGCGCGCTGCGCGGCACCGTGCAGAACGACATCCTCAAGGAGTACATCGCGCGCGGGAACTACATCTTCCCGCCGCGCCCGTCGATGCGGCTGACGACCGACGTGTTCGCCTATTGCGCGGACCGGATCCCGTCGTGGAACACGATCTCGATCTCCGGCTACCACATTCGTGAGGCAGGTTCGACCGCCGTGCAGGAGCTTGCGTTCACGATCGCGAACGGCATCGCCTATTGCGCGGCGGCGGTCGATGCCGGTCTCTCGCCGGACGACTTCGGCGCGCGGCTCTCGTTCTTCTTCAACGCCCACAACGACTTCTTTCAGGAAGTCGCGAAGTTCCGCGCGGCGCGCCGCGTCTGGGCGCGTGTGATGCGCGAACGGTTCGGCGCGACGAATCCCAAGGCGCTCGCGCTGCGCTTTCACGCGCAGACCGGCGGCTCGACACTCACTGCGCAGCAGCCCGAGAACAACATCGTCCGCGTCGCGATCCAGGCGCTCTCGGCAGTCGCCGGCGGCGCGCAGTCGCTGCACACGAACTCCTTCGACGAGGCGCTCGCGCTGCCGAGCGAGCATGCCGCGACGATCGCGCTCAGGACCCAGCAGATCCTCGCCAACGAAGCCGGCACGACGGCGACGGCGGATCCGCTCGGCGGCTCGTTCTACATCGAGTCGCTCACCGACGAGCTCGAGACGCGCGCGTGGGAGCTGATCGAGCGCATCGACGAGCTCGGCGGTGCGGTGAACGCCGTCGAGCAAGGCTTCGTGCAAGGCGAGATCGAAAACGCTGCGTACGAGTGGCAGCGAGATGTCGAGTCTGGCGAGCGGGTGATCGTCGGCGTCAACGAGTACGTGGCGGAGTCGGAACAGCCGATCCAGCTGCAGTCGATCGACCCGGAAGCCGAGCAGCGCCAGCTTGCGCGCACGGCAGCGCTGCGCGCGGAGCGCAACGCCGACGAAGCCGCGGCGGCGCTGGCGGCAGTCCGCGATGCGTCGCGTGGAACGGAGAACATGCTGATCTCGATGCGAACGGCGCTGCAAGCTCGGTGCACGATCGGTGAGATCTGCGGCGTGCTGCGCGACGAATGGGGCGAGCACGACCGAGAACGCGCGCCGCGCTGACGGCGATGCGGATCCTGCTCGTCTCACAGATGTACCCCGGCCCCGACGACCCGGACCTCGGGGCCTTCGTCGCGCAGGGCGAGCGTGCACTCCGCGAACGCGGGCACGAGATCGAGCTTGCCGTGCTCGACCGCCGGACAGGTGGGAAGGCGAGATTCCTCGAGCTGCGCAGGCGCGTCCAACGCGCCGCGCGGCCTGACGTCGTGTGGGCCCACTTCCTCGTCCCCGCGGGCCTCTTCGCCTCGGAAGTGGATGCACCGCTCGTCGTCACCGCGCATGGACGCGACGTGCGCAACATCGGAGCGCTTCCCGGTGTCGCGCTGCTGACGCGACGCGTCGTGCAGCGCGCCTCGACCGTGGTCGCGGTCTCGGAGTACCTGCGTCACGAGCTCGAGGAGCGCGTGCCCGAGGCGCGAGGTAAGACCGAGGTCGTCGATTCGGGAGTCGACCTCGACCTGTTTCAGGCAGTTGCTGCCGTGACAGAGCTCGAGTCGCCGGCGTTCCTGCATGTCGGCTCGCTGACCGAGCGGAAGAACGTCGTTCGCCTGGCCGACGCATTCGCGACGCTTGGACGCGGCTCGCTGACATTCGTCGGCGACGGTCCGCTGCGCGCGGCGCTCGAGGGTCGCACCGGCGTGCGCGTGGTCGGGCGGGTCCCACACGACGACGTGCCCGGATGGCTCGCCGCCGCCGACGTCGTCTGCGGCCCGGCCCTGATCGAGCCGTTCGGGCAGGCGCTCCTCGAAGGCATGGCGTGCGGCAAAAGCGTCGTCGCGACCCGCGTCGGTGGCCCACCCGAGTTCGTGACCGGCGGTGCGGGCGTGCTCGTCGACCCTCTCGACACCGCCGAGCTCGCGCGCGCACTCGACACCGCTGCTGCCTTGCCCTCCCCGAACGACGCCGCGCGCGGTGCCGCTGCCGAGCACGACGTCAGGCGTCAGGCAGCGCGGGTGGAGGAGATCCTCCTGCGAGCCGTTCGAGATCGGCGAGCCTGATCGCGACGAGCGGCCCAACGCTCTCCTCCAGCCCGTGCTCCCGGGCGACCGCGAGCGCCTGTTCGTAGCTCTGGCGGATCTTCTCCGCGGAGACCCCCTGTTTGAGGCGGTTGTCTCCGGTCAGGAGGAGATGGTGGATCTTGCGCCTGGCTTCGTCGCCATCCATCTGTGAATCATGGCCCAGGCCGGCCCTCCGCGAGTCGCCGTCGCCGGGTGAGCTACCCTAGGGCCGCCATGTTGCCGTTCTTCGCCGTCATCCACGTCCTCCTGAGCGTCGCGCTGATCGGGCTCGTTCTCATGCACTCCGGACGAGACGCCGGCCTGGGCGGGATGGGCTTCACGCCTGCTTCGCAGGGCGGCACTCACATCGTCGAGCGCAACCTGACGCGCGTGACGGCCGTGGTCGCGATCCTGTTCTTTGTGAACACGATCGTTCTCTTCAGGCTGCTCAAGTAGCGCGAGCCTCTAGACTTTCGCCACATGCAGCTGGCGGGCCTGCACCACATCACGTGCGTGTGTTCCGACGCGCAACGGACACTCGACTTCTATCGGGACCGTCTCGGCTTCACGCTGGTCAAGAAGACCGTCAACTTCGACGACCCGCACAGCTACCACCTCTACTTCGGCGACGAGGTCGGCCGCCCGGGAACGCTGGTCACCTTCTTCGAGTGGCCGCGTGCCGAGCCCGGCCGCCTGGGGCGCGGCACGCTCGAATCGATCGGCCTCGGGTCGCCGAACGTCGCGGCGGAGACCGAGCTCGAGGACCCGGACGGCTTGCGCCTGCGTCTCTATCCTGCCGAGGCGCCGAGCCTGCGCGATGTCGTCGTGATCGGCAATCCGGACCTGTACGCGGGCTTGTTCTCCCCCGACGCGCCGCTCCACTTCGCCGAGCCGGTCGAGGAGGCTGCCTTGATCGGAGCGGGGACGACGCACCACATCGCCTGGCGCGTGCCCGACCCGGCGCACGAGCAGGAATGGCTCGAGCGGCTGACGGAGCTCGGGCTTCGCCCGACCCCTGTGCAGGACCGCAAGTACTTCGAGTCGATCTACTTCCGCATGCCCGACGGGGTGCTGATCGAGATCGCCACCGACGGTCCCGGCTTCCTCGTCGACGAGCCGGCCGAGACACTCGGAGAGGGACTCTCGCTGCCGCCGTGGCTCGAGCCGGAGCGGGCGACGCTCGAGCGCGAGCTCACGCCGGTCGACTGAGTCGCGGGTACAATGCGCGCTCTCTCACGCGCTGGTGGCGGAATTGGTAGACGCGCTAGGTTGAGGGCCTAGTGGCCATTGCGGTCGTGGAGGTTCAAGTCCTCTCCAGCGCATCGAAAGCCGTCCCAGGTGGGGCGGCTTTTTCTTTTCCCCGTTGACGGCGTCCGGAGGAGTCTCTACTCTGGTGGCGAACACACGTTCGTCCCCGTCAACGAAACCCCAAGGAGCCGCGGTGCTCACGGCCCGTCAACAGGAGATCTGGAACTACCTCGTCGAGTACGTCGACCGGCACGGCTACCCGCCGACCGTGCGCGAGATCGGTGAGCAGGTCGGTCTCGCCTCGCCGTCGACCGTCCACGCGCACCTGGCCAACCTCGAACGGGCGGGCTTGCTGAAGCGCGACCCGACCAAGCCGCGCGCCCTCGAGCTGATCGGCCGCGAGCGCCGCGAGGCGGAGCCGGCACCGGCCGAGGCTGCCGACGTCCTGCGCCTGCCGCTGCTCGGTGAGATCGCCGCAGGTGGACCGCTGCTCGCGGAGCAGAACATCGAGGACTACGTGCCCATGCCGTCCTCGACCAAAGGCGACTTCGTGCTGCGCGTCAAGGGCGAGTCGATGATCGAGGCCGGGATCCTCGACGGCGACCTCGTGATCGTCCAGCGGGCGCAGGACGCGCGCAACGGGGAGATCGTCGTCGCGCTCGCAGGCGGCGACGAGTACGTGGACGAGGCGACGGTGAAGACGTTCTACCGCGAGAGCGGTCGCATCAGGCTGCAGCCGGAGAACTCGAGCATGGAGCCGATCTACGCGCCGCATGTGCAGATCCTCGGCCGGGTCGTGGGGGTCTTCCGGGAGCTCTGAGCATGAACGTCGCCGCCCTGCACCGGACGCTCGACCAGGAGCTC
>JADGPE010000031.1 GCA_017882605.1 Thermoleophilia bacterium | reverse complement strand
GGCGACACCACGGTTTTCAGCCGTGTGCTCTACCAACTGAGCTACCTCGCCTTGCGGGTCGCAAGTGTAGCCGCACGAAAAGAGACGTCCGGACCGGTGCTACCGCGTCGCGAACGCCTCTGTGTCCTGAATCCTAGGCCACTTCGTCCTTGCGGGCAAGGAGCGCCACGCCCGGCCCGGCGGCGAAATCCGCAACGTGGGCGAACCCTCGCCGCTCGAGGCTCTGCCGCAGCCGATTCGGGGGCACCCAGATCGGCGTCCGGGCACCCATGCTGTACGAGATCGCAACGAGGCCGCCGGGCCTGGTGACGCGCTCGAGCTCGTCGAAGAACGGGATCATGTTGTTCAGCGTGACGAGATCGAAGCTCGCGTCTTCGAAGGGCAGCCGGGACGCGTCGGCGACCTCGTAACGCTCGCGGCCGAGGCGGCGCGCCTCGGCGACCATCGCGGACGAGACGTCGATGCCGATCACCTCCGCCTCGGGCCAGAGCTCCGCGACCAGGCGGGCGACCGCGCCGGTGCCGGTGCCGACGTCGAGCGCGCGCGCCGGTGCGTCGGGCAAGGACTCGAGCGCCGCGATGATCGGAGCAAGCCGCTCGCGGCTCACCCGGGTGCCGTCCCACTCGGGGGCGAGGTGGTCGAAATTGCGCGTCAGCGGGCTGCGCAGGAACCGCCAGAGAAACGGTGCGCGAACCACGACGACCGTCACGAGTCGCGCGAAGCGCTGTCCGGCCGTCACTCGACGGCGATCCGCAACTCGTCCCCGCCCGCCGCGCCGGTGAGGCGCCCCGCGTCACCGCTGCTGATCGCCAGCGTGATGAGCCCGTAGGAGTCCTCGTAGAGGATCAGCTCTCCCGGGACCGCGTCGGCGAACGTGCCGGCGACAAACGCGTAGTACCGGTCGAGCGCGATCCGCACCTCGACGCGATCGCCGTTCGCGAGGCCCAGCGCGTCGATGTGCATTCGCCTCACGTTGGTGGCGACGTTCCCGAACCGGTCGACCGAGAGCACCGTTGCCGAGATCTGAGTCCTTCCGATCTCGGGGTCCGGCACGTCGATCCGCACGAGCGTGGCGGGATCGAGCGCGCGCCCGAGCTCACTGATCGGGACCCCCGCGGCGAGGTGTGCCGCAGCCGGCGCGAACACATCGCGAGCATGGAACGTGCGAGAGACATCGGGTAGGCGATAGCGCTCGTTCTCGAGCTCGCGCGCCTCGACGACTCCGAGCTCGTCTGCCGCGAGCATCAGCAGGCCGTTGTCCGGCCCGACGAACGTCCGGCCGTCCGCCGTGCCCACCGCGACCGCGCGGCGGTCGCTGCCGACACCGGGGTCGACGACGGCCAGGTGCACGCCGACCGGCAGATAGCGCGTCGTGTTGCGCAGGACGAGCGCTCCCTGAAGCACCGACTGCGGGGAGATGCCGTGTGTCACGTCGATCACGCGCGCGTCGGGAGCGATGCCGGCGATCACGCCGTGACACGTCCCGACGAAGTCGTCCTGCAGGCCGAAGTCGGTGAGGAACGTGATCACGGTCAAGGTGTGGACTTCATCAGATCCCGCACCGCGGCGACGAGGCCGTCGAGATCGTGGGTCGCCGCCTCGGCCACGACGACGAGCCCGAGGCTGTGCGCGACTCGTGTCGTCTCGGGGCCGATCGTGACGGCGGGCGCTGCACCGCCGACGCTTGCGTACGCGCGCGCGGCCGAGCCGGAGGCGAGCACCACGGCGTCTCCCTCCGGCGGCTGCGGCGTGAGGAGCCGGGTGCGGTACAGCGGGACGAAGTCGGCGCCCAGTGCGTCGATCGGGCCGCGCCGGGCCCCTGCCGCGGCGGCGAAGAGCACACGGCCCGCCGGCCGCGGAAACTCGCGCAACAGTCCGTCCTGCGACGACTCGCGCGGGATGAACGCCGGCTCGATCCCGTGAGCACGCAACGCCTCGGCAGTGCCTGGGCCGACGGCGGCGATCGCCGGCAGGTTGCGCCCACGCGCTGCGATCTCGTCGGCGCCGTTCGGGCTCGTGACGATCAGCCAGTCGTAGCCGGCCGCGTCGATCGGCTCGTCCGAGGTCCGTTCGATCTCGATCAAGGGGCACTCGACAACCTCTGCGCCGAGCCGCTCGAGAGCGTCGACGAGCGGTCGCGCCTGCGCGCGCGGCCGGGTGACGATCACTCTCATCGCGCCGCGGCGAGGCCCGCCAGTTCTTCGGCGAGCGCCACCGGGTCGTCGCCTGAGCGCCGTTCGATCCAGGCCCCGTCCTCGTCGGCGATCAGCGCGTGCAGCGTGACACCGTCGTGATGGGCCGCAACCGGAGCGACGCAGCCGCCGCCGATCGTCGCGACACACCGCCGCTCGGGCTCGACCCGCCGCCGCGTCTCGGCGTGGTCTGCCCGGCCGACGAGCTCCTCCTCGCCGGACCGCACCTGCAGCGCGAGCGCGCCCTGCGCCGCCTCCGGCAGCATCTGTTCCGGTTCGAGCCGGATGCCGATCTCGGCTGCGAGCCCGAGCCGGTCGAGCCCGCACGCGGCGAGCACGATCGCGTCGAGCCCACGCTCGCGCAGCTTGCGGATGCGCGTCTCGACGTTGCCGCGCAGCGGCTCGATCGAGAGCGTCGGCTCGTGAGCCAGCAGCTGGGCGCGGCGGCGCGCCGAGGCCGTGCCGATTCGCATGCCAGGCCGAATCGCCGTTGCGCCGATCAGCGCGTCACGCGGATCGTCGCGTTCGAGGTACGCGCCGACGACGAGGCCGTCCGCATCGGTCGACGTCATGTCCTTGGCGGAGTGCACGGCGACGTCGATGCGGCCACCGAGGAGCGCCTCCTCGATCTCCTTCACGAACACCCCCCGCTCGCCGATCTGGCCGAACGGCCTCGTGCGGTCCCGGTCGCCTGCGGTGGTGATCGGGACGAAGGCGATCTCGACACCAGGCCGGCGCAGGACGGCGGCGGCCTGCTCCGCCTGCGTGAGCGCGAGCCTAGAGCCGCGAGACCCGATGCGGACGAGCACAGACAGCCCTCCCTCCGCGCGTCGAGCGACCGCACACCGGCCGGGGAAGCTTGACGCGCAGGAACGCAGAGGGGACAAGCGAGGGGAGCGGGCGAACAGGTCTCGAGGGATTCCCGCCAGGCTCCGTCACGACTTCGCCTCGTCCTCGAGCCCGAAGAGGTGCCGCACGGCGTCTGCGTACGCAGCGCCGTCGGCGCTGACCGCGGCTTCCTTCATCCGGATCGTCGGCAAGTGGAGCAGCTTGTTCAGGATCTGCGACGTCACAGACTCGATCGTGCGGCGCTCGTCGTCGGAGACACGACCTTTCAGCTTCGCGAGCTCGGCATTGCGAATCTCTTCGGCCCGCGCGCGCAGTGAGGCGATCGCCGGCACCACGTCGAGCGAGGCGCGCCAGGCGCGAAAACGGTCCGCTTCCTCGGCCACGAGCTCCTCGGCGCGCTCGGCCTCGGCGCGGCGGCCGGCCAGCGTCTCGGCGACCACGGCCTCGAGGTCGTCGATGTCGTAGAGGAAACAGCCGTCGAGACGCGCGATCTCCGAGTCGAGATCACGCGGCACGGCGATGTCGATGAAGAACAGGGGGGTGCGGCGCTTCGCCGGCACATCCGACGCGTGCAGAACGGGGCCCGGCGCGCTCGTCGAGGACACCACCACGTCGACCTCACCGAGCCGAGCCGCCGTTTCGTCGAGGGTCAACGCCTGCCCGCCGAATCGATGCGCGAGCTCGCGCGCCGTCTCGAGGGTGCGATTCGCGACGAACGCGATCTCGGCGCCGCGCGAGGCCAGGTTCGAGGCTGCGAGCTCGCCGATGCGGCCGGCGCCGATCAGCAGCACCCGGCGTCCTGTCAGGTCGCCGAACACCTGCCCGGCGAGCGCGGCGGCCGCGGACGAGACGGACGCAGGGCTTTCGCCGATCGCGGTCTCGGTGCGGACACGCTTGCCCACGGCAAGCGCCTGGCGGAAAACGTGGTCGAGCAGCGCACCGGCCTCCACGGACTCGTAGGCAGCCCGCACCTGGCCGAGGATCTCGCCCTCCCCCGGCACCAGCGAGTCGAGCCCGGCCGCGACCCTGAAGAGGTGCAACGCCGCGGCGTCCTCGTGCAACCGGTACGCGACGCCAGCCAGCGACTCGCCTGCGAGCTCTTCGAGCGCCGCCAGCACGGCACCGTCGGGGATGCCGTCGACGTACAGCTCGGTGCGGTTGCACGTCGAGAGGCACACAGCGTCACCGAGTGAGCGCGCGAGCCGTGCGGCGCCGGCGAGGTCGACGGTCACGCGCTCGCGCAGCTCGACCGGGGCGACGTGGTGCGAAAGCCCGACCAGCGTGAGCGTCATGTGAAGTGACTCCCTGCAAGCGCGAGCCGCGCCACGATCACGAGCGCGAACCCACCGAGCGCGAGGTACGCGGCGCGACGCCCCGTCGGCCGCAGGACGAGGAAGCCTCCGTACACGAGCCAGGTGACGACGGTCACCCCTTCGAGCGCGTCGAACGAGCCGCCGCGCTGGCGTTGCCGGACGATCCCCGCCGCGAGACCGAGCGTCAGCAGCGGCAGCGAAACGCCGATCGTTCGCCATGTCAGGCGCTCGAGCGACGCGAGCGGCGGCAAACGCAGGCGGAGGATGTCGGCAGCCCGGCGCTTCAACCGGCCCTCCTCCCAGAGGTAGAGCCCCGCGAGCGCGGCAGCGAGGGTGAAGCCGGCGAACGCCGCGAGCACGAAGCCGACGTGCAGGACGAGGAACAGGTTGCCGTAGCCGGACTTCGCGCCAGCACCAGTGCCGCCGCCGATCCGCGCGATGAGAAAGAGCGCGGCCGCGAGCGGCATGACCGCGAGACCGAGCAGGCGAAAACGCGGGCGGCAGCCCCAGATCAGATAGGCGCCGACGACGAACCAGACGAACAGGTTGAGCGACCCCGCCCAGCTCGACCACGGAAAGCTGTCGGCGCGCTCGGCCTGGACGGCGAGCAGCGCCGTCTGCGCGATCCACCCGATGCGCACGCCCCAGGTCGCCGCCCGCGAAGTCCGCGCGGAGGCGTAGGCGACGGCCGCTTCGCCGTACCCGAGGAGTGCCGGCCAGAACAGCGCCTCAACCACGGTCACGCGCTTTCTCGACGAGGTCGCCCAGTTGCTTCTGCAGCCGCCCGAGCTTCGCGGCGATCAGGGCGACCCACGTGAGCACGACGACGAAGACGACGAGGTAAGCCGCAGCCACGTACTGCCACTCCGAGGGAGGGCTCGAGGTCATGTCAGAAGCTCGCGCAACTCGCGCACGTGCGCGTCGAGGCGCTTGCCTGCCAGCTCCACCTGGTAAAGCGTCGCGAAGAGAGCCAGCACGCCGGCGAGCGACACGCAGAACACGAAGAACTGCGACCCCGTCATCTGCGGCCCATGCGCGTTGAAGACGACCGGATGGATGAACTTCTGCGAGAGGCGGATCGCCAGGAACGAGACGGGTATCAGGACGACACCGAAGAGCGCGTACACCGCGCACATGTTCGCGCGCGCCGGGCCTGGTTCGACCGAGAAGCGCAGCATGAAGTAGGCGCAGTAGAAGAGGAAGAGAACGAGGAAGAGGACGAGCTGGTTCTCGCTCCACGACCACCAGACACCCCAGGACGCCTTCGCCCAGATGGAACCGGTGACGAGCGTCAGAGCGCCGAACATCACGCCCTGGTGGATCGCGACGTAGCTCTCCAGGTCGGCACGCTCGTCGCGCTTGCGCAGATAGCGAAGCGCCTTCCAGGCGCCCCAGCCGAAGCAGACGTATGACGTCAATGCGATCGGCACGTGGAAGTAGAAGATCCGCTGCGAGAAGCCCTGGTCACCGTCGGTCGGCGCGTAGAAGAAGATCAGCCCGAGCGCGAGCCCGATCAGCCCGGTGCAGGCCAGGGCGAGCGCGGGAAGGCTCAGGTGCATCCTCACAACGTGCTCATGGTAGTCCGCGGCTCTCAGGTCTCCGACACGACGTACTCGAAGGCCGCCCAGCTGAGCACGGCGAAGATCGCGTCGTAGAGCGCGAGGAACCAGAGGTAGCCGCCCACGCCGCCGACCACGATCGGGATCGCCATCGGCAGGAAGAGCAGGGGCAACAGAAGCTCACGGGCCCGCCCGGCCACCGCCATGGCGCCGAACAGCGTGCCCACGGTCGCGATCCCGACGTCGGCCAGTGCGACGGCCGCGACGGTGCGGCCGTCCAGACCGGAGAAGAAAGCGGCGAACGCGGGCAGCGCGACGACTTCCGCGGCGACGAGGAAGGCGAGCACCGCCAGGGCCTTGCCGAGCCAGATCGCACTGCGGTCGCACGGCGCGAGGACGAGCGCGTCGAACATCCCCTGCTCCCGTTCGGCGACGAACGCTCGCGTCAGTCCCAACAACGCGGTGAAGATCAGAGCCGCCCACAGGAGACCGAGCGCCGCCGCGTGGCTCGTCCCGTGCGGGAGCGCGAAGTGGAAGATCGTCAGCGCCGCGATCACGAACAGCAGCATCGAGGGCAGCGTCTCTTTCGCGCGCAGCTCCAACAACAGATCTTTGCGCGCGAGCGCCCCGACGTCGGCGGCGTAGCCTCCACCGATCACGCGAAGGCCAGCCGTTCCGTGGCGAGCCGCTCGACGCGCTGGGGCTCGTGCGTCGCGACCACCCACGTCCGCGGCTCGCCGAACACATGCTCCTCAAAGACACCGTCCAGCAGTTCCGCGCCCTGGCGATCGAGCGCGTTGTAGGGCTCGTCGAGCACCAGCAGCGACGGCTCGTGCAGCAGCACACGACTGAGCCCGAGCCGCTGCTGCATCCCACGCGAGAACGTCGAGACCCGCTCATGACGCACGTCCCAGAGTCCGAAGCGCTCGAGGAGCATCCCGACGCGCTCGGCGCGTTCGGGGATGCGATAGAGCCTCCCGAACAACGTCAGGTTCTCGAGCGGCGAGAGCTCGCGGTAGACGAGCGGCTCGTGGCCGAGGTACCCGACCAGGCGCCGTTCGGGCAGCCGAAGCTCGCCGGCCGTCTGCGCCGCGAGCCCCGCGAGCACCCTGAGCAGGGTCGTCTTGCCCGAGCCGTTCGGGCCGGTGACGAGCAGGAAGCCACCCGCCGCGAGGTCGAGGTCGATTCCTGCGAAGACGCGCCGGTCGCCGTAGCGCTTGGCGAGGCCGCGTGCTCTGATCACGAGCGGTGCACCTGGCCGACGATCACAGCACGTCGGCGAGCACGAAGACGAAGAATGCGAGCGAGATCACACCGTTCATCGTGAAGAACGCCGCGTCGAGCCGTCGCAGGTCGCCGGGCCGGACGA
The DNA here is from genome assembly GCA_017882605.1 of Thermoleophilia bacterium. Lineage (GTDB taxonomy): Bacteria > Actinomycetota > Thermoleophilia > Gaiellales > Gaiellaceae > PALSA-600. The sequence continues at coordinate 20,509 of JADGPE010000031.1, read as the reverse complement.
GCGAGTGCTCGTAGACGAGCAGCGTCGCGACCATCGCCACGCCGACCCAGTAGAGCAGCCCGACGTCCAACCCAACGCCGGCCGCGATGAGAAAGCCGATCGTCGCAAGGTGCAGGACACGCGCGCCCGCGAAGGCGCCGCGCTCGCCGAAGCGGGTCGCCCACGAGTGCAGCCCCTGCTCGCGGTCGACGTCGACGTCGAACAGCGCATAGAAGAGGTCGAAGCCGGAGACCCACGCCGCGACGCCGGCGCCGAGCGCCCACGCCTGCCACGGCAGCTCACCCTTGATCGCCGCCCAGGCGCCGACCGGCGCGAGGCCGTCGATCGCGCCGAGCCAGAGGTGGCAGAGCCAGGTGAACCGCTTCAGATACGGATAGACGACGAACGCGGCGACCGGGATCGGCGAGAGCCAGCGCACGAGCGGATCGAGCTGCCACACCGCGAACAGATAGACGGCGAGGGTGAGCGCGCAAAAGAAGATCACGGCGGCGACCGTGAGGGCGCCGGACGGGAGCTCCCGTCCGGCGGTGCGCGGGTTTGCCGCGTCGATGCGCGCGTCGATCAGGCGGTTCAAGGCCATCGCGAGCGACCGCGCGCCGACCATGGCGACGGTGATCCAGACGAGATCCTGTGCCGACGGCACACCGCCGACCGCCAGGAACGCGCCAACGTATGCAAACGGCAGCGCGAAGATCGTGTGCTCGAACTTGACGAGCCGGTAGTAGAGGCGGGCCGCCCTCACGTTACGTCTGCCGATGGGAGGTTGCCTGGTCGGCGAGCAGTTCCACGGCATGACCAAGCGCGGGACGCAGGACGGCGTAGCCGTCTCGGCAACCGCCGGTCGATCCGGGCAGGTTGACGACGAGGGAGCGGCCGACGACGCCGGCCGCACCGCGCGAGAGCAGACCGTGCGGTGTCTTCGCAATCGAGTCGGCGCGCAGCGCTTCGGCGATACCGGGCGCCTCGCGCTGCAACACGGTGCGCGTCGCCTCGGGCGTCACGTCGCGCGGGGCGAGGCCCGTGCCGCCGGTGGTCAGCACCAGCTCGGCAGCCGCGGCGAGCTCCTCGATCGCCGCCGCGATCGCGTCGGCCTCGTCTGGGACGACGCTCCGCTCGACGTCGTGACCGTCCGCGCGCAGCAGCTCCTCGAGCAAGTCGCCGCTCGCATCGCCGGCCTCCCCACGCGAGACACGGTCCGACACGGTCAAGACAGCAGCCCTCACTGTCCCTGCTCCTCCGTCGAGCCTACGTCGCGTTTCGCCTTTTCGACGAGCTCGACGGCGAAGGTCATCTGCTTGTCGATCGCCTTCGCCATGTCGTAGATCGTGAGCGCGGCGACCGCTGCCCCGGTGAGAGCTTCCATCTCGACGCCGGTCTGCCCCGTCGTCTCGGCCGACGCGATGATCTCGACGCCGGCGTCGAGCACACGCACGTCGACCGCAACGTGCGAGAGCGACAGTGGATGGCAGAGTGGGATCAAGTCTGCCGTGCGTTTCGCCGCCATGATCCCGGCCAGCTGGGCGGTGGCCAGCGCGTCGCCCTTCGGGAGCTCCCGCAGCCGACCCGCGGTCTCGGGCGCCATGCGCACGACGGCCCGCGCGACCGCGCGACGGCGTTGTGACGGCTTGCCTCCGACGTCGACCATCTTCACCGACCCGCTCTCGTCGACATGCGACAACTCGCTCATCTTCGGTACCTCTTCGCCATCGCAAGCAACGCGCGCCGCTCGCGCCACGCCGTCTCGAGCCGGTGCGATCCGTAGAGCACCCCGGCCAGTCCGCGGAACGCGAAAGTCGCTGCGTCGTCGTAGGGGAACCACCACGGCACGGGCACGCGACCCGCATCGTGGTCGACGAACTTCGCTGCCGTCAGGTCGTAGAGACCGTGCTTGCCGTGGGTGCGTCCGAAGCCCGACTCGCCGCGGCCTCCCCAGGCCGCCTGCGACGAGGCATACGTGTAGACGTGGTCGTTGTGCCACACGCTCCCCGCGCGCAGCTTCCGCGCAACGCGCGCAGCGCGCTCGCCGCTGCGCGTCCACACCGACGCCCCCAGTCCGAAGGTGCCGCCGTTCGCGGCACGCACGGCCGCAGCTTCGTCCGAGACGCGCGCGACCGTGACGACCGGGCCGAAGGTCTCTTCCTGCTCGATGCGCGCATCAGGAGGCACGTCGACCAGCACCGTCGGCTCGTAGTACCAGCCGACGCGCGCGGGGGCGGCGCCGCCCACGACCGCGCGAGCACCTCGGGCGAGCGCATCGGCCACGAGCTCGTCCACCCGCGCTCGCTGCTGCTCCGAGATCAGCGGCCCGAGCTTGAGCCCGCGGCTGCGCGCCACCAGCTCCTCGAGGAACGGCCCGTACAGCGCCCCCTCGACGTAGATGCGCTCGACGCCGGAGCAGACCTGGCCGCAGTTGAAGAAGGACGCCCACAGCGCGCCGTCGACCGCGCGCGCGAGATCGGCATCGGCGAGCACCACCATCGGATCCTTGCCACCGAGCTCGAGTGTCACGGGCACCAGCCGCTCGCCCGCCGCTGCGGCGACCAGACGGCCAACCTCGCTCGAGCCGGTGAAGAGCACCTTGCCGAGCCCACGCGCGCGCACGAGTGCCGCGCCGACCTCGCCGCCGCCCTGCGCGACCCGCACGAGTGAGGCGGGAGCGCCTGCAGCGGCGAACAGCTGCTCGACCAGGGCGCCCGACAGGGGCGTCAGCTCGGACGGCTTGAGCACCACGGCATTGCCGGCCGCGACCGCGTAAGCGGCCTGCGTGAACGGGATCGCAAACGGGAAGTTCCAGGGGGCGATCACTCCGACGACGCCGAGCGGCTCGTGCAAGAGGTGCGCGCGCTTGTGCTTCAGGTGGAGTTGTGGGTAGCGAACCCGCTCCGGCGTGAGCAGCGTGGGGGCGTTGCGCACGAGCCACGTCAGTGCGTCGAGCGCCGGAAACAGCTCCGTCGTGAACGCTTCGACGCGCGGCTTCCCGGTCTCCGCCACGATCACATCGGCGATCTCGTCGGCGCGCGCGAGCACGAGCTCGGCAACCCGGGCGAGCAGCGCGCGCCGCTCGGTGAGCGGCTCCTGCCCGTACAGCTCCTGGGCGAGGCGCGCCTCAGCGACGAGCTCCTGCACGGCCTCCGGCGCGACGGTCTGCACCGAGCCCACGAGCTCGAGCGTCGCGGGGCTCACCACCCGCAGTTCGCCTGAAGCGGCAACGGCCATGGCAGAAGGTTACGCCGCCGCGCGCGGAAGGTCGGACAGCAGGCCCGCGATCCACTGCGAGAGGTCGCGGTCCCGCACCTGGGCGCGCAGCCCGTCGGCGCGGCGGGCGCGCTCGCCGGCCTCCATCACCAGCGCCTCGTGGAGTGCCTGCGCCTGACCCCACACGTCGAACGGGTTCACGCCGATCGCCCATTCCGCAAGCTCCTCGTAGGCGCCCGCGTTCTCCGAGAGCACGAGCACCCCGCCCCGCTGGTTCACGAGCGGGCCTTCCTTCGCCACGAGGTTCAGCCCGTCCGACACGGCGTTGACGAGGAGAACGTCGTACTGCTTGTAGGCCGCGACCGAGCGCGGAAAATCGTCTGCGACCTGCACGGAGATCACCGGCCCGAACCGGTCGTTGACCTCGCGAACAGCCCGCTCGATGTCGGCCACATACTCGACGTACTCGGGAATCGACTGGCGCGACGGATCGAGCAGCGCGAGCATGGTCACGCGCCCCCGCCATTCGGGGTGCTCCTCGAGCAGCACCGCAAAGGCGTGAAAGCCGCGCACGATGTTCTTCGAGGGATCGGTCCGGTCGACGCGAACGATCAGCTTCTCGGGTCGCGGCAGTGTCGCCTCCGCGGCGCGAACGGCGTTGCTGGCCTGCAACCGCTCGAACTCGGCGACGTCGACCGAGAGCGGATGATGCGTGACGCGCGTGCCGTGGGTGCCCCCGACGGTGTCCTCGCAGCTGCGCTCGAAGTTCTGCGCCCACCGCCTCGTGTGGAAGGCGACGACATCGTTCGCGAGGAGTCCGTCATGCACGGCGCGACGCATCGGCTCGGGCAGCACGCTCCAGTCCACCGGCCACGGTATGTGCACGAAGTGCGCGAGCAACGCGTCCGGTCTCGCGGCCCGCACGAACTTCGGAGCGAGATACAGGTGGTAGTCGTGGAAGAACACCGTCGCGTCGGGGTGCTCGTCGAGCGCGGCGACGACGGCGTCGGCGAACGATCGGTTGACGCGCGCGTACCCCTCACGCCATGCATCGTGAAATGCGAGGCCGAGCTCCGGTCGCGACGCTTGATCCCACAGCGAGTGCTGGATGAACCACAACATCGGGTTGGCGACGACGTTGTAGTAGCGGTCGTAGGCCTCCGCCTCGTGTGCGACGAGCACGACCTCGCCGCCGCCCGCCTCGCCCGCGACAACACGATCTTCGTCGGTCGTCGCGCTCGCGATCCAGATCACATGGTGCTGCTCTCGCACTCCCCGCAGTGCCGTGACGAGGCCGCCGCCCCCGCGCCGCTCGACGCGGCGTCCATCGACCTTGTCGTACGTCACCGGGCCGCGATTCGAAACGACGATCAGTGTATTCTGTTCAGACAACGGTGATCTCGCTGCCCCCAGTGTTGTTGCCCGCGAGCTTGTTGAACAGAACGAGCCAGTCCCGGAGCAGCCTGGGGGTCAGGAAATGCCTGCGCACGTGCTCCTTGCCCTTCAACGCGCGCGTTCGCGCCTCGTCCGGGTCCCGCAGGATCTCGATGCACGCAGACGCGCACGCCTCGACCGAGTCGACGAGCCAGCCAGTCTCGCCGTCCGCGATCTGTGCGACGATCCCGCCGACGCGGCCGGCGACGATCGGCCGCCCCTTCCACAACGCCTCGGTGACGGTGAGCCCGAACCCCTCCTTCGTCGACTTCTGGATCAGTGCCTGCGAATGCACCTGGAAGGCATTCACCTCGACCGCTCCGACGTTGTTCATGTTGCTGAGGATGTAGACGTCCGGATCGCCGTCTGCATGCTCGGCGGTGCGCCTGTAGTAGTCCCACCCTTCCGGGTCGTCGTGGGCCATCGAACCGACCAGCGCGAGCTGCACCTCGGGGAAGCGCCGCTTCACCTGGCGATAGGCGTCGATCACGCCGAGCGGGTCCTTCCACGGATCGAAGCGCGACACCTGTGTGAGCAGCGGTCGCTCGACGTCGATGCCGAACTGGTCGACGATGTACGCCGCGTCCTCGGGCGACAGGGCCATGTTCTTCGGCATCAGCGGATCGATCGCGGGCGGCCAGACGACAGCCAGCGGCAGGTCCGCGTGCGGGACGTACTCGCGCATATGGAAGATCGACGCATCGAAGCGGCGGATCGACGGCAGGAGCACATCCAGGACGCGCTCGTTCGGCGTCGAGAAGTCGATGTGCCCACGCCAGATCCACTTCGCCTGCCGCTCCGGGAACGAGTCAATCATCGCAACGGGCTGTGGGTCATGGATGATCACGTAGTCGTAGTCCGCCTCCGGGAACAGCGCCGCGTTGTCCGCGTTGAAGCGCGCGAAGATCGCTTGTTCCTCCTCGCTCAGTGAGCGGGACGCGCCCTGCAGACCGTTGTGGATCGCCTTCGTGACGTTGAAGAACTCGTCCTCGCCGTGGATGAGCCTCCACTCGACGTCGAGGCCGGCGTCGGCCATTAGGGGCACCAGCGTGTAGTTGATCTCGGCTACGCCGCCACCGAACGCCGTGGCGGACACGTGCGCGATGCGCGTGCCTTGTAACGGCTCGGCCAGCCGCTCGATCTCGGTCATCAGCCCGCGTGAGACCAGCGTGGCGTAATCGCCGAGCGCCTTGTGGCCGACGTTGACGAGCGGCAGCAAATCTAGAGCAGCTTGACGAAACGCAGGGATGACCCGCCCTGCTCGCGCTCTCGAATCTCGAGCTCGTCGGCGAGCGCCTCGATGATCGCGATCCCGAGCCCGCCCTCCGAGAGCTCGTGCCCGTCGAGCGCCTCGCTCGGCGCCGGCGGCGGCTCGAAGCCTTCGCCGTCGTCCGTCACCTCGACGACGAGGCGGTCGGAATGAAGCTCGTAGTGGATCTCGACGCTGCCCTGACCGTCCGCGTACGCGTGACGCACCGAGTTCGTGCAAGCCTCGGTGAGGGCGAGCTTGAGATCGCCGAGCACCTCCTGCGACAGGGGCTGCTCGCGGAGCCGGACGAGCCCCGTCAGCGCAAGCCGGCCGAGCGTGATGTATTCCGGCTTCGCCGGGATCCTCAGTCGGATTGCCTGGGTCTGCCCGCTTCCGTTCATCAACCTCGCTCTTTCCCTCGATTTCAGCAAGAGAAACCTCGGAGATTCTGCCGAAACCTGCGCGAAGCGAATTCGGCGTACGGAGCGGATTCCCTCTTGAGCCTGTTCTTAACCCGAATCGACCTAGCCGGCCGGGCGCTGGGTGAGCGTCACGCGTGCCGTCCGGCGCTGTCCGCCACGAACGACGGTGAACGGCACCGTCTCGCCCGGCAGCAGGCGCTCGGAGACAATGCGGACGACGTCTTCCGCATTCGTGACCGGGATCCCGTCGATCGCGACGACGGCGTCGGCGCCGACCTTCAGCGCTTGCCCCTGGAAGACCACCTCGCGCGGACCAGCCTTCAGCCCGGCGCGTGCGGCGGCGCTGTCCGGTGTGACGGCGTCGACCAGCGCACCGCGCTTGGCGGCGTATCCGAACCTCTTCGCGATCGAGGGGGTCAAGTCCTCCGTGGTGATCCCCACATAGGCATAGCGGACGGTGCCGGTCGCGAGCAGTTGGGTCATCGAGCGGCGGGCGGACTCGATCGGGACGGCGAACCCGACGCCCTCGAAGCCGGAGCCGGTGCCGCTCGAACGGATCTGGGCGTTGATCCCGATCGCGCGCCCGCGCGCGTCGAAGAGCGGGCCGCCGGAGTTGCCGTGGTTGATCGGGGCGTCGGTCTGGATCGCGTCGACGAGGTTGTACCGGCTCGTCAGCGACGGAATCGACCGGCGAATGGCCGAGACGACGCCGACCGAGAGCGAATCGGTGTTGCCGAACGGGCTCCCGATCGCAGCGACCGGCTGACCGACGACGACACGGGTCGAGTCGCCGAGCGGCACCGGGTCGAGCGCGTGCAGAGCCGGGTCGACGCGCAGCACGCCCACGTCGTCGTAGAGATCGAAGCCGACGACCTTCGCCGGCACCCGGTCGCCGTCCGAGAACTCGACGTAGACGGTGTGCGCCGGCGCCGCCTTGCCGAGCTGCACCTGGGACTGACCCGCAGTGGTGATCACGTGCGCGTTCGTGAGGATCACACCGCCCGAATTGACGACGAAGCCCGAGCCCTGGCCGGCGCTCGCGTCCGGGACGTTCCCGGAGTCGAAGTACGAGACAATCGTCACGACGCCGGCCGCGCGCGTGCGGAAGATCTGGGCGGGCGCGAAGCCGTTCCCGGCGAGTGGCTTGGCGACGACCACGGGTGCAGCCTCGCCGGCACGCGACGCGGGCTGGGTGACGACCACGGTCTTCGTCGTTCCCGTGTGCAGCCAGCCGGCAGCTTTCGCGACGACCAGCACCACGACGCCGCCGAGCACAGCGGCGACGAGGGCAAGAGCGGCAGCAGAGCTCGAGCGCACCGGCGGCCCACTCTAGCCACGATGCCGGCTCCGAGCGCGTTTTTGGCTCAGGCACGACGCTCGAGCGTTTTCACGACGAAAGGGCTCCAGCAGGACGGCCCGACCCTGCGGCGGTTCTGGACGGCTAGACGAAGCCTGGCTCGGGCTCGCGCTCGGGGACGTCGGCGCTCAGGACGAGCCGGAAGAGCGTCCATGCGCCCTCCGACTCGACCTCGATCCGGCCGCCCATCACCTCCGCGAGCTCGCGCGCGATCGCGAGGCCGAGGCCGCTCCCCGAAGCGCGGCCGCCGTCCAGGCGGTAGAAGCGCTCGAAGATCCGCTCGCGCGCTTCGGCCGGAATGGGTGGGCCGTCGTTCGCCACGGTGAGCAGCGCACGGCCGCCGTCGAGCGCCGTCGAGATCCGCACCGTCGTGGCCGCGGGCGTGTGGACGAGCGCGTTCTCGACCAGCACCCGGCCGATCTGCAGCACGCGCTCCGCGTCGCCGCGGGCGGCAGCGGTCGCTGCCGGCGGCGCCTCCAGGCGGTGGCCGGCCGCAGCGGCGCGGGGACCGAACTCAACCGCGAGCTCGGCGGCGAGCTCCGAGAGCTCGAGCGGCTCGCGGGCGACGGTCAGCCGCCCCGCATCCAGCCTCGACAGATCGAGGAGATTGGTCGCGAGCTTGGTCAGGCGCACGACCTGCTCGCCCATCTGTCCCACGAACTCATCCCGCGTCGACTCGTCGAGCTCAGGGTCGTCGAGCAGCTCCAGGAACCCGGCCAGCGAGAAGAGCGGCGTGCGCAGTTCGTGTGACGCGTTGGCGATGAATTCGCCGCGGGCCCGGTCGAGATTCGAGAGCCGCAGGCGCATGCGCTCGAACGTCCGGGCCAGCTGCCCCACCTCGTCCGAGCCGTGGTCGATCACCGGCTGGTCGAAGTTCCCTTCCGCGATCCGCTCCGCGGCCGTCTCCAGCCGCCGGATCCGCCGCGTGATCAGGCTCGCGCCGGCATAGCCGAAGAGAACGGCGAACGCCATCGCCAGCGTGCCGGCCACGAGCATGCGCCTGCGCACGAGCCCAACCGCCTGGAGCTGGTCGTGCAACGAGGCCGAGAGCATGACCGCCGAGTCGCCCTCCGGAAAGGCGACCTCCGCATAGGTCTGGCCGCCGCGGCTGACCGTGCCGCGAGCCAGGGCCTGGTGCTGGATCGCGCGCACAGCCACGGGATCGTTCTGGAGCTCGGTCGAGTCGCGCTCCGTCGAGGAGTCGGCGAACGCCTCCACGAGCACCGGCGACTCGCTCGTCAGGGAGAAGACGACGGCGCGGGTGTTCGTCGCCTGAGACACCTGCTCGACGAACTGCTGCTGCAGGTACCCCTGCTCGGGAAACGGCAGAGCGACCTGCTGCAGCGAGGATTGAAGCGCCTTCAGCTCCGTGTTCTCGAGCGAGCTCTGATAGGACGGGACGACGATCAGATAGACGATCGCGAGCACGCCCGCGACCACGAGCAGGAGCGCGAGTGCGAGTTTGCCGCGAACGCTGGAGAGCGGGGTCACCGGTCGCGGAAGCGGTAGCCGACGCCGCGCACCGTCAAGATGTACTCGGGCGTTCGCGGCTCGGCCTCGAGCTTCTCGCGCAGGTGGCGCACGTGAACGTCGATCGTGCGGGGGTCCCGGTAGTCGGCGCTCTTCCAGAGCGCCTCGAGCAGCATCCGGCGGCTGAAGACACGGCCCGGATGGGCCGCCAGCGCCCGGAGCAGCTCGAATTCGACGTACGTCAGCTGGACCTGCTCACCCCGCACCTCGACCGTCCGGCGCGGGATGTCGATCACGAGGCCGTCGTGCTCGATCCGCTCGGCCTGACCCTCGCCGGAGGCGTGGGGCGCGCGGGCGCGGCGGAGCAGGGCCCGGACGCGCGAGCGGAACTCCCGGATCGAGAAGGGCTTCGTGATGTAGTCGTCCGCGCCGAGCTCGAGCCCGATCACCTTGTCGAGCTCGTCGTCGCGCGCGGTCAGCATGATGATCGGCACCGTGCTCGTGGCCCGCAGCCGCTTGCACACCTCCAGCCCGTCGAGCCGCGGCAGCATGATGTCGAGCACCACGAGGTCGATCGGCGTCTCCGCGAAGTGGCGCAGGGCCTCTTCCCCGTCGGCAGCCTGGACGACCGTGTACCCGTCCTTCTCGAGTGGGAACGCGAGCACCTTGCGGACGGCGTCCTCATCGTCGACGAGCAGGATCGTGGGTGTCGATTCGGGCATAGCGGTCGGCCTGCTGCCAGGATAGCCCTCGCTATGGCGATGGCCCGGACCCCCGCACGCCGGCGTCGCGCACGTCGCGGCTCGCTCGAGCGCCCGATCAACGCGCGGCTCTACCGCAGCTCGTTGCTCTTCCTCTCACTGCCGCTCTTGATCCTCGCCTTCAGCATCACGCGCCCCGACTCCCTCCCTGCGCCGCTGCTGCCGCCGAACTTCGACGGCGCTGCGACGCGACAGCTGGCCACTGAGTTCTCGAAGAACTATCCGGACCGGGTGCCGGGCGGGCCGGGCTCGCTCCAGGCCGGCCAGTGGTTTCGCGACGAGCTTGCGCCGTACGGCCTGCCTGTTTCGGGCGATACCTGGGACGCGCAGGTTCCGGGCCTCGGCCGCGTCCGGCTGCGCAACCTGTGGGCGGTCGCGAGCGGCCAGTCGTCGGACGCGATCGTCGTGATGGCCCATCGCGACGACACGGGCACCGGGCCGGGGGCCGACGACGATGCGAGCGGCACCGCCGGCCTGGTCGAGCTGGCCCGCGGGTATGCCCAGGCAGGCACCCCGGCGGCCCAGCGCGTGCGCTCCGCGCACACGATCGTCTTTCTCTCCACCGACGGCGGCTCCTTCGGCGGGCTCGGGGCGCTCCGCTTTGCCGAGCGCTCGCCGTTCCACGTCGTCGCGACGATCAACCTCGACGCGATCGCCGGCCGGGGGCCGCCGCGGATCGTGATCGCGGGCGACAGTCCGCGCTCGCCTGCGGCTTTGCTGGTCGAAACCGCTGCGAAGCGCGTGCTCGAGCAGACGGGATCGCGTGCGCGGCGCGCCGGCATCCTCGCCCAGCTGATCGACCTCGGCTTCCCGTTCACGCTCTACGAGCAGGGGCCGTTCGTCGCCCGCGGCATCCCGGCCGTGACGCTGGCGACCGGCGGCGAGCGGCCGCCGGCGGCGTTCACCGACCGGTCGACCGCGCTCGACACGGCCCGGCTGACCGCGATGGGGCGTGCGACCCAGGAGCTCGTCGGCTCGCTCGACCAGGGACTGGAGCTCGCGCAAGGGACGACGAGCTACGTCTGGGCCGGCGACCGCATCATCCGCGGCTGGGCGATCGAGCTCCTGCTCTTCGGCCTGCTCATCCCGTTCATGGTGGCGGTCGTCGACCTGTTCGCCCATTGCCGGCGGCGCCGGCTCGAGCTGCTTCCGGCGGTGCGCAGCCTGCGCAGCCGCCTCGGCTTCTGGCTCTTTCTCGGGCTCGCGTTCACGGCCTTCCGCGTGCTCGGCGCGTGGCCGGCCGGCGCGTCGCGGCCCCCGAATCCGGCTGTTGCCTCGTCAGGCGACTGGCCTGTGCTCGCACTGCTCGCGCTCGGGCTCGTGGCATTCGGCGGCTGGATCGTCGCCCGGCACCGGCTCGTTCCCCGGCGCACCGTCGGTCCCGACGAACAGCTTGCGGGGGCGACCGTGGCACTCCTCGGGCTCGGGATCGTTGCGTTGCTCGTTCTGGCAACAAACCCGTTCGCATTGATCTTCTTCCTCCCGGCCATGCATGCGTGGCTCTGGCTGCCACAGGTGCAGAGCGGCAGGCTGCCTGCGCGGGCGCTCGTCTTCCTCGTCGGCCTGACTGGACCGCTCTTGATCGTGCTGTCGCTCGCGCTTCGGTTCGGCCTCGGCTTCGACGCACCGTGGTACGTGCTCGAGCTCGTCGCCGTCGGCTACGTCCATCTGCCCGCTGTCGCGATCAGCCTGTGCGGCGCCGCCTGTGCGGCACAGCTTGCGGCGGTCGCGGCGGGCCGCTACTCGCCGTACCCTCCGGCCGGCGAGCGGCCGGCCCGCGGGCCGCTCCGCGAGCTCGTGCGCCAGGTCGTGCTCGCGCTGCGCGCCCGGCGGCGGGTGGCCGAAGCCCGTCGCCACGCAGTGGGCGGCTAGCGCTCAGATCCGCAGGTAGCTGACACCGGCGTCCACCGGGAGCTCGCCCTCGCCGCGCGGGATGAGCACCAGCGCATTCGCCGCTGCGGCGCGCGCGATCATGTGCGAGTCCTGTCCGCTCAGCGGCTCGAGCCGGTCGTCGACGCGTCGCGCGCGCACGAGCTCGTCACGCTGCATGTTGCGGCGCACCGCGCGCGCGAGCCGGCCCGGCAGGTAATCCGGCCCGGGATCACGCGCCCCTTGCAGCGCGGACAGCGCCGGACGAACGAACAGCTCGAACCCGACGAGCGACGAAACGGGGTTGCCGGGCAGGCCGAAGACGAGCGTGTCGCCGCGCACCCCAAAGGCGATCGGCTTGCCGGGCTTCACCGCGACACGCCAGAACACCTCCTCGGCGCCGAGCTCCGACAGCGTCGCGCGGACGAGGTCGTGCGGCCCGACGGAGACGCCGCCCGAGGTGATGAGCACGTCATGCTCGAGCCCTCGCTCGAGCGCCGCACGGGTTGCAGTTGCGTCGTCGGCCACGACGGGCAGCACCGACGCCTCGATGCCGGACAGCCCGAGCTGGGCAGCGATCAGAATGGAGTTCGACTCGTAGATCTCGCCGGGCGCGAGCGGCGAGCCGGGCGCCCGCAGCTCGCTGCCGGTTGCAATGACGGCGACGCGCGGCCGCCGAGCGCAACGCACGCGCGCCACACCCGCGGCTGCGAGCGCGGCGACCTGCGGTGGCCCGAGCAGGCTGCCCGCAGCCACGACGACGTCGCCCGCTCGGGCGTCGCCGCCGCGGGGACGGACGTTCTCACCCACGGCAACCTGCTCGACGTCGACCTCGCCCGTCGTTCGCTCCACCGGAACCACGGCGTCTGCGCCGGTCGGAACGACGGCGCCGGTCGAGATCACCACCGCCTCACCGGGCCTGAGGGCGCGGGCCTCGGGACGGCCCGCCGCCGAGTGGCCGACCACCGCGAGCGACCCGGGCGTGTCGGCTGCACGAACCGCATAGCCGTCCATCGCGGAACTGTCGAACGGGGGGAGGTCGATCGCGGCGCGCGCCTCCTCGCCGAGCACGCGTCCGGCCGCCGCCCCGATCGGCACGTCTTCGAGTGCCAGCGGCTGCACGCGGGAGAGCACGAGCGCCAGCGCTTCGTCGATCCCGGGAAGGTCGCTCACCGAGATCACGATAATCCCGCGGAGATGACGGGGGAGACGTTCGCCGGCCGGTACCGGCTGCTCGAGCCGCTGGGCCGCGGGGCGATGAGCGCCGTCTGGCTCGCCCACGACGAGGAGCTCGAGCGCCGGGTCGCCGTGAAGATGCTCGCGCCGAGCGCGGACCGCGCCCGGTTCGAGCGCGAGGCGCGCGCCGTCGCCGCGCTCTCGCATCCGAACATCTGCGCGCTCTACGACTACGGCGAAGCGGACGGCCGGCCCTACATGGTGCTGGAGCACCTGCCGAACGGCTCACTCGAGGACCGGCTCGCGGCAGGCCGACCGCTCCCGGATGACGAAACGCGGCGCATCGCGGCCGAGATCGCCACCGGCCTCGCACATGCGCATGAGCGGGGGCTCGTGCACCGCGACCTGAAGCCCGCGAACGTCCTCTTCGACGGGGAGGGGCGCGCCAAGATCGCCGACTTCGGCATTGCCCGCATGGGCAACGCTGGCACCCTGACCGAAGCCGGCACGGTGCTCGGGACCGCGTCGTACATCTCCCCGGAGCAGGCCGCCGGGCTGCCGGCCGGCCCTGCCAGCGATGTCTATTCGCTCGGCGTGATCGTCTTCCGGATGCTCACCGGCGTCCTCCCGTTCGTCTCGGCGAACGCGATGGAGCTCGTGCGCATGCACCGCGACGATCCGCCGCGTGCCGTGGCCGACGCGAGGCCCGACGTCCCCGAGGATCTCGAGCGCATCGTCACCGCCGCGCTCGCCAAGGATCCCGCAGAGCGGCCGCGCGACGGGGCGGCGTTCCTGCACGAGCTGCGTCACAGCGACGAGGCGGCAACATTGCTCGCGGCGCCGGCCGCCGCAGCGGCGACCGAGGCAACCCGGGTGTTGCGCCCGCCCGCAGCGGAGCGGAGCCGGCAGCGAGCAGTCGTGCCGATCGCGGCAGCCGTGGCCGTGCTGCTGGTCGCGGGAGGCGCCCTCGCGTTCGTCCTCACCCACGACAGCGGGGGCGGCGGGGGCACGTCCCCACCCACCGACGTCACGTTGCCGCAGGTCTCGACCGCGCCGCCAACGACGTCGCGAGCGACCACGGTCGCGACGACCACCGCGCCTGCACCGACGACCGCGCCGACGACCGCGCCGACGACCTCGGCCGTCACGACGGCACGAACCACGACGGCGAGCGCGACCACGACGCCGGCGACGACAGCACCGGCGACGACGACGCCCGCGACCACGACCGCGCCGGCCACGACCACCACCGACGTGACGACAACGACCGCGCAGACAACGACCGGCCAGGGAACCACCACGACGGCCGCGCCGTGAGAGCGCTCTACTTCGGTACCTACGATCGCGCACATCCGCGGAACGTCAACGCGATCGCGGCCCTGCGCGCTGCCGGCGTCGACGTCGAGGAGCGGCAGGTCGCCGTTCGCGGCGGTGGCCTCGTCGGCGCGCTGAACATTTTCGCCGCGGAGTGGCGTTTGCTGGCGCCGCGCAGGCGCGCCTTCGACGTCCTGATCGTCGGCTACCCCGGCCACTTCGACGTGCCGCGCGCACGGCGCTTCGCCCGTGGACGTCCGCTCGTCTTCGACGCCGTGCTGTCGCTCGAGAACGAGCTCGTCGACGTTCGACGCCACTTTCGGCGCCGGTCGACCGCAGCGAGCGTCCTCCGCGTCGTCGACTACCGCGCCCTGCGGCTGCCGGATCTGGTCGTCTGCGGCAGCGACGCGGAAGCCCGTCACCTGTCGGAGCTCGGCGCCAGGCAGACGGCATCCGTCTTTCTCGGTGCGGACGAGAGCGTCTTCTGCGAGACCTGGTCGCCGGTGCGCCCGTTCCACGCGCTGCACATCGCTGACACTTCGGCCGGTGTCGTCCACGACGCGGCGCGGTCGGCCGAGACTCCCGTCCGCATCGCCGAGCCGGGCGAGATCGCACCGGAGGATCGCGGGATCGCGCTCGCGCACGCGGGGATCACCCTCGGCAGCTTTCGCGAGTCGCGGGCCATCCCGGCCGTGGTCTTCGAGGCACTCGCAACCGGCGCTCCGGTGATCACCGCCGACACTGCCGCCGTCCGCGAGCTCCTCGCCGACGGAGACTCGGCGGTGCTGGTCCCACCCGAGAGCCCCGCCGCGCTCGCGCAGGCGATCAAACGGCTTGCCGCGGACGAGCCATTGCGGCGCCGCATCGCGGCACGCGGTCGCGACGTCTTCCGCGATCGGGCAAGTCGGCCCGTGCTCGGTGACCGCTGGCGCGAGCTCCTACGTCAGACGCTGGGGCAGTAGGTAGGCGCACAGCGCCAGCGACAACACCGTCGCCTCGTCGTCGTCATCCCACGCGGCAAGCGCAAGCGGCCAGATCACGTACCAGCCGACCAAGTAGGGCAATGCCAACAGCAGCAGGCCGAAGGCCAGGCCGAGCCGCGCGCGACCGCGCGCCGCCTCTCGCAGCAACCAGACGTAGGCAGCGGCGTAGCCGAGGAGGAACGTCCACGCGGGCACACCGAAGCGGTGTGGAAGCGCGTAGTGCGTCTGGCGCCGCGCGTCGTGCGTCAAAGGCGTGATCGCGTTCAGCCAGTGGAACTGCCAGAGCAAGGTTGCGAGGCCAAGCGTCGCGACGGCGGTGACGGCGAAGCCGGCGTGACCGACACGGCGACCGGTCACGCGCGCCTCGAGCGCGCGTAGCGGCAGCAGGACCAGCGGCACCCACTTGACGAGGATGGCCAACGCCCACGCGGCGCCGGCGGCCTGCACCCGCCTTCGCTCGCCGAGCGCGAGCGCGGCGGCAACGAGCGCCATCATCAGGGCGTCGTTGTGGCCGCCGCCCGCGAAGTGCATCGCGACCAGCGGGTTCCACCCGACGAGCGCCGCGGCGAACGCGCGCCTTCGCGCGACGAGCCACGTCGTCGCGAGGACGCAGAGCGCGGCACTCGCGCGGAAGAGCCACGACGCATGCGATGCAGACGTGATCAGCCCAGCAGGGCGGGAGACGAGTGAGAACGCAGGCCCGTACGCCGAGGTGTCGTGCAGATAGGCGGTGCCGGCGTATCGCGCTGCAACGCGGTCGTCCGACGGCGTGTTGGTGTACGGGTCGTGCACGCGTGCGTAGCTCCAGTACGTCCAAGCGTCGGACGAGAGGAACATCGGCCCGGCGAGCGGCGCAAGCTGGATCGCGCAGGCGAGGATGAAGACGTGTGTGAACGCCGCACCGCGGCGCACGAGCCCGAGGGCCACGAGATACACCACGAACGCGGCGATGAAGAGCGCGAGGAACCCGCCCGTGGCACTGCCGAGGTGACCTCCCGGCAGCGGGACGACAGGTGAGCCCGCGCGCGACTCGTCGACAACGAGAGCGACGACGAGCGCGAGCGTCAGCGCGCCCGCGACGAGCGCGCTACGGGCTTTGGCCAGGAGGCGGTGGAGGCGACGCGGTGGTCGTCGGCGGCGGCTCCGTCGTCGTCGGGGCAGGCGCGGTGGTCGGAGGCGGCGGCGCGGAGGTGGTCGTGTGCACGGGCGGCTTCGGTGCGACCGTCGTCGGGGCGGGCTTCGCCGGCGTCGCCGGCGTCTTGGCAGCCGTGGTCGTCGCCGACGTCGTCGTCGTCGCGTTCGTCGTGGTGTAGTACGAACCGAGGCTGCCGTAGCTACCGCGCGTCAGGTAGTGCCAGGTCGGATACTTGTTCGGCAGGTCGAAGCCCAGCACTTTGTGGTGCCACAGTGCGGCGGCCATGTACTCGTGCCAGATCGGAACCGGGAACGTGGCTCCGGCAACCTCCACGCCGTGCACGTTCAGCATCGGGATCTCCCCTTTCGGGTAGCCCATCCAGACGACCGTCGTGAGCTGCCGGGTGTAGCCGTCGAACCACGCGTCTGCGTGGTTGTCCGTCGTGCCCGTCTTGCCAGCGTTGACGTGGATGCCGTCGCCGGACCCGGCGCCGGTCCCGTAGAGGGCGTTCTGGCGCAACACGTCGTTGACCTTCCACGCAACACCCTCCGAGACAGCGCGCTTGGTCTGTGGCTTGCCCCACCCGGAGCTCGTATCGACGTGGTCGCCCGGGAGGATCACCCTCGTGATCGCCATCGGCTTCGCGTAGATGCCCATCGCCGGGAAGGTGGCATAGGCGGCCGCCATGTCCAGCGGGGAGACAGCCAGCGAGCCCAGGCCGATCGACGCGACCGGCTTGTCCGGGGAGAGGTGCACGCCGAGGCGGTGCGCCATCTGCCACACGTACCGCGGCCCGACGTCGAGCGTCAACTGCGCGTAGACCGTGTTGTCGGACTGCAGCGTCGCGCTCGTCAGCGACAACGAGCCGGAGTAGCTGTTTCCATACGTGTGCACCTCCCACGGCGTCTGGCACCAGGGGCCGATCGAGCACGTGAAAGGCGCGGACGTGTAGTAGGTCGAGTCGGGATCGACTCCCTGCTCGATCGCCGACGCAAGCACGAAGGTCTTGAACGTCGAGCCTGCCTGTCGCGCAGACTGCGCCACGAGGTTGAACTGGTTGCCCGCGTTGCGCACGACGGCAGTCATCGCGCGGATCGCTCCGGTGCCCGGTTCGACCGAGACGATCGCCGAGGCCGGGTCTGTCTTGTACGGGAGGATGTCGCGAATCGCCTTGTTCGCGAGCCGCTGCAGGCGCGGGTCGATCGTCGTATAGACCTTCAAGCCGCCCTCGCGCACCGTGTTCGCCCCGTACTGCCGCTCGAGCTCGTCGATCACGTACGAGAAGAAGTACGGCTGCTTGATGCGCGTGTAGATGCGGCCGGGCTCGAGCCCAAGGGCGCTCGAACGGATCGCCTTGTCGTACTGGGCGAGGGTGATGTCGTGGTTGCCGAGCAGCGCGCGCAGCACCTCGTCGCGGCGATCGAGCGCCGCCTGCGGGTTGTGAAACGGGTCGTACACCGACGGTGCCTGCGGCAGCCCCGCAAGCAGCGCCGACTGGAGCAGCGTGAGCTGGCTTGCATGCTTGGAGAAGTACGTTTGCGACGCGGCTTCGACGCCGTACGCGTGGTTGCCGTAGTAGACGGTGTTGAGGTACTCGTTGAGGATCTTCTCCTTCGGCCACTTGCTCGCGAGCTTGATCGCGAGACACGCTTCCTTGAGCTTGCGCGTGAACGTCCGTTCGCGGCCGGTGTAGAGATTTCGGACGAGCTGCTGCGTGATCGTCGAGCCGCCCTCGACGACCTTGCCGGCGGTGACGTCCTTCCACGCCGCACGCGCGATGCCGACGTAGTCGACACCGCCGTGCTGCCAGAAGCGGCGGTCCTCGATCGCGGTCGTCGCCTTCGGCAGCCAGGGCGCCATGTTCCGGTTCGTCACCGGCTCTCGGTTCCGCTCGGCGGGGATCGAGCCGAGGAGCGAGCCGTCGTCGGCATAGACGAAGGAGTTCTGGCCGATCTCGACCGGTCGTAGGGTGTTGAGATCGCAGCTGGCGGAGAGCGCCGTCCCGGCGCCCAGGCCGATCGTCACCACGACGATCGCGAAGGCGATCACGATCGTTCCTGCGACGACCCCTGCCCGGCGGCGGCGCTTGATGCGGTCGGACCGTTTCCGCCTGCGCCCGCGGTGCGCGAGGATCAACTCGAGGTCGTCGCCGCGGCGCCGGGACGTCATGGCGCATCCCTCGCCAGCCGGTCGGCGATCTTCAACCGCAGATCGCTGGCCGCACGGTCGGCCATTCCTTCACCGGTCACCCGGCGCCGCACCACGATGGTCGCCTTGTCCCCCGAAAGGTCGGTCACGTACACCTCTTCGCCGTCGGACTCGAGCGCCTTCACGACCTCACGTAGCTTCGCATCGATCGGCACCTGGACGGCGGCTTCCGCGACGGAGGACGAGTCGCGAATCGTCGAGTTCCGGATCGTCTCGGAGGCGAGTCGCTCGTTGGGGACGACGAGGCGGTCGTTGTCGCGTGTGCGGATCCACGTGTAGGTGAGGCCGATCTCCTCGACGACACCTTTCGTGCCCGCCACCTCGACCTCGTCGCCGAGCCGTAGCGGCTGGCTGATCGCGATCAGGATCCCGGCGACGACGTTGCCGATCGTCCGCTGGCTCGCGAAGCCGATCACGAGCGCCAGCACCGCGGACGAGGCGAGCACGCCGCCGGCGACCGCGCGCACCTGGGGGATCACGAGCAGTGCAGACATGACGCCCAGGAAGACGATCGCGGCGACGAGCGTCCGCCGCAGCACGCGGTAGCGGGTGACCACCTCGGGGGCAAGATCGCGTCGCAAGATCCGCCAGTCGACGAGCTTCGCCACGAGCGAAGCGGTGGCGATCATCACCGCAGCGATCAGTACCCGTTGCCAGAAGAGCGGCATCAGGCCCTATTCGCCCCAGTCGATCGGTTTCCGGCCGCCATAGCCCTCCTCGAGGCCGTGCCAGAACGCCACCGACTCCTCACCCACGTGCCAGCAGAGCAGCACCGCGACGCCGTCGCGCTCCGACGGGAAGTCGAGCAGGCCGAGGTCGAGGTCCTTGAGCGTCGCCCCGAGCTCTTCCAGCCGCTCGACACAGGCGACCGCCGCCTCCGCGAGACCGGCCAGCTCCGCCTGGGCGGCATTCAGATCGGTCGCGGCGTAGCCGCCGCCGTTGCCTCCGATCGCCAGCACGAGCTCGCCCTGCGACCGCTCGAGCTCACGCATGCGCACACGCACGGCGACCAGCCGGTCGGCGACGGGGCGCACCTCCTCGAGGGCGCTGTTAGCCTCGGCGGGAGTGAAGGAGCGTTCGGGCACGGCGCTGCCGTATCGTAGGGACGACGGGAGGCGGCTCGCATTGTGGCTCGCCCTCGTCGCGGTGCTCGTGGCGATCGGGTACGGCACGCGAGCGGCGGAGGGCAAGCCGGACCCCCAGGTCCTCTACGAGTGGTCGACGGCGGTGGGAACCCTGGTTCAGGAAGGGATCCTGCTCCTGCTGGTGCTCGCGATCGCCGGGTTCAGCACCCGCCTCCTCGCTCTGCAAGAGCCCTATTCGCGACGGCGCGCTGCGTTGCTCATCGTCATGTGCTTCATCGTCGTGATCGTCTTCGAGGCCGTCTACGCACACATAGTCCACGTAGGCAACGAACAGGGGCTCACCCCCAAGCGATGGGAGCCACACCATGCGGCTGCGTACGTGGCGAACGCGATTGTCATCTGCACCTGGGTGCCGTTCGTCGAGGAGCTGACCTACCGCGGTCTCGGCTATTCACTGCTCGAGCGGTTCGGCCGGTGGCCGGCGATCATCGCGGTGGGCCTGCTGTTCGGCCTTGCCCACGGACTCGTCGAGTCGCTGCCCGTGCTCGCGTTCTTCGGCGGCGTGCTCGCCTGGATCCGGTCGCGCACGGGAAGCGTTTATCCGGGCATGATCCTGCACTCGCTCTTCAACCTGCTCGCGCTCGTCCTGGCGGTCACGCTCTGACCACGTGCGAGCTCGGTCGTTGACCTACTCGTCCTCGCCTTCGGTCGTGTCGTCGCCTGTACCGAGCTCGTCCGCTTCGACCTCGGCCTCGGCGAAGTCCTCCGCCGAGACCTTGTCGAGAAAGCGCTTGAACTCGTCGACGATCTCTTCCTCGTTGACTTCGTCGCCTTCCATTTCGATTGCCGAC
>JADGPE010000030.1 GCA_017882605.1 Thermoleophilia bacterium | reverse complement strand
GAGCTCATCTCACCGGGCAAGGAGCGGTATGTCGGGCGCGAGGAGTGGCACCGCCGCATCTTCGACGCGGCCGACGTATTCGGCGCCCGCTACGTGATCCCCAACTTCGTCGCCGGCGTGGAAATGGCGAAGCCGTTCGGCTTCGAAACGGTCGACGACGCGATCGAGTCGACGACCGAGGGCCTCGACTACTTCATGAGCCGCGGGATCACCCCGCGCTTCACGACCTGGTGCCCCGAGCCGTCGACGCCGCTCGGGCGCGACAACCCGGACGGCGCGCCGCTCGAGTACCACATCCGCCTGCTGGAGGCCTACCGCGGGTCGCTCGAGCAGCACGGACTGAAGCCGCCGCCCGGCTACGGCGTCGCGGGCGCCGGCAACGCCGTCTTCTCCGTCAGTTCGTTCATGGACACGCTCGCGCCGGACGAGGTCACCGTCGAGGAGGCGGTGCCGGCATGACGACACGCTCCGGCGACGGCGAAGCCGCCACCTCCGCTCCTTGCCCGGCTCCGTCGAGCCTACGCCGGATCGATCTTGCCGAGGCGCGGCGGCTCTGGCACGAGGCCTCGGACGAGGAGCTGATGCAGCTCGCGCAGGGCGTGCGTGCGCGTTTCCACCGGCCGGACCACGCGACGTACATGGTGATGCGGATCATCAACTACACGAACGTGTGCGTTGCGCAGTGCGACTACTGCGCTTTCTACGTGCTGCCGAATCAGGCAGGCGGCTACGTGCTCTCGCGGGGCGAGGTCTTCGCGAAGATCGATGAGTTGCTCGACGTCGGCGGCGACCTCGTCGGCTTCAACGGCGGTTTCAACCCGAAGCTGCCGCTCGACTACTACTGCGACCTTTTCGCAGCGGTGCGTGAGCGGTACGGCGACCGCGTCGAGTTCTACGCGCTGACGATCGCCGAGTTCCTCTACCTCGCCGATCACGCCGGCCTGACGCACGCGGAGGCGGCTGCACGGCTGCGCGACTCCGGCGTGCACTGGGTGACGGGCGGGGGCAGCGAGATTCTCACGGAGGACTTCCGCAAGCGGCACGCCAAGTTCAAGTACACGGTGCGCGAGTACTTCGAGGCGCAGCGCGCGATCGTCGACAGCGGCATGAAGACGACAGCGACGATGGTGATCGGCTTCGACGAGACACTCGACGAACGGCTCGAGCACCTGCAGCGCACACGCGACTTTCAGGACGAGTGCATGCGTGACGGGCTCGACGGGCTCTTCTCGTTCCTCTGCTGGACGTACAAGCCGTACGGCACCGCTTTCGGGGGCCGCGAGATCTCGCCGCAGGAGTACTGGCGGCACATGGCGCTCTCGCGGATCTTTCTCGACAACGTGAAGCACTTCCGCACCTCGGTGCTGACCCAAAACGAAGACGCGTTCCGCGCGCTCGACTTCGGCGCCGACGACTTCGACCTACCGATCGAGGACGAGGTGACGCAGAAGGCTGGGGCCACGATCGAGCTCGACCTCGACGGCCTGCTCGCCGTTCCCAGGTCACTGGGCTACACGGTCGAGTACCGCAGGGCCGAGCGGCCGGCCGCGCTCACCGCGTAACGGTTGCCCGCCGGCGATCGCTCCACACCCGGGTGCGCTCTCCCCACGGACCGAGCCTAGCCCTTCGGTCGCCCACGTAGAATGCCGCCATGTGCCGCAACATCCGCGTTCTCCACAATTTCCAGCCGGCGGCGACCTCGGACGAGGTCAACGCAGCGGCGCTCCAGTACGTGCGCAAGGTCAGCGGGATGAACAAGCCGTCGAAAGCGAACGAGGCGGCGTTCAACCGGGCCGTGCACGAGGTCGCCCACATCACGGAGCACCTGCTCGCCGACCTGGTCACCACCTCGCCGCCAAAGGACCGGGAGGTCGAGGCAGCCCGGCGCCGGGCCCGCTCCGCCGAGCGGTTCGGCCGGGTCGCCTAGCCCGGTCGTGTCGGTCGAGGCGATCCATCTGGGCGCCGAGGGTGCCCCGGAGCTCAGGGCGGTGGACGAGGTGCACGCAGTGGCCGGCAAAGGGCTCGAGGGCGACCGGCACTTTCACGAGGAGGGCGCGTTGCCCGGCCAGGCGTTGACGCTCGTCGAGGCGGAAGTCGTCGAAGCTGTCGGGCTGGCAGTGGGCGAGACTCGCCGCCAGTTGACGGTGCGCGGTGTCGCGTTGAACGACCTGGTCGGGAAGCGCTTCCGCGTGGGCGAGGTGGAGTGCTACGGCGTCGAGCTGTGCGAGCCGTGCTCGCACCTCGAGGCGATGACGCGGCCCGGCATCATCAGGGAGCTCGTCCATCGCGCGGGCATCAACGCGGACATCGTTGCCGGCGGCGTGATCCGCGTCGGCGACTCCGTCACCGCTACGTCCTAGAGAGCTTTGAAGAAGACGGTCGTGTCGCAGGGCCGGCCGTCCGGGTAGAGCGCGTAGCCGGGGATCACGCCGACCCGGCTCCAGCCGAGGCGCATGTACAGGCGCTCGGCGTCGTCGCCGGTGACGGTGTCCAGGACGAGCAGGCTCTTGCCCTCTGCCCGCGCTTCCGACTCGGCGTGCTCCATCAGCATCCGCGCGATGCCCTGCCTGCGGGCCGAGCGGCGGACGAGCATCTTGGCGACCTCCGCACGGTGCGGCTGATTGGGCGGTAGCGCCAGGATCACCTGCACGGTGCCGACGAGCTCGCCGTCGGCGAAGGCACCGAGGATCAGCCGGCGCCCATTCTCCACGTCGGCAGCCCAGTCCTCGAACGCCGCTCGAGCGTCCTCGTGCGAGAACGGCTCGAGGTAGCTGACCGAAGCACCGCCCGCAACACAGTCCGCGAGCACGGCCGCGAGCGCGTCGAGCTGTGCATGCAGCTCACCTCCATCGAGGCGCCGAATCTCGACGGCGTTGGGCACGAGGTGCTAGACGGCCGCGCCGGTTGCCGCGACGAAGCGCAGCTCGGGCACGTCGGTGAGCTCGCCGACGTCCCGGGCCATCTCCAGAAACGTGTACAGGCCGGCGCGCTCGCGGGGGCCGAACCGGTAACGCAGCTTCTCGAAATACCGGGCGAGAAAGCCTGCGGGGTAGCCATAACGATCCGCCGACTCGTATGCGAGCAGCTCCGGCTCGGCGCGCGCAGCACGCACCGATGCGACGAGCGCGTCCTCGAGCTCCGGCAGGCCGGGATGAACGGGCTCCGGCGCCGCCCAGACGGCGAAGACCATCGGCAGCCCCGTGCGCTCGAGCCAGAGGCGGCCGAGATCATGATGCGGGGTTGGATCCTCGAACGCCGACTTGAGCGCCGCGTCGCCGATCAGGAGCTTCGCCTCCGCGTCCTCGCCGAGTGGCACCTGCTCCGCATCGGGGAACAACACCTTCGTCAGCACCACCGAGGTCGCCGACTCGGGCGTCACCGCGACGGTGCGGATGCGTGCCAGCGGCGTCTTCGAGATCAGCTGGATCGACTCGACGGCGCCTTCGCTCGACACGCAGAGCCGCGGCAGCAACCTCAGCGAGTCGGCGTTGCGCGCGTACTCGATCGACGAGATCGGCGCGACGTCGAGCTCGCCTGCGACAAGGCGACGGTTGAGATCGGTCGGCACACCGACGACCTCCTCCACAGCCGCCCCCAGCCGGAAGAAGACCGGGGCCATGTTCACATAGCCGATCCGGCCGAGCTTGATCAGCGGCGCCTCCACGATCATCCGGCGCGATCCACCACGGCGTACGTCAATGCTTCCAGTTCCTCCCGGTGACCATGCGAGCCGAGGAACGATCTCGCGCGCGCAGCGTAGTCGAGTGCCGCCCGTCGCGAACGATCGAGAGCGTCCGTCGCGGCGACGCGCACGAGCGCGCCGTCGAGCGGACCGCCTGCAAGCGCCGCGCGGACGACGTCGTCCTGCTCCGCCGCATAAATGAGGGGCATGGTCGGCGTTCCCTCGCGGAGGTCGGTGCCTGGAATCTTCCCCGTCTCCTGCGTCTGCCCGGCACAGTCGAGGATGTCGTCGGCGATCTGAAAGGCGATGCCGAGAGCCGCGCCGTAGGCGCCGAGGCCCGCGTCGCCGCCCGAGCCGAGCAGGCAGGCGGCTTCGATCAGCTTCCCCGTCTTCAACGCGCACCGCTCGAGGTACGCCTCGACCGGCGTCTCGGGCTCGTGCGCCTGGAGCTTCTGCATCGCCTCGCCGCGCGCGAGGCACAGCGCCGCGTCGGCGAGCGTCTGCACGGACTCCGCCTCACCGGTCTCGGCGAGCACGGCGAACGCGCAGGCGTAGAGGTAGTCGCCGGCGGCCTTGGCGGCTCCCGCGCCGTAGACCGACCACGCGGCGGGCAGACCGCGACGCAGTCGCGCCCCGTCGACGAGGTCGTCGTGCACGAGCGTCGCCATGTGCACCATCTCGACCGCGACACCGGCGGCGACCGAGGGCTCGCCCTCGGCGGTGAGGAAACAGAGCAGCGGACGGAGCCGCTTGCCACCCGCCGAGAGGGCCTCCCCAGCCACCTCCTGTGCGAGGCCGGGGCGTGCGGCGACCGCGCGCGCGAGGCCCGCCTCCACCTCCGCCATGTAGGCCGCGACCCCGGGCGTCGCGTGCACCTGCGCGAGCTGGCGGCTCACTCCGCTGCACTCCCCGTGTGCAGCGCGACGATCGACCCGGCGAGCAGTCGGACCTGCACGTCGCCGAAGCCGGCAGCGCGGAGCAGGCTCGAAAGCGTCTCGGCGTCGGGGAAGCGCCTCACCGACGCCGGCAGGTAGGAGTAGGCCGAGCCCCCGGGGAGCACCTTGCCGAGCGCGGGTACGACGCGGTCGAACCAGAGCGAGAAGAACGGTCGCAGCACGCCGCGCGGCTGCGTGATCTCGAGGATCGCCAGCCGTCCGCCCGGGCGCAACACGCGGCGAAGCTCACGCAGGCCGAGCTCCAGGTCGGCGACGTTGCGCACGCCGAAGCCGACCGTCGCCGCGTCGAACGTCTCGTCGGCGAACGGCAGCGCGAGCATGTCGCCCTGCACCCACTCCAGCACGTCCGTGCGGCGCCGGGTCTTCTTGCGGGCGCGCGCCAGCATGTTCTCCGAGAAGTCGAGCCCGGTCACCTGCGCGGCGCCCGCCTTGAGGTCGGCGATCGCGAGATCACCGGTCCCGCAGGCGGCGTCGAGCACGCGGTCGCCCGTACGCACGACGGATTCCGCAGCGAGCCGGCGCCAACGCATGTCGAGCCCCGCGGTCATGACACGGTTCATCACGTCGTAGACGGGCGCGATCCGGTCGAACATCGTGCGAACGGCGTCGGGCGCCAGCGTCATTCGCCCCACCTCGCAATCAGCGAGTTGTCGAGGCCGAGCTGGTCGAGCGTGCGCCCGACGACGAAATCGACGAGATCGTCGACCGTCTCGGCGCCGTGGTAGAAGCCCGGCGCAAGAAAGAGGATCGTGGCGCCGGCCCGCCGCAGCGTGAGCATGTTCTCGAGGTGGATCGCCGAGAGCGGCGTCTCGCGAGGGCAGAGGACGAGCTTCCGCTCCTCCTTCAGGGCAACCGACGCGGCACGGTGGATCAGGTTCTGCATCGCGCCCGACGCGATCGTCCCGAGGGTGCCCATCGAGCACGGACAGATCACGTACGCATCGACCTTGGCGGAGCCCGAGGCGTACGGCGCGTGCCAGTCGCCCGGATCGAACACGGTCACGTTGGCGCCGGTGCCTTCGGTGAAGCGCGCCAGCGTCTCGTCACGCGACAGCCGCGCGTCGGCGTACAGCTCGGTCGCGAGCACTTCGATCGCGGCGCCGGAAACGGAGACGCCGACCTCGCAGTCGGCTGCCGTCAGCGCCTGCAGCAGCCGCCGTGCATAGGCCGCGCCGGAGGCGCCGGTGACACCGAGGAACACGCGCATGCTTTAAGAGTACGCCGCGGTTACTTCTTGGAGCCCTTGGAGGCCTCGAGGAAGTTGGCGAGCGCAGTCAGGTTCTGCTGGCCGAGCCCCTGGAACGACGGCATCGGCGAACCGGGGGTCTTGCACGCGGGGCACTTCAGATGGTCGATCTGGAAGGCGATGCCCTTGTTCTTCGCGCCCTCCGCCGTCAGGTTCGGGGCGCCCGGGAACGCACCGCCGACGCCGTTGTACGTGTGGCAGTTGAGACAGCCGGAGACCGCGAACAGCTTCGCACCCGCGATCGCCTTCTGGTTCCCGGTGAACCCTTCCGAGGCGGCCCAGGACGGGATCTTCGCGACGAGCTCCGAGCCCAGCGCCTCCTTCGCGGTCGCACCCTTGTACGTGAGGACGCCCATCGAGAGCACGACGAGAATCGACGCGATGATCGCGACCGGGCGGCGAGAGAGCCGGCGCTCGGCGCGAAGGTCGATGAACGGGATCGCGAGCAGCAGCACGAGGCAGATGGTCGGGATGCCGATCGTGCCGAGGATCACCGTCTCCGGCCATTTGAAGATCCGGAGCAGGTAGAAGAGGAAGTAGAAGTACCAGTCCGGCCGCGGAACGAAGTTGATCGTGCCCGGGTCGGCGGGCGCGTCGAGCAGCTTGCCGAGCCAGCCTGCCTCCGTGCCCGTGTGGCTGCCGGGTGTCGAGTACTTCCAGACGATCGCGAGCCCGATGATCACGGCGACGACGACCAGCGACATGATCGTGTCGTGGAACATCGCGTACGGGTAGAAGGGCTTCCCGCGTTCCTTGACGTCCGCCTTGTACTGCTGGAAGACGCGGCGGCGCTCGACGATGCGGTCCGAGGCCATTAGCGGCGGCCCCTCGTTCCGAAGCGCGACAGGCCGCGGCGCCCGGTCGTGACCTTCCCGTTCGTGATCGGGCCTTTGCCGGCGGCCTCCTTCGACCACGGCGGCGAGGTGACGCCGAGGCGCACGACGAGATACAGGTGCAGCCCGATCAGGGCGAAGATCGCGCCGGGGATCAAGAGCATGTGGATCGCGTAGAAGCGCGACAGCGTGTCGGCGTTGATGTAGGTGCCGCCTTGCAGGAACTGCGCGAGGAACGGCCCGAGGAACGGTGCGGTGCCGTTGATGTTGATGCCGACGACGGTCGCCCAGTACGAGGTCTGGTCCCACGGCAGCAGGTAGCCGGTGAAGCCTTCCCCGAGGCCCATCGTCAGCAGCAGCACACCGATGATCCAGTTCAGCTCGCGCGGGTACTTGTAGGCGCCGAAGAGGAACACCCGCCCCATGTGCATGAACATCAGGATGATGAACACCGATGCGCCCCAACGGTGCATGCCGCGTACGAGCCAGCCCGCGAAGAGGTCGTTTGTGATGTGCTGGATCGAGCTGTAGGCCCCGTTCGGATCGGGCTTGTAGTACATCGCCAGGATCGTCCCGGTGAGCGCCTGGACGATGAACGCGGTCAGCGTCGCGGCGCCGAGCGTCTGGAACCAGTTGGTGTCACCGGGCACCTTCCGGAAGAGGAAGTACTTGATGCCGCCGACGATGCCGGAGCGCTCCTCGAGCCAGTCGATCGGGTAGAGGATCGTCTGCTGGATCTGCTGCGAGCGGGTGAGTTTCGTGGCTGCCATCAGTGGGGCGGCTGGATCGGATAGAGCCAGGACTCGAGGCCGTTGACGTGCTCACCGGGGAACGCGAGCGTCCACTTGTGGATCTTGGCGGCGGACCCGGTGCCCTCGACGTGCGAGACGGAGAACGGCTTGCCGATGAAGAGGCGGCCGTTGCGGATCGAGAACGAATAGCGGTCGAGCGCGCGCACCGGCGGGCCGGCCGTGCGGTTGCCCTCGGTGTCGTACTGGCCGCCGTGGCACGGACAGCCGAAGCCGGCGATCGAGACCGTCGGGATCAGGGTCACGTCCGCGAGCTGCTTCGTGTTCTTGTCGTCGAGCGGGCCGTTCGGCTGCACGGGGCAACCGAGATGGGCGCAGTGATTCGAGATGATCGTGTAGCTCGGCTGGCTGCCCAGCAGTCCGTTGTAACGGACGAACGCCGTGCGGCGCGAGACCTCGCCCTGGCTCTTGTCCGACATCCACGTCGCGATCACGAACGTCCCCTCGGGGTAGTCGGTCAGCGGCCCGATGTCGTGGTCTTTCTGCCCTTGCTTCAGGAACGCGGGCGCGACCATGAAGCCGAGCGCCGGCACGGTGACGAGGCCGCCGATCACCGCGCCGAGGCCGAGCGTGGAGGCCTCGAGGAACTTCGAGCGCGGGTAGCGCTCGGCCGGCGGCGTCGCGGGCTCCCCCCCGTCGGCCGGGAGCAACGACGCAGCGGCGGCCGCGTGCTCGGCCTCCACGTCGGGCGCGTCGACGAGCGCCGTTCCCGTCGTCAGGTCACGCACCCAGAGGAATGCGAACGCGAGCGCAATCACCGCGCCGAGCCCTGCGACGTACCACGACACGATCAAGCCGATGAGCAGCACGACGACGCCGACGGCGAAGCCGACGGGCCAGAGGCTCGGGCCCGGGACGTGCGGGTGTTGGTCGTGCGGCTGCAAAGGGGGCTAGGTGGGATTCAAGCGGTCAGGGGCGCGTCAAGTCAACGTCTTGGCTGGCGGCGCGAACCCTGACGGATCCCGCCGGTCGATGCCGGGAGAACCCTACCTATCCCGTACTCGTCCCACCGGCGGTCGACCAGGTCTTGCACCTCGCCCGACATCTGGATCTCCGGCGGCCACTCCCGCGTGCCCTCGAGAGGGCCCTTCGCAGTCGCGTCGATCCCCAGCTTGCCGCCGATGAACTGCAGCGTCGGCGCATGATCGAGATGGTCGAGCGGGCCCTCGGTGATCACGACGTCTCGCTTGGGATCGACGTTGGCGCCGACGTAGAACATGACCTGGCTGTAGTCGTGGACGTCCACATGCTCGTCGACGACGACGATCCCCTTGGTCAGGCTGAGCATCCCGAGCCCCCAGATCGCGTGCATCACCTTTCGGGCGTGGCCTGGGAACGCCTTCTTGATCGACACGATCACGAGGTTGTGAAAGGCGCCGGCGACCGGCAGGTCGTAGTCGACGATCTCGGGCACGGTCATCTTCACCGCCGGCAGGAAGATCCGCTCGGTCGCCTTGCCGAGCCAGGCATCTTCCTGGGGCGGCTTGCCGACGACGATCGACGGATAGATCGCGCCGCGCCGCATCGTGATCGCGGTGACGTTGAAGACCGGGAACTGCTCCGCCGGCGTGTAGTAGCCGGTGTGGTCGCCGAACGGGCCTTCGGTCGCGAGGTCGCCCTTGTCGATGTAGCCCTCGAGCACGATCTCGGCACCGGCCGGCACCTCGAGATCGACTGAGACTCCCTGCACGAGCTCCACCGGCTCACCGCGGAGGAAGCCCGCGACCATCAACTCGTCGATGTGCTTCGGCAGCGGCGCGCTCGCGGAGTAGGCGGTGATCGGGTCAAGGCCCAGCGCGACCGCGACCTCCATGCGACCCTCGGTGAAGAGATAGTCGGCGCGACCGTCCTTGTGGATCTGCCAGTGCATCGCCGTCGAACGCGGCCCGAGCACCTGCATCCGGTACATCCCGACATTGCGCTGCCCGGTTCGCGGATCGCGCGTGATCACGGCGGGCAGTGTGATGAACGGCCCGGCGTCGCCGGGCCAGCACGTCTGCACCGGCAGGCGGCCGAGATCGACCTCGTCGCCCTGCAGGACGATCTCCTGGCAGGCGCCTCGCCGGACCGACTTCGGCCGCGAATCGGCGATCGACTTGAGCGTCTTCAGGCCGCGCACCTTGGCGGCGAGCCCTTCGGGAGGCTGCAGCTCGAGGATCTCCGAGAGCTTCGCCGCGACGTCGTCGAGCGACTCGACGCCGAAGGCGAGGCACATGCGCCGCTCGGTGCCGAACTGATTGATGAGGAGCGGGAGCGCGCTGCCCTTGGGACGCTCGAAGAGGAGCGCCGGGCCGCCCGAACGCACCGTCCGGTCGACGATCTCCGTCACCTCGAGGCGCGGATCGACCTCCGCGGCCACGCGAACGAGCTCCCCCTCGCGCTCGAGCAGGGCGATCCACTCGCGCAGGTCGTTGACCACGCGGCGAGTCTAGTGGCCGCCCTGTGCGAGGCGCGGGTCGTGGTGAGCCGCCTGGTTCCTAGTAGGCGGAACTGCGGGAGCGGCGGCGCTCGGCCCGGCGGTGCCCGGCCCAGTGCGTCAGCTCCCCGAGCACGATCACGGCGAGAAAGACGAGACCGACGATCAGCATCCCGAGGATGACGTGGGTGCCCTCGCTCGCGGCATCGAAGATCATGCGGCGACTCTAGCGAAGTGGAGAGCCAGCGCGCTCGCGACCTCGCCCTCCGACGGCGAGCCGCCGAGCGCGCGCGCCGCCTCGACCCAGGCCTCGCCGTCGCCGTCCGCGCAGTCCGCGCGCAGGGCGGCGCACCGTGCGATCAGGTCGGCCAGCACCGCCACGGCCGGCACGCCGCCGGCCTCGGCGATCCGGACGAGGCCGTGGGCGTAGAGGTAGTCGCCGAGGAGGATCGCCTCATCTGCGTTCGGCACCGCGAAGAGACGCGGCTTGCCGTAGTGCACGAGGTAAGCCTCGTAGACGGTCTCGACCCCGAGCGCGTAATGCGTCGGGGCGAGAGCCGAAAAGACCGCGACGAGCTGGCGCTCGTCGCTAGGCCGAAGCGCAGCTGCCCAGACGCGGCTCTCGGACCGGGCACCGTTCGCGATCGCCCCGAACACGTCCACTAGCGGTTTCGGCCTTCGAAGAAGGACGAAACTGCATGGATCGTCAAATCAATCTCCTCGTCGCCGTGTGCGAGCGACGGGAAGAGACATTCGTACTGGCTCGGAGCGACGTAGATGCCGCGCTCGAGCAGATCGCGAAACAGCTCGCCGTACCGTTCGCCGTCGAGCTCGGTGAACCGCTCGACCGGCTCGGTGCGATCCGGGAAGAGCGTCAGCATCGCGCCGACCCGCTGCACGCAGCCGAACGGCGCGAGCCCGGCGGCCAGGCGCGAGGCGCGGTGCTCGAGCTCGTCGTACACCTGTGGGTCGCGCAGCCGCCGAAGCACCGAGAGACCGGCGGCGGTCGCGAGGGGATTGCCACTCAGCGTGCCGGCCTGGTAGACCGCGCCGCCGGGCGCGAGCTGCTCCATCACGTCGGCCCGCCCGCCGAACGCGGCGAGCGGCAGCCCGCCGCCGACGATCTTCCCGAGCACGGTCAGGTCCGGGGTGATCCCGAACCGTTCCTGGGCTCCGCCGCGCGCAACACGGAAGCCGCTGATCACCTCGTCGAAGACGAGCAGCGCACCGGTCGCGTCGCAGAGCAGCCGCAGTGCCTCGAGGAAGCCGCTGAGCGGCGGGACACAGCCCATGTTGCCCGCGACCGGCTCGACGATGATCGCCGCGAGGCCTTCACCGAAGCGTTCGACCGCGGCGGCCACACCGTCGACGTCGTTGTACTCGCAGACGATCGTGTCGGCGGTGACGCCGCTGGGGACACCGGGCGACGCCGGGATCCCGAGCGTCGCCAGTCCGGAGCCGGCGCTCGCGAGGAACTGGTCGGCATGGCCGTGGTAGCAGCCTGCGAACTTGATCACGCGGTCGCGGCGGGTGAAGCCGCGCGCGAGCCGCACCGCCGACATCGCCGCCTCGGTGCCCGACGAGACGAGCCGCACGCGCTCGACCGACGGCACGGCAGCGACGATCTCCACGGCGAGCTCGACCTCACGCTCGGTCGGAGCCCCGAAGCTCGTTCCGTCGAGTGCCGCCTCGCGCACCGCCTCGACGGTCTCGGGGTCGGCGTGACCGAAGATCAGGGGCCCCCACGACTGCACCCAGTCGAGCAGTGTGCGGCCGTCGGCCGTCTCGATGCTCGCGCCTCGACCGCGCTCGACGAAGAACGGCTCGTCCAGCCCGACGCCCCGCATGGCGCGGACCGGAGAGTTCACACCTCCCGGGATCACCTTCTTCGCCCGATGCCAGAGCGGAGAGCTGATCAGTCTCGTGCCCACTGCGCGAACTCTTTGGCCCAGTACGTCAACACGACGTCGGCGCCTGCGCGGCGAATCGCCGTCAGCGACTCGATCGCCGCACGTCGCTCGTCGAGGTCACCGGCGGCGGCTGCGGCCTTGATCATCGCGTACTCGCCCGAGACGTTGTAGGCGGCCAGCGGGAGTTCGAATCGGTCGCGGACCGCTCGCACCACGTCGAGATACGGAAGCGCGGGCTTCACCATCAGCATGTCCGCGCCCTCGGCGACGTCCTGTTCGCACTCGCGCAGCGCCTCCCGCACGTTGCCAGGGTCCATCTGGTAGCCGTGACGGTCGCCGAACGCCGGCGCGGAGTCCGCGACCTCGCGGAACGGGCCGTAGAACGCGGACGCGTATTTCGCCGAGTACGCGACGATCGGCGTCTGCGGCAACACCTCGCGGATCGCGCCGACGCGGCCGTCCATCATGTCGCTCGGTGCAACGACGTCCGCTCCCGCTTCGACGTGGGAGACGGCAGTGCGCGCGAGCAACTCGATCGACGCGTCGTTGTCGACTTCGCCGTCGGAGCCGATGACGCCGCAATGGCCGTGGCTCGTGTACTCGCACAGGCAGACGTCGGTGAGCAGCACGAGCTCCGGAAAACGTGGCCGTAGCGCCCGCAGCGCCCGTTGCACGACCCCGTCCTCGATCCAGGCGCCGGAGCCTTCGTCGTCCTTCTCATCGGGGAGCCCGAACAGGATCACGGACGTGATGCCGAGTGCGAGGAGCTCGTCGCACTCCCGCACGACCGAGTCGACCGTGTGGCGCGCAAGCCCGGGCAGGCGCTCGTTGGGCGACGCCTCGGGCGCGACGAACAGCGGCATCACGAGGTCGTCGACGGAGAGGGACGTCTCACGGACGAGGTCTCGCAGCTGCCCGGTCCGACGCAGTCGGCGCAGCCGGGTGACGGGGAACGAGCTCACGGCCGAAGGGTACGCGTCTTGGCCAACTCGACCTCGACCGGGACATCGCCCCCGCCGGACCACGGCTCGAGGTGGACGCGGTCCGCGAAGAACTCCCAGATCGCGCGCGCGACGGCGAGCAGCGGCAAGGCGGTCAGCGCACCGGGCAGCCCGTAGATTTCGGCGCCGGCCACGAGGCCGAAGATCACGAGCAGCGGGTGGAGCCGGAGGGCGTTGCCCATCACGTTGGGCACCACCACGTGTCCTTCGATCTGGTGGATGCCGAGAAAGAGCAACGCAACCCAGAGAGCCGAGATCGGGTGGACGACGACCGCGTAGGCGAGCGGAGGAATCGCGCCGAGCCATGGACCGAGATACGGAATGACCTCCGTGACGGCGACGACCACGCCGAAGAGCAACGCGTATTGCTGGGCATGCGGCAGGAGGCCCACCGCCGCGAACACCCAGAGGCCGAACCCGGCACTCGTGCCGATGATCAGCGACAGCAGCACCTGACCGCGAACGTACGACGCCAACGCGTGCTCCATGCTCCGCAGCAACGTGTCCTCACCTCGCCGCGGCGGATGGCGTCGGTCGATCGCCCGGCCGAACCGCTCCATGTCGAGCAGCATGTACACCGACACGACGATCAGCAGCACCAGGGAGAACAGCGTCTTGCCGATCGAGATCGCGGCGCCCTCGACGAAGGTGACGATCTTGTGCGTGTACTTGCCGACATCGCGCTGTTGGATCTGCCGTACGAGCTTGTGACCGCGTTTCCGGATGTGCACCGACTTGAGGTGATGCGTGTTGAGCCACTGCTGGAGGCGGTCGACGTCGCGGTCGGCGGACGTCTGTCCGATCGTGCCGTGACGATTCGCGAAGTAGCCGTTGAACCTGTCGGTCGCCGTCTTCGTTTGTCCCACGACGGCGGTCGCCACCGCCACGATGACCAACACCAGCGCCGCCAGGAAGCTCAGGTACACGAGCGCAACCGAGAGGCCGCGGGGCAGGCGGCACCGCTGGAGGCCACGGACGACCGGGTCCAGCAGCAGGGCGACGAGCGCCGCGATTAGGAACAGGAAGACCACATGACCGGCGGCGGTCGCGATTACCCAGGCAAGCACCAGCAGGACGGGCAGGCCGACGAGCTGAATCCAGCGCGGAACCTCGATGCGCGGGGGGCGCCCGTCCGTGCTCACGCAACCGATGCTACCGCCACGGCGGTCGCACTTCGCCCGCCGGACTGGGACTGGTCGTTCCCGCTCGACGGCACCCTCGCGTTGAAAGCCCAGGAGCCGTGCGCTACCGTGCCCTCGATGTCGCCTCCGGCGCCCAACCGGCGTGCCCGCAGGACACGAAGCCGCCACCTCGACGTCGAGCGGCGTCGCCGCCGGGTCGCCGCGCTCGCGGCCCTGCTCCTGGTGGGCGTCGTGACGCTCCTCTTGTCCGCGTTCGGCGGGTCGGGCTCGCCCCAGGTCGCCGCCGCTCCCGCGAGCGCATCACGCCTCCTGCCGGCCGGCCCACCGCTGCCGGAGATCGTCGCGCGATTCGGCACGCTGCAGCTCCAGTTGCCCGTCAGCCAGACCCGCGTGACGGCGATCGGCTTCCAGGGCGGAAGCGAAGGCGCGCTCGCACTGTCACCCCTCGGCGCCCAGGCGAACGAAGGGCTCCTGAAGCGCGTGGTGCACTCGATCGTCGGCGGTTCGTCGGGCCGGCCACGCTGGTATCAACTGCCGGGCGGCCTCGGCCCAGGCTCGTCGTCGGTCGACGTCGGGGCGCCTGCCGGCACCGATGTCTACGCGCCGGTCGACGGAACGATCGTCGCGATCGACGACGTGGTGCTGGACGACCACGTCTACGGCTCGCGGATCGACATCCAGCCGACGAACGCTCCGTCGCTCGTGGTCTCCGTCTCGCACGTCCGGGTCGACCCCTCGCTCGTCGTCGGCTCTTCGGTGACGGCCGCCGGCTCGAAGCTCGGCTCCGTCGTCGACTTCGCACACGCCGAGCGCCAGGCGCTCGCGCGCTATACGAACGATTCCGGGAACCACGTCGTGATCGAGGTTCATCCCTCGGCGACGCTCTCCCTGGGCTAGAAAGGTCCGCTCTTGAAGATCTTGTTCGTCGCCGACGTGTTCGGCGCGCCCGGCCGCCGGGCGATCGAATCGCGGCTCCCGTCGCTGCGGCAGGAGCTCGCGGCGGACTTCTGCATCGTCAACGGCGAGAACGCCGCCTCGGGTCGCGGGATCACGGCGAAGCTCGCCGACAAGCTGCTCGCGAGCGGAGCCGACGTCGTCACCCTCGGAAACTGGGTGTGGGGACAGCAGGGCTTCGCCCCGTACCTCTCCGGCACCGACCGCGTGCTGCGCCCTGCGAACCTGTCGCCGCAGACGCCGGGAACCGGGCTCGCGGTGCACGACGGGGTCGCGGTGATCAACCTGCTCGGGATCTTCGCGCTGCAGCCGTTCGAGAACCCGTTTCTCGCCGCCGATCGGCTGGTCGAGGAGGCGCGGCGCACCACGCCGATCGTGATCGTCGATTTCCACGCCGAGGCGACGAGCGAGAAGGTCGCGCTCGCCCGCTACCTCGACGGCCGGGTCACCGCCGTGCTGGGAACGCACACACACGTGCAGACGAGCGACGCGCGGGTGCTCGCCGGCGGGACCGCCGCGATCACCGACGCGGGGATGACCGGCCCGCACGACTCGGTGATCGGAAGCGACGAGCACAACGCGCTCAAGCGCTTCCTCACCGGCATGCCGACGCGACTGGAGCCGGCGACCCGCGACGTCCGGATCGAGGGTGCACTCGTCGAGTGCAACACAGACGGCCGCGCGACGTCGTGCACCGCTGTTCGCGTGGAGATCGACTAGCTCGCGCGGCGATCCTGCCCGACCCTGAACGGCAGGACGAGCACCGCAAGGAGCACCAGCAGCACGAGGTCGCGGGCGAGGACGACGCCTGCGAGGTGGAACGAGCCGACATAGTCCCAGTACCGCTGCGGGAACCACACCTGGGTCAACACGAGAGCGAGTGCCAGCAACACCGTCGCTGCCGCGCCGCGACGGCCACGGACGAGCGGCACGAGCGGCACGAGCCAAAGCAGGAACTGCGGTGACAGCACCTTGCCGAATGCGATGAATGCGCAAACGCTCGCTGCCACGTACCGCAGGAAGCGTTCACGCGTCGCCGGCCCACGTGCGAACGCGATCCACAACGCGAGCAGGACAGCGCCTTGTGCGACGGCGAACGCGGTCGCGACGCCACCATGGCCTGCGATGTTCTGCGAGCCGTGCGAGGAGATCACCTGCGGGTGGCCGAGCGTGGTGAAGAGCGCCGCTCCGAGACTCTCGATCTGCAGCGGCCGTGTCGCCTGTCCATGCAGGCTCGACCAGAGGCCGTGGGGCGCGAGCACGACGAAGGGCAGGAACGCAGCGGCGACGACGGCGGCGCCGGCGAGCGCGGCCCAGCCGCGGCCGCGTCGAGCCGACCACACGAGCGCGAGCGGCACCAGGACGAGCGGCCAAAGCTTCGCAGCGACGGCGGCACCCAGCAGCGCCCAGCCGAGCCTGTGGCGTTCAGCGAGCAGCGCCGCCACGGCTGCGGCGGCGAGCAGTGCAGGCCATAGGTCGAAGCGGCTGAGGATCAACGAGCCCGCGAGAACCGGGGACACTGCGACGAAGAAGGCTGCCGCCGGCCGGACTGAGGCGACGACGAACACGAGCGCGACTCCGCAGGCCGCCATCAGCCAGGCGAACGCAGCGGCGTAGTCGCCGAAGGGCGCTGCGGCGATGAAGGGCGGCAACGCGCCCGGCGGGTACTCGACCGCGAAGTCGCGGTACGGGACGAGCCCGTGGTGCAGGATCGCGTCGCCGTAGGCCTGATAGGTCGGCCAGTCGACGAGCTGGCCGCTGGCCCAGAACCACCGGTGAACAAGCCCCCAGCAGGCGAGGAAGAGACCGCCTGCGGCGAGCGCCTCAGCCGACGGCAGGCGCAGGCGCGGGCGCGGGCGCGTCAACCTCCCCTTCCTTCGCGTCGCCGGGGAGCGGCGCGACGAGCGCGAGAGCAACGAACGGGAAGAACCACGGCAGGTAGAGATAGAACCAGTGCGTCAGGACGAGCTCGAAGCCGACGAGCACCGCTCCTGTGAGCGCGGCCATGCGCAGGGGCGAGCGCCGCCGGGGCACCCAGGCGAGGGCCAGCGCTCCGCCGACGAGCAGCACCTCGAGGGCACGCTGCACGAGGTGCAGGTCGGGGATGCCCTTGGCGTGGTACTGCCGCCAGTCCCAGAGCGAGAACGGTGAGTCACGGCCGACCTGGTAGCCGACCGTGCGGTTGTAGAAGACGCGCGCCGCCTGCCACGGTGACGGCTCGAGGAAGAGCACGAAGAAGACGAGCGCCGTGGCGAGCACGAACCCGAGGATTGCCAGCGAGCGCCCGCGCCGCGCTTCCGGGTAGCCGAGCCAGAGCGGCAGCAGCAGCAACGACGCAAACTTCGTCCAGCCCGAGACCGCGACCGCCGCGCCGCGCGCGAGCGGGCTCGTCAGTGCCAGGAAGCCCCAGATGAGCAGTGCGGGGGCGATCGCGTCGTTCGTGTTCGAACTCGACGCGTACTGCGTGAAGGGCCACGCGACCCACGAGAACGCGAGGGCAGCGGCCAGTCGGGGCCCGCCGAAGCGCCGGCCGACGAGCGCCAGACCGACGACCGCGAGCAGGTCGAAGAGAATCGACGTCAGATGCACCGCGGGCAGCGAGTCCCACTGGCCGCTCCAGCCGAAGATCGCGTAGCCGGGCAGATACGCGAGGTAGGAGACCGGCCCGTAGGTATCCCCGAGCGGGTTCGCGTTCTCGCACCGGCCGTTCGTCTGGATCCGGTCGCGGACCTCGCCGTCGGAATCGGCGGGGCCGCACTTGGGCCGGTCGTCCTCGACCGGAAAGTGGCCGTACGGGCTCTGGCCGTGCGCGATGCGGTCGGCCCCGATCACTCCGGAGTAGCCGACGTCGATCACGTTCGACGCGCGCACATTCAGCCCGACCCGGAAACCTGCGACGAACACCGTCGCCGCTGCGAGCACCCAGACCGGCCAGACGGGCGCACCACGCGCGGGGCGGTCCGACCGCGCGATCCAGACACACCGCACCAGCAGCCAGACCAGCGGGGGATACGCAAGCGACATCGCCGTGAAGACGTCGCCGCGATTGAAGAACCAGAGGGAGACCGAGAACGACAGCAGCACCAGCAGGTCGGCGTTGCGCACCGAGAGCGGTCGCCGCCAATCGATGAGCCCGGCCAGGAAGAGCGCGCAGAACGACAGCCAGACCCAGGTGCTGTTGATCTTGGCTCCGCCGAACGCGCCCTTGTAGCCGCGCGCCATCTTCCATGCGACCTGCGGGCCGGTCCAGGCCTCCGTGACCGCCCCGCTCGCGTCGTCCACCTTCCCGGTCGCGATCTCGCCCGCCTTCCCCGAGGAGACGTGCACGGTCCAGACGCCGTCCGCGAACGTGGCATCGGTGACCGGGTTGGGCGGATAGCGCTTCAGCCAATCCGCGACCTTGTCGTACGCGAGGAAGAGCTGGATCGCCTGCCGCATCGCCGTCCGTGGCGACGTCTGGGCTGCGGGGATCTGCGGTGTGGGGATCGTCCCCGTCGTCGTCCCCGCGGGCGCCGCGGGGACGAACGCGAGCGCCAACACGAGGACTAGGGCAAATCTCACTTGCGGAAGGACCAGAGCTTGTTGCCGAGGAAGTTGAGCGGCGTGACGAGGATGATCGCCATCGCCTGCGAGACGACCTTGCCCCAGCCGAGCCAGTCGAGGAAGACGGCGAGCCAGATCTGGTTGACGACGAATGCGGCGACCGAGACCGCATAGAAGCGCATCCCCTGAAGCGCGAAGCTGCCTTTTTGGCCCGAAAACGTCCAGTGGCGGTTCCACCAGTAGTTGCTCGCAGCCGCGACGATGAACGAGACCGCCGCGGCGCTGTGCGCACCGATGCCGAGCAGGGCCTTGTAGACCGCAAGGTTGATGGCGAAGCCCGTCGCACCGACGGCGCCGAACTTCGCGAGCTGGATCCAGTTGTGCGGGCGGCGCAGCGCCTGGACGGTGCGTCCTGCGGCAGACATCCGGGCGAGGCTAGCGGACAACGCCACGCTCAGGTGCTCAGGGTAGGAGACCGGTGACGAGCGGCACGAACCGCACCGGGGCGAGCGGTTCGACGCGCCGCCGGCCGGCCGCCTCCGTGAGCAGCACGAGATACCCGCCGAGCGGCAGCACGAGCCGCCCGCCGGGCGCGAGCTGGTCGACCAGCGGCTGCGGAAGCTCGGCCGCGGCGGCGGCGACTGCGATCGCCCCGAACGGTGCGCGTGCGGGCACGCCGAGCGAACCGTCGCCGAGGAGCACCTCCACGGAACGGTGCCCGGCTGCGGCGAGGTTCAGCCGGGCGACCTCGACCAGCTCCGGGATGCGCTCCACCGAGATCACGTGCGCTGCGAGCTCGTCGAGCACCGCGGCCTGATAGCCGGAGCCCGTTCCGACGTCCAGCACGAGCTCGTCGCCCTGGAGCGCAAGCGCCTGGCAGATCAGTGCGACGACGTACGGCTGCGAGATCGTCTGGCCGTAACCGAGTGGGAGCGCCGCATCGTCCCACGCGTGCTTCCTCTCCTCCTCCGGGACGAACGACTCGCGCGGGACGGCGCGCATCGCGTCGAGCACCCGCGTGTCCCGGATGCCTCGGTCGCGAAGCTGGCGGTCGACCCAGTCAGCCGGCACGACGGACCGGCACGCCGAAGTGGGTCGCGACGAGCTCCTTGATCCCGGTGATCGAGGCGGGCGGCGGCCCGAGACCGACGGTGAGCATGGGCACCTCCGAGTCGGCGGCCTCGAGCGAGCCGTGGCTGCCGCCCCCGGCATGGTGTCGCCCCGCGAGGTCGACGAACTCCCAGCCCGGCGTGGCCGACACGAGCACCTCACCGGCATTCGGGTTCGCTAGTGCGGCGGCTGCGCGCACACGACCGTCGGGCACCTCGTCGAGCAGCGCCTCGTCCTCGTCACCGTCCTTGCGGACGACCATGCGGCCGTCCTCCCGGAACAGGACGATCCCCGCCGCCGGCTGAGCGTCGAAGCGCTCTGCGACCGCGCGCGCGTCCGCCGTGTAGACCATCGCAGCGCGATTCGACGCAGTCACGAGGCCGCCGCCTGCATCGAGGCTCGCCACCTGCTCGACCTTCGACTGCCCGTGATCGGAACAGACGACGACCGCATAGCGCTCGAGGAACGCATCCGGCCCGCCTGCGGCGTCCATCAGGGCGGCCACTGCGGCGTCACTGCGCGCAAGCGCCTCGTGTGCGCTGTCAGGCCCGGCGGCATGTGACGCGTAGTCGTAGTCCGGCAGGTAGTAGACGAGCAGGTCGAAGCCGTCACGCGTGACAAGCCACCGGCCGACCGATGCGGCGTAGGCGTCGATCGAGCCGAGTGCACGGTTGCGCACTGCGATCGGCGAGCCGGTGCGGTCGCTCTCGTAGAGCGAGTACCAGAAGAACCGCTTCGGCCCGAACACGGCGGGCACGCCGGGAATCGTCGGCAGGTGGCGGTTGCGCCCGCGATAGCAGGTGATGTTGATCGCCGCCGTCGTCAGGCCTGCGTCCTCCAGCGCCTCGTAGACCGTCTCGGCGTCCTGCGACAGGTGGCGCAGGTTCAGATCGATGATCGTGTCGCGCAGCGACCGTGCGAGCCCGGCCGCGCGAACCGCGCCGAACGACGAGCCGTATTCGACGATGCGCTGCTCCGCGCGGTTCCACCACACGAGATGGGGGATGTGGTGAACGTCGGGATGTGCGCCGGTCGCAATCGACGAGAGGCAGACCGGGGTGAGCGACGGGAAGGTCGACGCGGCCCGACGGTACTCACCGTGCTCGGCGAGGAACCGGAGCGCAGGGGCGTCCGCACTCTCGAACATCGACGGCGTGAGACCGTCGATCACGACCAGTACGACGGGTTTCGGCACCGGGCTCAGTCCCGCGCGAGGGTGCGCAGACCCGCGTGTGTGTCGGGCGACCGGCGGCGCAGGCGCGCGCCGAGGACCGGCACGGCGATCGCCTCGAGGTAGCCGATCACGGGAACGAAAGCGAGCGCCGCGCCGGCGAGCGCGGCGAGGCCGAGCAGGATCGACGTGCCGCTCCTCGTTCCGCCGCGCCGCAGCGCTCCCGAGACGAGCGGCGCCGAGCCGAGGGCGCCGCAGACCGCTCCCACGAGCCCGCCGAGCGCCTCGTCCCACTGGCCGAAACCGAAACCGATCGCGACCGCCGCCGCGGCGGCGACGACGAGCCCGATGAGCGCACGCCGGGCGACGGCCGTCGCGGCGATGCCGAGCGCGGTCCCGAGCCCGA
This sequence comes from Thermoleophilia bacterium, assembly GCA_017882605.1. Classification (GTDB taxonomy): domain Bacteria; phylum Actinomycetota; class Thermoleophilia; order Gaiellales; family Gaiellaceae; genus PALSA-600. The sequence goes on along the minus strand of JADGPE010000030.1, from coordinate 6,770 downwards.
CGAGGATCCCGATCGTGTACCAGTCCCCCACGAGACCGAGTGTACGTCGAGGCCCGTGCCGGCCCGCGCGTGTGCCGGCTCAGGCCTCCAGCCGGGCGATCACGGCGAGAGCGAACTGCGCCGCTCGCGCGCCGTCCACGACGCGGTGGTCGAAGGTGACGCTGACGTTCCCCAGCGCGCGCACGACGATCTCGCCGTCGCGGACGACGGGCCGCGGCCCGATGCGGTGGATGCCGAGGATGCCGACTTCCGGATAGTTGACGAGCGGCGTCACGAAGAGCCCCGCGAGCTTGCCCGCGCTCGTCACGGTGAACGTCGAGCCGCGGAGCTCTTCGGCGTCGAGCTTGCCGGCACGTGCCTTCTCGGCGAGCGTATCGACGTCAGCCCGCAGCTCCTCGAGGCTGCGGTCGGCGCACCCACGGACGACGGGCACGACGAGCCCTTGCGCGGTCTGCACGGCGACCCCGAGGTCGTAGCGGTCGAGGTAAACGATCTCGTCTCCCTCGAGCCGCGCGTTCAGCTCGGGGAACTCCTGCAGGGAGAGCGCCGTCGCCCGCAGCACGGCCGGCAGCAGCTGCTTCAGGTCGACGTTCGAGAAGTCGCACTCCTCGACGTACGTGACGGCGGGCACCTCACGGTGCGCCCGGGTCAGGTGCTCGACGATCTGCCGCCGGACGCCCCGCACCTTCTCGCGCCGTCCGTCGGCAGGCGCCGCCCCACCGCCCACCACCGCGCCGCGCACGTCGTCCTCGGTGATCCGCCCCCCGGGCCCCGTCGCCTGCACCGACTCGAGCGCCACGCCGAGCTCCTGCGCGATCCGCCGCACGAGCGGCGTCGCCTGCACGCGCTCGACCTGCCTCGTTTCGACAGATCCCGGGGACTGTCCCCGGGACTTGTCCAAAAGGACGGGCGCTGGGGCGTCGGCGCCGTCGCCGCCGATCACGATCAGCACCGTCCCGACGGGGACGACGTCGCCTTCGGCGACGTGGATCCTGGTCACCGTTCCCGCGGCGGGAGAAGGGATTTCGACCGTCGTCTTGTCGGTCTGGATCTCGACGAGCGGCTGGTCTTCGGCGATCTCATCGCCTTCCGCGACGAGCCAGCGGGCGACCTCCCCCTCGGTCAGGCCCTCGCCGAGATCCGGCAGCTTGAACTCGTACGGCACGGCGTCGAGGCTACCTGCGCGGCCGTCCGATCCACGAGCCCGCAGGCACGAGCAGCACGCGCAGCCCCTCGCCGGCGCGCCACAGCGCCACCGCCAGTTCGGCTCCCTCCAGCTCGGCGGCCACCTCTCGCGGCACGTACCCCGCCTGGAGCGTGCGTTCCTCGTTCCAGATCGCAACCGCGTTCGGATCGTGCTCGTTCTCCGGCTCGGGCACGAGCACGAGGCGCCGGCCGGGGTCGAACGACGCGTCCGCGACCGCCTCCGGCCGGAACGAGACACCCGCAACGGGCACGACGCGGAGCCGCGGGTCCTCCCACGTGACCCGTTCGCCGGTCGCGGCGTCACGCAGGTGGTAGCCCGCGCCGCGGCGGTCGCGCTCGAGCCAGAGGCGAAGGCGCTCTCCGCTCAGAGGAGTTTGCGGACGGCCTGCGTCACGCGCGCGACGGAGGGAACGTAGGAGTCCTCGATCGTCCAGTACGGGTACGGGACGTCGAAGCCCGTCACCCGGAGCACCGGTCCCTGCAGGTCGAAGATCGCCTGCTCGGCGATGAGTGCCGCAAGCTCCGCGCCGAAGCCCACGGTGCGAGGCGCTTCGTGGACGATCACGACGCGGCCGGTCTTCGCGACCGACGCGAGGATCGCCTCCTCGTCGAGCGGTCGCAGGGAGCGGATGTCGACGACCTCGCACGACGCGTCGCCCGCAAGCTCCTCCGCCGCGCGCTCGCACACCGGCACCATGGCGCCGTACGCGAGCAACGTCACGTCGGACCCTTCGCGCGCGATCCGTGCCCGCCCCAGCGGCACGACGTGCTCACCTTCCGGAACCTCGCCGCGCGCAGTTCGGTAGACGAACTTCGGCTCGAAGATCACAACCGGATCGGGATCGCGGATCGCCGCCGCGAGCAGTCCCTTCGCGTCGGCCGGCGTCGACGGGATCGCGACCTTGATCCCCGGGGTGTGCACGTAATACGTCTCGGGCGAGTCATCGTGCAGTTCGGGCGCGCGAACGCCGCCGCCGTACGGCATGCGGATCGTGATCGGGAACTGCATCCGGCCGCCGGTCCGCCAGTGATAGCGCCCCACGTGCGTGATCAGCTGGTCGAGACAGGGATACGAGAACGCGTCGTACTGCATCTCGCACACGGGCCGCCAACCCGCCATGCAGAGCCCGACCGCAGCGCCCAGAATGCCCGCCTCGGCGAGGGGCGTGTCGACGCAGCGGTCGGCACCGAACCGGTCGAGCAGCCCCGCCGTCGCTCGAAAGACCCCACCGGCGCGGCCGACGTCCTCGCCCAGCACGAGCACGTTCTCGTCGCGCGCGAGCTCCGTGTGGAGTGCGTCGTTCACCGCTTCGACGAGCGTCAGCTCAGCCATTGCGCAGGTTCGGCGGAGGGTCGACGTAGGCATGTGCGAAGACGAGCTCCGGGTCGGGAGGCGCCTCCGCCTCGGCGGTCGTGATGCCGGCGCGCATCAGGTCCTCGGCGTCCTTGCGCATCGACGCGACGAGCTCGTCGGTCAGCAGGCCCGCCTCCCGCAGGACGCCTTCGAAGCGGCCGACGCACTCATGGGCTCGCTCCGCCTCGACACGCGCGAGGTCGATGTAGGCACGCGGGTCGTCGGCCGTCCCATGCGGTGCGGCCCGGTAGTGGACGGCCTCGATCAGCGTCGGACCGCCACCGGCACGAGCACGGTCGACCGCCTCACGCGCGGCTTCATACACCGCCAGCACGTCGAGCCCGTCGACCCGAACGCCGGGGATGCCGTAGCCGACGGCCTTGTCGGCGAGCGTCTCGGCGCGAGTCTGTGCCTCGATCGGCGTCGAGATCGCCCACTGGTTGTTGTTGCAGACGAACACAGCCGGCGCGTTCATCACGGCTGCGAAGTTCACACCTTCGTGAAACGCGCCTTCACTCGTCGCGCCGTCACCGAAGAACGCCATCGCCACCACGTGTTCGCCGCGTAGCTTCTTCCCCCACGCGAGACCCGCGGCGTGGGGCACGTGTGTCGCGATCGGGACGGCGATCGACGCGACGTTCCAATCCGCCGGGTTCCACCATCCGGACGGATGCCCGCGCCACCACTGCAGGATCATTTCCGCTGGCATGCCGCGCAGGAGGCCGATCGCGGACTCTCGGTAGGACGGGAAGATCCAGTCGTCGTCGCCGAGCGCGAAGGTCGCGCCGGCTTGAATCGCCTCGTGGTTCCAGAACATCGCGTACGTGCCGATCCGCCCTTGGCGGTGGTACACGACAGACCGCTCGTCATAGGTGCGGAGCAGCACCATGCGGCGATACAGCTCGAGGAGCTCGCTCTCCGTCAACGCGTCGCGGAAGCTACCTGAGCCCGAGCTCAGCGGCCTGCCAAGCGAGCTGGTCGCGGCGGATCGCCGCGTTGACGACGTGACCGGCGTCGTACCAGCGCACACGCGGATGGTCGGGCGCCGCGCGCTCGAGCGCCACGAGCTGTGCATGCGGGACGACCGCGTCCCGCGTCCCCGCCTGGAAGAACAGGTCGGCTCGGGAGCGGCCGATCCAGTAGCGCGCGACGTCGGTACCGCGCCCACCGATGATCCCGGCGGCCCTCGGCCGGCGGTCGTCGCCGACGAGAATGGCGGACGTCTGCGCACCGAGCGAAAAGCCGACGACGCCGATCCGCTTCGCGTCGACGTCGCTCCTCGCGTCCAGCACGTCGAGGGCGCGGCGCGCGTTGACGACGAGCGGACGGAAGGTCGCGACGTCGTTGGGCTGCGAGATCGTCATCGTCACGGCGCCTCGCCTCGCGAGCAACACGGCCTCGAAGATCAGATCGCGACGATCGCCGCCCGAGCCGTGCAGGAAGAGCACGGCGGGGTGACGGCCCGCGCTCCGCGGCACGACCACGTACGCGGAGACGCGCGAGCCGTCGACGCCGGAGAAGGAGATGTCGCGGATCGTCGCCCACCGGCTCGTCGCGTAGACGCCGTTGTCTGCGACCGCCAGCGGCGCCGACGTCTTGTAGGCGAACGGGTCGTGCACCGCCGTGCGCTGACCGCCCCCGCACGACGCGAGGACGACCACCGCGCTACACCAGCACAGAAACCGCATCGCGTCTCGCCTCGAAGACGACCGAGTCGAAGTCGCCGAGGTCCTCGCCGTCGGCCTGCAACGGCAGCGGCCGGTCGCACCGCACGTCGATCCGGTCGAGGTCGTGCCCGGTCAGGACCCAGTCCGGATAGCCGTTACCACGCACGATCCACGACAGGATCTGAGGCACGTTCCGCGCCCGCACCCGCGACGGCGCGACGAAGTCGATGCCGAGCTCGAAGCGCGCCTGCGGTGCGATCCGCAGCGGCAGCGATCCCGCGTACGTGTACGGATCGCCGTTCGCGACGAGCACGAACGCTGCGCGTCCGACGCCTTCGATCTCGAGCTGGGCGTCCCAGCGGCCACGGCGCTCGAAGAGCATCTTCGCAATCGCGCGCATGAAGGCTGCGTCCCCGGGCCGGGCGCCCCCTGGAGCACGACCGAGGGCGTCGAGGCGGCGGACCGCCTCGGCATCGAAGCCGAGGCCCGCCGAGAAGCAGAACCGCCGGCCGTTCACGGCCCCCAGCGAGATCCGGCGCAGCCTCCCCTCGGCGATCGCCGCGCCGGCGGCCCGGGCGGCCTCGATGGGATCGCGCGGCACGCCGAGCGCTCGGGGCAGGACGCTCGTGCCGCCGCCCGGGAGGAACCCGAACGGCACCTCGCCGTGGGCGCCGTTCAGTGCCTCGTTGTAGGTCCCGTCGCCGGAGAAGACAAGAATCGCGTCGACGTCCGACGCCGCTCCCTCCGCAGCAAGCTCGGTGGCGTGGCCGGGATGTTGGGTGAACTCGGTCCGGAGCTCGACCCGCTCACGCAGTGCCTGCTCGACCTCGGTGATCCGTCGTCCGGTCACGTGCGTCGAGTAGGGATTGACGATCAGGAGCGCACGCTTCACGCTGGCGAGCATGACACGCCGCACCGCCCTGATCCTTCCGGTGCCGGAGGCTGAGCCCGCCGTCGGAGCGATCCGTCTCGCCCGCGATCCTTCCGCGGCGCTCGGCGTGCCGGCTCACATCACGATCCTCTTTCCGTTCCTCGCACCGGACCAGGTGGACGAAGCAGCCCTGCGGGAGGTCTTCGCGCGCTTCCCGGCCTTCGACTTCACACTCGACCGGGTCGAGCAGTTCGAGAACGGCGTCGTGTGGCTCCGGCCTGCACCGCAGTGGCGCTTTGCCGACCTGACGGCGGCGGTCTGGCAGCGCTGGCCCGGGACGCCGCCGTACGAGGGCGCCTTCGACGAGGTGATCCCGCACCTGACGGTCAGCGAGACGCCGCTCGACGTCGACCTCGGATTGCCGATCGCCGCCCGCGCGCGCGAAGTCGTCCTGATCGAGGAGGACGAGCCGAGCGGCAGGTGGAGCGCGCGCACCCACATCCCGCTTGGTCAGTCGGGCGTGGCGTAGCCCCGCATTCCCTCCAGGAGGACGGCATAGAGCCGGTCGGCGAGCTGCGTCGTGTCCGCGCCGGGCCGGAGCCACGTGTAGGCCCAGTTCGCCGCCGAGAGGAAGAGCAGCGCGGCGGTGGCGACATCGAGATCGGTCCGCAGCTCGCTCCCCTCCACGCCCTCCCGGTAGAGGGAGCGGATCCGCTCCTCGTAGCGGCGCCGCTCCGCGACGAAACGGTCGCGCCGTTCGCCCTCGAGGTAGCGCCACTCGCGGACGAAGACCGTGGCGATGTCGAGCTGACCGGCGACGACGGCGAGGTGCGCGCGGAGCGCGAGGCGAATCCGCTCGGTCGCGGGCGCGTCCGCGGGGACGCCGTCGAGGCCTGCGTGGAACGCTTCCGCGCCCTCCCACGCCACGTCCCAGAGCAGGTCCTCCTTCGAGGCGATGTGGTGGTAGAGCGAGGGCTTCTGCATGCCGAGCTCGTCCGCCAGGTCGGCCAGCGACGTGCCCTGGTAGCCGCGCTCCGCGAACAGCCGCGCGGCGACCCTGGTCAGCTCCAACCGCCTCGAGGACATCTATGCTTTCCACCCTAACGATCGGTAGGGAGGCCCAGCGCGTGGACGCTCGTACGCAGGAATTCCTCGCCTACGTCCAGGAGGGCGGACAGGTCGAGGCGACGGACTGGCTGCCGGACGAGTACCGGCAGAAGCTGGTCAAGTTCATCGAGATGCACGCGAACAGCGAGCTGATGGGCGTGCTCCCCGAGCGAGAGTGGATCCTCAAGGCACCGACGCTGCAGCGGAAGCTGGCGCTGACCGCGAAGGTGCAGGACGAGGTCGGCCACGCACAGCTGATCTACCGGGTCGCCGAGGACCTCGGCAAGCCGCGCGACGCGATGTTCGCCGACCTGCTCTCCGGCAAGGCGAAGTTCCACAACGTCTTCCACTACCCGACGAAGACCTGGGGCGACGTGGGCGTGATCGCGTGGCTCGTCGACGCGGCGGCGATCATCTCCCAGAAGGCGCTCCTCAAGTGCTCGTACGCGCCGTACGCGCGGATCATGAAGAAGATCTGCTGGGAGGAGTCGTTCCACATCCTCCACGGCCGCGACGTGATCCTCGCGATGATGACCGGCACCGACGCGCAGCGCGAGCTCGTGCA